>NZ_WJRS01000014.1:0-170165 GCF_028895205.1 Pseudomonas sp. ITEM 17296 | reverse complement strand
AGCAGAGCCTGCAAAGGCTGTGAGCCCCCTGTGGGAGCGGGTTCACCCGCGAAGAGGTCGGTGCACGTTCACACAGGCTCTAGCTCAAACGTTTTCCCAAACACCCCTGCCAGCCCTTCCTGGTGGGTCACCGCCACCACGGTACACCCCGGCAACTCCCGCTTGAGCATCCCCAGCAAACGCTGCGCACTGCCAATATCCAGCTGACTGGTCGCCTCATCCAGGTACAACGTATCCGGCCGGTACAACAGCGCCCGCGCCAGGCTCACCCGCTGCTGCTCGCCGCCAGAAAGCACCCGCTCCCACTCCACCTGCCTGTCCAGTTGCCCAATCAACCCGCCCAGCCCCACCTTGCCCAGCACATCGACCAACTGCACATCGTCTATCGACCGCACCTGTGGATAAGCCAGCAAGCCACGCAAGCTCATCTGCGGCAGATACGGCTGCTGCGGCAACAACAGGCTGCGCCCCGGCGGCAATTGCCAATCACCCGTGCAATGGGGCCACAGCCCCTGCAAGGTGCGCAGCAAGGTCGACTTGCCCAACCCGCTGTGCCCGGCCAGCCGTACCCACTGCCCCTGGCCGACGCGCAGCTTGAGGCCGCGGAGCAAATGACTGCCGTCGGGCCGGCATACCGTCAGCCCTTGCAAGCACAGGCAATTGCCCTGCGGCGCCTTGATCACCTGCTGGCGGCTGGCGGCGATGGCCTGCTCGAACTGGTCGAGCCGCTCCAGCGCCGCGCTCCAGCGCACCAGCTTGTGGTACAGCTTGATGAACCAGCTGAGCGAGTCGTGCACGGCATTGAACGCGCTGCGAATCTGCATCAGGCCACCCAAGGTGATGGTCTTGGCCATGAACGCGGGCAGCGCCGCGAATACCGGCACGATCAGGCTGAAGCGCTGGTAGGCGACCGTGAACAGGCTCAGGTCACGCTCACGGCCCATGAGTTGTCGCCAGTTCTCGGCAATCGCCTGGAAGCGCTGTGCCAAGTGCTGGCGCTCGACCGCCTCGCCTCGGTACAGGGCAATTTGCTCGGCGTGGTCGCGCTTGCGCAGCAGGCCCGCGCGAAAGTCCGCCTCCCGTTGCTCACGCGCATAGTTGAGCGCGTGCAAGGGTTTGCCAATCAGGTGGGTCAGGACACTGCCGATCAAGGTGTAGGCCAGCACGATCCACAGCAGGTAGCCATGCACGGTGAAGGGTTCGCCGAACAGGTGGAAGGTCTGCACCCCGGACAGGTTCCACAGGATCACCACGAACGCGCCGACCTGGGCCAGATTGACTACCAGCGAGGCCACCAGCTCGATGCTCAGGTCCACCATCAGGTCGACGTCCTGGGCGATGCGCTGGTCCGGGTTGTCGGGTTCGCCGCTGAGCCCCAGGCGGTAGAACGCCTGGTCGCCCAGCCAAGCATCGATCAAACGCCCGGTCATCGCTTGGCGCCAGCGCAGTACCAGCCCTTTGCGCAGGTAGTCGAGGGCGACAAAAATCAGCACGTAGAGCCCAAGATAGAGCGCGTACTCACCGGCCAGCGCGTACAGCCCCGCGGTGTCGAAAGACGCCAGCGTGTCGTAGAAGGTTTTACTCCAGCTGTTGATCAACACGTTGATCTGCACGATCAACAGGCCAAGCCCGATGATCGTCGCCAGCATCAGCCAGGCAAGCCACTGCTGGCGGGCTTGCCAGAATGGCCGGCTCAGGCGGTAGAACCTGCGCAGGGTATTCACAACGCCTGCTCCAGCGCGGCAGCCGATGGCAGCAGGCGCAGCTGCACCTGGTTGGCGACGGGGAACAACTGCCGCGCCAGTTGCTGCATGGCCGGCACGGTCAGTGCCTCGGGCAGCCTCGCCTGTTCGCTCAGGTAGCGAGGGTCCTGCCAGTGGCGCTCACTGAGGATCAAGCGCTTGAATTGGGTTTGCGGGTCTTCGCGGCGTTTGGCCTCCTGGCGCGCCAGCTCGCGACGCTCGGCCAACAGCCACTGCTCATCCACCTTCAGCTCGGCCAGGGTCTGCTGCGCCAGTGCCCATAACTCATCCACACGCGCCGGGTCGCAGGTAAAACTCAGGGTGCTTTCGATGCGCTGCGAATCGGGGTCGAGCTGGGCATCGAAGCTCAGGCGATAAACCCCCGAGGCCTCGCCACGCAGTTGCTGTTTGAGCTGCTGGTTGGCCAGCTCACGCAGCAGTGCGACGCGCATGGCGGCCTGAGGTTGCCAGGCGTGCGGCTGGTAGCTGTTGGCCTGCAGCACGGCGCGGGGCTCGAGCGCGATCGCCAGGTCGCTGCGGCGCTGGCCGGGTTGCTGCAACGCGGCTTGCGGGTTTGGCGAGACGCCGCGCGGCAGGTTGGCCAGGTAGCCGCGCACCAGCGGTTCGAGCTGTTCTGCGGGCACATCGGCCATCAGGTAGTAAGTCACCGGCGCACGGGCAAGGCGCTGCCAGTCCGCCTGCAACTGCTTGCGATCGAGCTGTTGCAGCGCAGCCTGGCCAGGGGTTTGCCAATGATCGGCCCCGTACTTGAGTACGCGCTGCTCGCGCTCCTGGCGCGCACGCACATCCTCGGGACGACTGCGCAAGCGCTGCAGCAGATCGCTGCGCGCCTCGTCGAACAACGTGGCGTCGATGCTCGCCTGTTGGCTCAGCCGGTAGCTCTGCAGCAAGGCCGGAAGTTGCTCGGGGCGGGTGCTGAGGTTCAACTGCAGGCGCTGTGGCTGATGCTCAAGGCTGACGGTGGCACCTTGCGCCTGGCGCCACGCCTGCGCACCGTCCGGCCCGCTGCGCACGGCCAGTTGGGCAGCCATCTGTAAGCGCCAGGCAGGCGCATCGGCGAGGCGGTAGCCGGCGGACGAGTCCGCTTGTAACAGCCACTTGCCCTCTGGGCCGTTACGGCGCAGCCATACCAGCCGGTCGCCGTTACCCAAGCGCCAGTGTTCGACGTGCTCAGCAGGGAATGCCTTGCGGTCGACAATGTGCCCTGCGGTGCCCGGTGCATCGGGCTTGTAACTGGCTACGCTCGGGGTTTCAGCTGACTGCTGAACAGGTGGCGAAAGCGTCTGGCTGGCAATCTCCAACCGCAGTGCCTCGACCGCTGCCACGCTTGGCAACTCGACCTGCGACTGCCCAGGCACGCTGAACTGCAACACGCGATCGGCACTGCCAAGCCAACGCCGCAGCCTGTGATTGAGGTCTTCCCGCTCGATGCCTGGCAGCACCTGCAGGTAGCGACGGGCAGCAGCATGACGCTCGACCACGCTGCCTTCTGCCGCGGTGGCGTTGTTGAGCTGTTCGACCCACTGCTCGAACGTACGTGGCGTGCGGTTGGCCAAGGTCTTGTCGCCCAAGGCGCGAATATGGGCTTGCTGTTTTTGGTAGTCCTGCGCGCTGAAGCCATGCTGACGCAGGCGCTCGATCTCGGTCAGCAGCTGGCGCAGCGCCTGTTCGTGCTGCTGGCCTTCGACGCCAGCAGCGATACCCAGCACCGTCGACTGGCTGCCGATCAGGGTTTTCTGTGCCACCAGGCTGCGCACCCCGGGCGCCAGCGGCTGGCGACGCAGGCTGTCGAGCAGCGCGGCCAAGGCCATGCGGTCGATCAACCGCTCACGCAGCGCCGCGCGGGTGGTGCCGCGGCTGTCCGGTTCATGCAGGCGGAACAACAGCGCCACCTGGTTGCTGCCGGACTGCGGGTCTTGCAGGCGGAAGATTTTCAGCGCGTTGTCCAGCGGCAGGTCGCGGTAGTCGCGAGCCGGGCTGGCACCACCTTTGGCCTTGCCGAAGGTGTGCTCGATCTGCGCCAGCATGGCCTTGGGCTCGAAATCGCCCACCGCCGAAATCACCATGTTCGGCGCCTGGTACCAGCGCGCCTGAAAGCCTTGCAAGCTGGCCAGGCTGGCACTGCGGATGGCCGCCTCGTTGCCGATGGTGCGGTGCTCTGGGTAACGTGAGCCAACCCGTTGCGACGCGGTGCGTTGCTGGTTCATGCGCTGGGCCACACCCAGGCCGCCCCGCCACTCCTCGATGACGATCGGCCGTTCGCGCTCAAGGTCGGCAGCACTGTAGTCGCCGGCGAACGCCAGGTCGGCCAATGCTTGCAGAGCCTGCGGGGCCTGGCGCACGCCGGCCGGCGGGCTGAGCATGAACTGGGTGCGTTCGTAGTTGGTCACCGCATTGAAGTGACGGCCTTGCACCCAGCCCAACGCCGTCATGCGCTGGCGCAGGTTGCCCGGCTGCCCGGCGCGGCTGTGGAACACCAGGTGTTCGACCATGTGCGCGACGCCCACCTGGTCGTCGGTTTCGTCGATGGAACCGGCATTGACCGTCAGGCGCAGGTCGAGCCGGCCAGGCTGGGCGGTCTCGCGCACCAGCCGGTATTGCAGGCCGTTGGCCAGGGTGCCTTGGCTGACTTGGGCATCCCAAGGCAATGGCGAGTCAGGTTCGGGTAGCGCGGTGCAGGCGCCGAGCAGCAGCGGGCCGAGCAGGCCCGCAATGAGCTTTTTCATCAGGGTGTCCACGGTTTTTTATGGGGTCAGAAGCGGTAGCCGACTTCCAGCCAGTACTGGCGGCCGACTTCATACGTGGTGCGGACGGTGCTGCTGTTGCTGACGATCGAGTTGACCTTGTCAGTGACGTTGGTCACGTCCACAGCAACAAACAGCGCCTGCTCCCTGGCGGTGGGCATTTCCCATTTCACGCGCATGTCCCAGGTGGGAGCGCCAGCCACCGAAGCGGTGTCGTAAACGGCCAGGGCCTCGCCGTCCACATCGGCGGTGCGGCCGGTGTCGATGATCTGGTCGTACGCACCCCGGTAACGAAAGAAGTTGCTGATGCTCAGGTGCCAGCGCGGGATCTCGGTAATGGTGGTCAGGCGGGCGGTCCAAGGGCGGTTGAAGTCGCTGGCCGGGAGTTGGCTGTAAGCCATGCGTTTGCCGTCGTAGAGCACATCACCATCCGCGTATTCGGCGTCATTGAAGCCAGCTTCATAGGTGCTGTAGGCATTCTTGCTGCGCGACCAATCCAGTGCCAGTTGCAGGCTGGTGACACTGCCCAGCACCCGCAATGGCTGATTGGGCGTAACGGTCAGGGACAGGTTGTCGCTCTCGCTCGCACCCGCATTCACGTAGGTGTAGTAAATGGCCTGGTAGCCCTCAAGGGGATCCAGGCCAAGCACCCGCGACGATGACCGCACCACCTGGTCCTTGCCCTTGCGGTGCACGTACTTCAGGCGAAAGTCAGTGTTCAGCCAGCGCTGTTCCAGGCCGAGCATCAGTTCATCATCGTAAGGGATGTTCATGTCTGAAAAACGGTTGGTGTTCAGCGTTTGCCGACCAACCCACTCACTGGTCTGGCTGCTGCGGGTATAGGTGGTGTTGAAGCCCTGGCGGCCATCGGCAAGGCGGTACTTGAACAGGTTGCGGCCGTAATAGCGGTTGGCGCCGAAAACCAGCACCGTGCTCCGGTCGCCAAAGAAGTCGTAGTCACCGGCAAAGCGCGGTGAAAGGGTCTTCTGCTGCATGTAGTCATCGCCTTCGAAGCGCACGCCCGGGCGCAGGCTGAGCTTGCCTATCTGCATCTGGTCGTCGATGAACACGGCGTAAGCGTTTTCGGTCAGGTCCAGCTTGCCTGCGTTGTACTGGGTACGCAGGTTCGCCCACTGGCGGCTTTTCCCGTTGAGCAACGGGCTGACGGAGCACCACGGATCGTCGCCTGCGCATTGGGTTTCGTCGTCGCGGCTAAACCCGCTCACGCCCTGCCCGGTTGCTTCGCGCTCCCACTCCGCGTGCTTTTGCGACAACTCAAGGCCTGTCGTGAACGCGTGGCTGGTACCGGCGAAATCGAACGTCTGCCATTGGCCCTTGAGGGTGTAATCAAGACCGCGCTGACGCTGGTCCAGATTGCCGAACGAGCCCTCACCGCTGCGGGCTGTATTGCCGGTGGGGTTACCCCAGTTCTTCTCATCGGAGTAATACCAGAACACCGTGTCCTTGCTGTCGGCCTCTCGCGAGCTGTACAGGTTGGTAAGCGCCAGCGTGTGCGTCCAGCGCGCTTGGTCACCTTCCCAGACGGCCTTCAGCGAGCCCTGCCAGCCGCCATTGGTGTTGGTGAAATCGGAGTCGAGAAAATTCTGCCGGAAAAATACGTTCTCCTGAGGCGCGTGGATGAACGAGCCTTCCAGCGTCAACCGCTCGTTGACGTCCCAATAGGTCTTGAGCATGTAGTTGTCCAGCTGGCGGGTCTGGTCCGCGCTGCTGTCGGCATTAGGGCTGCTGTAACCATTTTCGTAACGGTTGAGCGGGATCACCGAGCGGCGCTGGGAAAAGCTCAAGATGGCACCGAAATTGTCGGTCAGGTGGCCCTCGAGCATGCCTCGCAACGTGGTCTTCTCGAACTCCGGCTGGTACTGCTCGGAAGAGGCGTGGTCGAAGCTCTCCTGATCGGCTTCGGTAATGTGGTAGCGGGTCCACTCCGAGCGGGTCAGTGCATAGGAGATCTTGCCGTGCAGTTCTCTGCTCGGGCGACGGGTGATGGCATCGATCACGCCGCCATTGAAGCCACCGTATTCGACTGGAACGTTGCTGTCGTAGACCTTCACTTCCTGCAGCAGGTCAGCGTCCAGGGCTATGCCGTGGGGGTTGCTGGGCGCGGCATCGAATTGGCGGTTTTCACTGTAGCCATGGGCGCCAGGGTCCAAGTCGTTATTGATCGAAATGCCATCGATCATGAAGTTGTTCTGGTAGAACTTGGCGCCGTTGATGCTGATGTCGGCGGGGTCGATTTCGCCCGGGGTGTTGGAGCTTTTTTGCGCGCTGGAAAATTGCACGCTCGGGTGCATCTGCAGCAGGGTCGTGATATCGCCGTTGGCCCCTGGGAAGGCACGGATGGCCTGATTGCTGATGACCGTGGCACCCAGGTAACCATTGTCGCCGCTATCGCCCAGCACCAAGGTGTCATGCAATTCCATTGGGCCGGCATCTGCATCGCTGTGCAGGAGGCGCAGGCTTACCACACCACCGTCGTAGTCCCAGGTCAGGCCACTGCCAGAAAGCAGGCGAGCCAATGCCGCTTCGTTGCTGAAACGCCCCTGCACGGCATTGCTTTGCGCGCCCTCCAGCAACTGCGCATCGGCGGTCATTTGCAGACCGCTTTGCTGGCCGAAGGCGATCAACGCGCCAGCAAGGTCCTGCGCCGGGATAGCAAAAGCATGCACTTGCGCCAATTGCGAAGCGGCGGCGGCCTCACTTGCCGACACTGCAGGCACGAACAGGGCACAGCCTGCGCCAAGCAGCGTACTGCGGGCCAAATGCTTCAGGCGCAACGACCACCCCCGCGCTTGGCGAGGCATACGGCTTGTTGTTTCAGTCATCCCACATCCCCACCCCGGGCAATCGCCGGGCTGCAAAATTGAATACGAATCGGTATCAGTTATTGCGCGCGGGGAAGAAGACGGGGCAGTGCGGGGATTTTTCAGAAAATTGTGAAATTAGTTTTTTGTGGCGCGCTTTTTGGGGCTGCTACGCAGCCCATCGCGACGCAAGGCCGCTCCTACAGGTGCGGCGCCTGACTCGCTGTAGGAGCGGCCTTGCGTCGCGAAAGGGCCGCAAAGCGGCCCCCGGCCATTTCAAGGCTTACTCAACACCAACAAC
Organism: Pseudomonas sp. ITEM 17296; assembly: GCF_028895205.1. Lineage (NCBI taxonomy): Bacteria > Pseudomonadati > Pseudomonadota > Gammaproteobacteria > Pseudomonadales > Pseudomonadaceae > Pseudomonas > Pseudomonas sp. ITEM 17296. The sequence goes on along the minus strand of NZ_WJRS01000014.1, from coordinate 162,535 downwards.
CAAGGCCCATAGCTACGCAGCTCTCCGCCATGCGGCCGGACCACCGCACGCAGCGCCGCCTCGGGTTTGCGCAGGTCATACACACCGGTGACGCGCTTGGCCCCCAGCGCATCGTCACGCAGCAGCACCTTGCCCGGCAGGTAGCGCGCCAGCTCCGCAACCAGTTCGGCCACCGTCTGGTCATCGGCAATCAGTTGCCCTTGGCGCCAGGCGGCCGCCTGCGCGGGCACGAAGGTGTGCACCTGTACCAGCCCATGGTCATAGCGCAGCCGCTGCCCTGCAGTCAGCGCACCGGACAGCACATGCCCATCGCCGCTGTCCTCGACCCGCACCGACCCGTGTTGCACATCCACTCCTACCCTGCCTGGCCGCAGTGCGACGTTGAACGCCGTCCCGGTCACCGTCACCTGTACCGCCTGGGCACGCACGTGAAACGGCTTGGCTTTGTCGGGGGTGACCTGGAAAAAGGCCTGGCCGGTGAGCAAGCGCACATCGCGGTGATCACCCGCATAGTCCACGGCGATGGCCGTGTCGCTGTCCATCTGCACCACGCTGCCATCGGCCAGGGTAATGTCGCGTGTTTCGCCCTGGGCCGTGCGGTAGTCGGCCTGCAGCCGCAGGCTCAAGGAAGGCGCCAGCGCCACCAACAGGCAGGCAGCGACCGCAGCGCCCAGCCACCAGCGGCGCCGAGATGTGCGCGGCACAGGCAGGTGCAGTACCTCGGCTTGCGGCCATTGCGCAGAGGTGGCAGGGGCCAGTTGCCCCGTCAGCTGCCACACCCGCTCGGCCTTGCGGTAGGCCTCGGCGTTGGCCGAATCGCTGGCGCACCATTGCTCGAACTCGGCACGCAGCGGCCCATCCTGCGGGGCCTGCTGCAGGCGCAGGAGCCAGTCCAGGGCCTGCTCGCGGCGGCTGGATACGAGGTCTGCTGGCGTCATGTCCGGCACGTCTCCTGGGGGCTGAGGGGCGCGAAGGGTCGCACAGAGTCGGCCCGATGAGCAAAGGACGCGCCAGCGCCTGGTTTTTTCAACAGCCCCGTCAAAGGTCGTCCTCCAGCCGCGCCATGCAATGGCTCATGGCGTCGCGCACCAGTTGATGCACCAAGCTCACGGAGACGTTCAGGTGGTTGGCCACCTGCTGCAAGGTGAAGCCCCCTAGGCGGTGCATTTCGAAGGCGATGCGGGTGCGTTGCGGCAGCTCTTCGAGGGCTCGGCTGATGGCGTCCAGCTCGTTCTGCTGGCTGACCGCCTGCTCGGGCGAGGCACTGCTCGACGGCAGCTCGGCGAGGATTTCGTCGCCGTCTGGCTGGGCTTTTTCGGTGGCGGTGCGGCGGGTCTGATCCAGGGCCAGGTTACGCACGATGCGGTAGAGGTAGCTGGCCGGGTGGCGGATGTCGGCATCATCCTGCTGCCCACTGAAACGCAGCCAGGCTTCCTGGACCACATCCTCGGCGCGGGCACGGCAGCCAACGATCGGGCGCGCATAATCGACCAACGCCGCCCGATGGGCCAAGTACAGCTGCAGTTTGTCGTCCGCCACGGGGTGGTATGCCAGGGAGTATCGGGGGCGGCGATGTTACCCGTAGTCGAGAATCATTATCAATACATGATCACGGGCGGTGTTCACGTGTAGGAGCAGCCTTGTGCTGCGAAGAGGCCGGTGACAGCTTCATATAACGAACCTGTTTTCACCGGCCTCTTCGCAGCACAAGGCTGCTCCTACAAACGGGCGCGTAGCGTTTACAGCCTTACGCTGGCGAACGTCGACTCGTTGCGTGCCTGGCTCAGCGCCGCCATCGGCCCGCTGTGCGGCGACAGGGTCATGGCCTGCGGGATCGGCATCATCGCCACCTGCTGCGCGGTGTTGGAGCCCACGCGCTCATCACGCGGCGGAATGCCGAAGTACTCGCGGTAGCACTTGGAGAAATGCGGGGTAGAGACGAAGCCACACACCGAGGCCACTTCGATGATCGACATCGGCGTCTGCTTCAGCAACTGCCGCGCGCGGATCAGGCGCAGCTTCAGGTAATAGCGCGACGGCGAGCAGTGCAGGTACTTCTGGAACAAGCGCTCGAGCTGGCGCCGCGACACCGACACATACACCGCCAGTTCGTCGAGGTCGATCGGCTCTTCCAGGTTGGCCTCCATCAGCGCGACGATTTCCTGCAGCTTCGGCTGGTTGGTGCCGAGCATGTGCTTGAGCGGCACGCGCTGGTGATCTTGCTCGTTGCGAATGCGCTCGTAGACGAACATCTCGGAGATCGCCGCCGACAGTTCACGGCCGTGATCGCGGCTGATCAGGTGCAGCATCATGTCCAGCGGCGCGGTGCCACCGGAGCTGGTGAAGCGGTTGCGGTCGAGGGTGAACAGGCGGGTGCTCATGTTCACCCGTGGGTAAGCCTCCTGCATGGCGGCCAGGCATTCCCAGTGCACGCTGCAATCGAAGCCGTCGAGCAGCCCGGCACAGGCCAGCGCCCAGCTGCCAGTACACACCGCGCCCAGGCGCCGCGACTGGCGAGCCTGCGCCTGTAGCCAGGTCACGTGTTCACGGGTAACGGTGCGCTGAATGCCGACACCACCGCAGACAATCACGGTGTCGATCGGCGGCGCATTGTGCATGGCCGCGTCGGGGGTGATCTGCAGGCCATCACTGGCCCAGACCTGGCCGCCATCGACGGTCAGGGTGTGCCAGCGGTACAGCTCGCGGCCGGAAAGCTGGTTGGCCATGCGCAGCGGCTCTACCGCCGACGCCAGGGAAATCAGGGTGAAGTTGTCCAGTAGAAGAAACCCGATGGACTGGGGAGCTGTGCGGTTCTGGGTTGGATTCCCGGAGGTGTACGACGTCATCGCGATTTCTCCTCACACAAATGCAGGGTGTGCCTCAGGCGGGCACTGATTTTTTTGTTATGGCCCCCTCTTCGTAGGTAGGGGCTTGTTGCCAATCACAACGCAAACGCCGTGCCTGAAATTGAACGGCTATCCGAAAAAACCTGAAAACGACGCCTTTACTCGGCAAATCAGGGCCTTCGGCGCGGGCTGGCTGAACTTCTGGAACCGCCGTGCTAGGCGCGCTCCTTGTAACTGCTGAGCACTTTGGTGACACGTGCCTTGTGGGTTGCCCAGAAACGACACTCTTAAGTGTCACCGACAATGCCCACACTCATCGCGACATCTGACGGCCGGTCATGCACAAACGCCCCATAGTGGGGCGTCGTGGTGACCAGCAGCGCGTGATTAGCGCATCAGCATTCGATGGCGCTGACCGCCAGGCCGCCGCGTGAGGTCTCTTTGTACTTGTCGTGCATGTCGGCGCCGGTGTCACGCATGGTGCGGATCACCTGGTCGAGGGAAATGAAGTGTTCGCCGTCGCCGCGCAGGGCCATCTGCACCGCGTTGATCGCCTTGACTGCGGCAATCGCGTTGCGCTCGATGCACGGCACCTGCACCAGGCCACCGACCGGGTCGCAGGTCAGGCCAAGGTTGTGTTCCAAAGCGATTTCGGCGGCGTTTTCCAATTGTGGCGGTGTCGCCCCCAACACTTGCGCAAGGCCTGCCGCCGCCATGGCACAGGCCGAACCGACCTCGCCCTGGCAGCCGACTTCGGCGCCGGAAATTGAAGCGTTCTTCTTGCACAGGATGCCGACCGCTGCCGCCCCGAGGAAGAAGTCGGTCACGTTCGACTCGTCCACCACATCACTGAAGCGCATGTAGTAGTGCAGCACCGCCGGGATGATGCCCGCAGCGCCGTTAGTGGGCGCGGTGACCATGCGCCCGCCGGCGGCGTTTTCTTCGTTGACCGCCAGGGCGAACAGGTTGACCCACTCCATGGCGCTCATGGTCGAGCCGATCACGTTGGGCTTGCCGATCTCTTGCAAGCTGCGGTGCAGCTTGGCGGCGCGGCGCCGTACGTTGAGGCCACCGGGCAGCGTGCCTTCGTATTTCAGGCCGTTGGTGACGCACTCCTGCATGGCTTGCCAAAGCTTCTGCAGGCCGGCGTGGATCTCTTCCTCGCTGCGCCAGACCTTCTCGTTGGCCATCATCAATTGCGACACGCTGAGGTCGTTTTGCTTGCACAGTTGCAGCAGCTCGGCGGCACTGTTGAAGTCGTAGGGCAATACGGTCTGGTCGGCGTCCAGCACACCGCTGGCGGCCTGCGCAGCATCGACCACAAAGCCACCGCCCACCGAGTAGTAGGTGTCGCGGTGCAACTCGCCCTGCGCGCCTTCGGCGATCAAGGTCATGGCGTTGGGGTGGTACGGCAGGTTCTCGTCCAGCAACAGCATGTCGCGGGCCCAGACAAACTCGATGGGCAGGCGGCCGGCCAGCAGCAGGGTGTTGGTTTCGCGCAGGTCGGCGATGCGAGGGACGATCTGGGTCGGGTCGATGGCGTCCGGCCAGTCGCCCATCAGGCCCATGATGGTGGCGTTGTCGGTGCCGTGACCGATGCCGGTGGCCGAGAGCGAACCATACAGCCGCACCTCGACCCGTTTTACCTGCTCCAGTTCGCCGCGCTCGCGCAGCCCCTGCACAAACAGAGCGCCAGCCCGCATGGGGCCGACGGTGTGGGAGCTGGAGGGCCCGACACCAATCTTGAACAGGTCGAACACGCTGATGGCCATTGTCGAATCACCTCTTGCTGGGCTTGTCTCTGCGCGCCATGCGCAGGGCGGGGCAACTGCTAGGCTGAAGCTGCGAGCCGCCATGAATGCACGCATCATCGGCCTTTTGCCTACCCCTTCGCCGTCTGCAACCGACGTAGTTTTGTCCAGCTGCGCCGTGCTGTTTTTACCTGAGGTACTGCCGTCTTCACGCCGTTTTCCAGCGGCCTGGTGACGCAAAAACGCGGCCGAGGGGGTGGAAAAATCCATATGCGACATCGCCAGTACTGGATACGACCCGTTCCGTACTGGATACGACCCCACCAGTAGGCGATTGCCCGGCGCTGGAGGATTATCAAAAGCGACTCGTATAGCACGGCCACGCAACCTGCCCTCTGCAGGCCTGGTCGACCGGACCTTCAGAACGCCCGGCGACCCACGCGAACCCGAAGACAAAATCACAGGAGTCCATCCATGAAAGGTTCACCCTCGCTGTTGTTGGTTGCGTTGTTGTCCACCCCGCTGCTGGCCCAGGCCGCCGAGCCTGAGCAGTGCCAGACGGTACGTTTCTCCGATGTCGGCTGGACCGACATCACGGTGACGACAGCCACCACAAGCGTTGTGCTCGAAGCCCTGGGTTACAAGACCCACACCACCATGATCTCGGTACCGGTGACCTATAAGTCGCTGGCCACCGGCAAGGACCTGGACGTGTTTCTCGGCAACTGGATGCCGACCATGGAGAACGACATCAAGCAGTACCGCGACGCCGGCACCGTCGAGACCGTGCGCGCCAACCTGGAAAACGCCAAGTACACCTTGGCCGTGCCCCAGGCGCTGTATGACAAGGGCCTGAAGGATTTCAGCGACATCCCCAAGTTCAAGAAAGAACTGGACGGCAAGATCTACGGCATCGAGCCGGGTAACGACGGCAACCGCACCATCCAGAGCATGATCGACAAGAACGCCTTCGGCCTGAAGGACGCCGGCTTCAAGATCGTGCAGTCGAGCGAGGCCGGCATGCTGTCGCAGGTCGACCGGGCGCAAAAACGCAACGAGTCGGTGGTGTTCCTGGGCTGGGAACCGCACCCGATGAACACCCGCTTCAAGATGCAGTACCTCACCGGCGGGGATGATTTCTTCGGCCCCGAATTCGGCAAGGCAACCGTATTGACCAACACCCGCAAGGGTTACGTGCAGGAATGCAGCAACGTTGGCCAACTGCTCAAGAACCTGTCGTTCGAGCTCAAGGATGAAAGCACCATGATGGGCTATGTCCTGGACGACAAGATGAAACCCGAAGCAGCCGCCAAGAAGTGGCTTAAAGACAACCCCGGCAAGCTGGATACCTGGCTGGCGGGCGTTACCACCGTTGATGGCAAACCCGGCCTTGAGGCGGCCAAGGCCAAGCTGGCGCAATAACGCACCACGCAATAGCGCTACCTCGGGGCGGGACCGTGCCCGCCCCGGACTGATTTCAATCTTTGCAGGTGGAAGCTCGCTATCATGCTTATCGATCAGAAAATACCCCTGGGGCAGTACATCGCGTCGTTCGTCGAATGGCTGACCCAGAACGGCGCGAATTATTTCGACGCCATCGCGCAAGGCCTGGAGTTCATGATCCATGGCGTCACCAGTACCCTGACCTGGTTCAACCCGTTCGTCCTCATCGCCCTGTTCGCCGCCCTGGCGCACGTTATTCAGCGCAAGTGGGGGCTGACGGCGTTCGTTGCGCTGTCGTTCCTGCTTATCTTCAACCTGGGTTACTGGCAGGAAACCATGGAAACCCTGGCGCAGGTGACCTTCGCCACCGTGGTCTGCGTGGCCATTGGCGTGCCGCTGGGCATCGTCGCCGCGCATAAACCGATGTTCTATACCGCCATGCGCCCGGTACTCGACCTGATGCAGACGGTACCCACCTTCGTTTACCTGATCCCGACCCTGACCCTGTTCGGCCTGGGCGTGGTCCCGGGGCTGATCTCGACGGTGGTGTTCGCCATCGCCGCGCCGATCCGCCTCACCTACCTGGGCATTTGCGATGTGCCACAAGAGCTGCTCGACGCCGGCAAGGCCTTTGGCTGCTCGCGCCGTCAGCTGCTGACCCGCATCGAACTGCCCCACGCGATGCCGAGCATCGCGGCCGGTGTCACCCAATGCATCATGCTGTCGCTGTCGATGGTAGTCATCGCGGCCCTGGTGGGCGCCGACGGCCTGGGCAAACCTGTGGTCAACGCACTGAACACCGCCGATATCTCCCTGGGCTTCGAAGCGGGCCTGGCGATCGTGCTGCTGGCGATCATGCTCGACCGTATCTGCAAGCAACCGGAAGTCACGGTAAGGGGTGAAGCATGAGCATCATTCGGTTCGAAGACGTCGACGTCATCTTCTCCAACAAACCGCGCGAGGCATTGTCGCTGCTCGACCAGGGCAAGACCCGCGAGCAAATCCTCAAGCAGACCGGCCTGGTGGTGGGTGTCGAAAAAGCCAACCTGGATATCGAGAAAGGCGAAATCTGCGTGCTCATGGGCCTGTCCGGCTCGGGCAAGTCGAGCCTGCTGCGCTGCATCAACGGCCTGAACACGGTCAGCCGCGGCAAGCTGTTCGTCGAGCATGAAGGCAAGCACATCGACATCGCCCACTGCACCCCGGCCGAGCTCAAGATGATGCGCACCAAGCGCATCGCCATGGTGTTCCAGAAGTTCGCCCTGATGCCCTGGCTGACGGTGCGCGAGAACATCAGCTTTGGCCTGGAAATGCAGGGCCGCCCAGAGAAAGAGCGGCGCAAGCTGGTGGATGAGAAGCTTGAACTGGTTGGCCTGACCCAGTGGCGCAACAAGAAGCCCGACGAGCTGTCCGGGGGTATGCAGCAGCGGGTGGGCCTGGCCCGGGCGCTGGCGATGGATGCCGACATTCTGCTGATGGACGAACCGTTCTCGGCACTCGACCCGCTGATCCGCCAGGGCCTGCAGGACGAACTGCTGGAGCTGCAGCGCAAGCTGAGCAAGACCATCGTGTTCGTCAGCCACGACCTGGACGAAGCGCTGAAGCTGGGCAGCCGCATTGCAATCATGAAGGACGGGCGGATCATCCAGTACAGCAAGCCCGAAGAGATCGTACTGAACCCGGCGGACGACTATGTGCGCACCTTCGTTGCCCACACCAACCCGCTGAACGTGTTGTGCGGCCGCAGCCTGATGCGCAGCCTGGACAACTGCAAACGGGTCAATGGGTCGGTGTGCCTGGACCCGGGTATCGACTCATGGCTGGACATTGGCGAAGGCGGCTCGCTCAAGCGCGCACGCCAAGGCCAGAACGGCCTGGATATGCAGAATTGGGCGCCAGGGCAGAATGTGGAGTTGCTGGAGCGCAGGCCGACGGTGGTGCACGCCGATATCGGTATGCGTGAGGCGCTGCAGATTCGTTATCAGACGGGCAACAAGCTGGTGCTGCAGGATAACGACAAGGTGGTGGGGATTCTTGGGGATACCGAGCTTTACCACGCGTTGCTGGGCAAGAACCACGGGTGATGCCAGTGGGGCCGCGTTGCGGCCCATTCGCAGCACAAGGCTGCTCCTACAGGGGGGCGCGTATTCTTGTAGGAGCAGCCTTGTGCTGCGAATGGAGGGCAACGCCCTCCCAGCAATGGCTCAGCGAACGACGATCCCGCGCGAAGCCATGTAGGCCTTGGCTTCCGGAACGGTGTACTCACCAAAATGGAAGATACTGGCCGCCAACACCGCGCTGGCATGCCCTTCCAGAATCCCGTCCGCCAGGTGCTGCAGGTTACCCACCCCACCCGACGCAATCACCGGAATCCCCAGCGCATCGCTGATGGCCCGGGTAACGCCCAGGTCAAAGCCGTTCTTCATGCCGTCCTGGTCCATGCTGGTCAGCAGGATCTCACCGGCACCCAGGCCTTCCATCTTCTTCGCCCACTCCACCGCATCCAACCCGGTCGGCTTGCGCCCGCCATGGGTGAAAATCTCCCAGCGCGGCGTTTCACCCGGCGCGGAGACCTTCTTGGCATCGATGGCAACAACGATGCACTGCGAACCGAAACGGTCCGCCGCCTCGCCCACGAACTCCGGGTTGAACACCGCAGCCGTGTTGATCGAGACCTTGTCGGCACCGGCATTGAGCAGGTTGCGGATGTCCTGCACGGTGCGCACGCCACCGCCCACGGTCAGCGGGATGAACACTTGGCTGGCCATGCGCTCGACGGTATGCAGCGTGGTGTCGCGGCCATCGACGCTGGCGGTGATGTCGAGGAAGGTGATTTCGTCGGCACCCTGCTCGTTGTAGCGACGGGCAATTTCTACCGGGTCGCCGGCATCACGGATGTTCTCGAACTTGACGCCCTTGACCACCCGGCCGTTGTCCACGTCCAGGCAAGGGATGATGCGCTTGGCCAGTGCCATGGTTCAGTCCTCAGCCTTGGTAGTTGTCGCAGAAGGCCTGGGCCTCGGCGACATCGAGGGTGCCTTCGTAGATGGCACGGCCAGTGATGGCGCCGATGATGCCAGGGGCCTTGGCGTCCAGCAGGGCCTTGATGTCGCCCAGGTTGTGAATGCCACCCGATGCGATCACCGGAATGCGCGTGGCTTCGGCCAGGGCTTTGGTGAAGGGCACGTTGCAGCCCTGCATCATGCCGTCCTTGGCGATGTCGGTGTAGACGATCGCCGAGACACCATCGGCCTCGAAACGCTTGGCCAGGTCGATGACCTGAACAGTGCTGACTTCAGCCCAGCCGTCGGTGGCGACGAAGCCGTCCTTGGCGTCCAGGCCAACGATGACCTTGCCCGGGAAGGCCTTGCAGGCCTCGGCGACGAACTCTGGCTGTTTGACCGCCTTGGTGCCGATGATGACGTAGCTGACGCCCGCCTTGACGTAATGCTCGATGGTTTCCAGCGAGCGAATGCCGCCGCCGATCTGGATCGGCAGGGTCGGGTAACGCTTGGCGATGGCGGTAACCACTTCGCCGTTGACCGGCTGGCCTTCGAAGGCGCCGTTGAGGTCGACCAGGTGCAGGCGGCGGCAGCCACCCTCGACCCATTTGGCGGCCATGCTCACCGGGTCATCGGAAAATACCGTGGAGTCTTCCATGCGGCCCTGGCGCAGGCGCACGCAGGCACCGTCCTTCAGATCGATAGCGGGGATAATCAGCATCTTGGGAACCTGTCTATTTGTTGGGTTTCAGGGCTTCTCGAGTGCCCACAGGTCGCTCTCGATGCTCTCGAACCGCTCCTTGAGGTGCAGCTGAACATCGGCAATCGCCCTGTTGTAGTAATGGGGTGCAATCTCTTTGCTGAACAGGTCGAGGACCTCGGCCACTTCAAACGACCCCAGCTGCAGCTCGAAACGGTCTTCGAGAAAACGCTTGAGCGTATCGAGCGCCTCGCGCTCCTGCTCGGGGGCCAGGGTAATGATCGGGGCCTTGGTCTTCGATCGGCTCATTTACCAGCGCCCGTCCCAGGCGACGAAGTTCTGCAGCAACTGCAGGCCATGGGTATGGCTCTTCTCTGGGTGGAACTGCACGGCAAAGCGCGAGCCGTCGGCCAGCGCGGCGGCGAAGTCGACGCCATAGTGGCCGCGACCGACCACTTGGCTCGGCTTGCCGGCATTGATGTAGTAGCTGTGCACGAAATAGAAACGTGCGCGGTCAGGGATGTCGTGCCACAGCGGATGGTGGTTGGCCTGGCTGACTTCGTTCCAGCCCATGTGCGGCACCTTCAGGTGCTCGCCATCCTCTTGCAGGCCCTTGCCGAAAAACTTCACCTGGCCTGGGAACAGGCCGATGCAGTCGACGCCGTTGTTCTCTTCACTGTGTTCGAGCAGCGCTTGCATGCCGACACAGATGCCGAGGAACGGGCGGTCCTGGCTGACTTCACGCACCAGGCTGTCGAAGCCCAGGCGACGGATTTCGGCCATGCAGTCGCGAATCGCGCCCACGCCTGGGAACACCACGCGGTCAGCCTCGCGGATCACCGCGGCGTCGCTGGTGACCAGCACCTTGCCGGCGCCGACATGCTCGAGCGCCTTGGCCACCGAGTGCAGGTTGCCCATGCCATAGTCGATTACGGCTACCGTCTGCATTTACAGGCATCCCTTGGTGGAAGGCATCTGCCCGGCCATGCGCTCGTCCAGGGTAATGGCCATGCGCAGCGCGCGGCCGAACGCCTTGAACACGGTTTCGATCTGGTGGTGGGTGTTGTGGCCACGCAGGTTGTCGATGTGCAGGCTCACCAGGGCGTGGTTGACGAAGCCCTGGAAGAACTCCTGGAACAGGTCGACATCGAAGCCACCGACCGTGGCGCGGGTGTACGGCACGTGCATCTGCAGGCCTGGGCGGCCAGAGAAGTCGATGACCACACGCGACAGCGCTTCGTCCAGCGGCACATAGGCATGGCCGTAGCGGAAGATGCCTTTCTTGTCGCCGATCGCCTGGGCAAATGCCTGGCCCAGGGTGATACCGACGTCTTCGACGGTATGGTGATCGTCGATGTGCAGGTCACCCTTGCACTCGATGTCCAGATCGATCAGCCCATGTCGGGCGATCTGGTCGAGCATGTGTTCAAGGAAAGGCACACCGATATCAAATCGGGCCTTGCCGCTGCCATCTAGGTTGATCGAGCACTTGACCTGGGTTTCCAGGGTATTGCGCTCGACGGAAGCCTTACGTTCGACCATCACCAGCTCCGCAAAATCATTGGGCGAAAAGGGCTCCATTATAGGCCCAGAACGCGCCAGCTTGAAACGCGGATGACATATGGCAAAGCAAGCAATGACGGGGGGTAGATGCCGTTACAGGTCTATACAAGCTGTGAATCTGGGGCTGCGTTGCAGCCCTTTCACCGGCTCTTGCACCCAACCACGCCCTTGTAGGAGCGGCCTTGCGCCGCGAAAGGGGCGCACAGCGCCCCCCTACCTTCAATGGAACAGTACAGCCGTCTTCTGCAGCGTAATCCACACCCCCCAAGCCAGCGGCACAACCACCGCAGCCCAGGCGATCAGCACCAACGGCAAGCTGCCCGGCGCGGCATGCCACTCCAGCGAACGCGCGCCATCGGCACCCTTGTCATGGCTCAGCGCACGCTCGGCGGCCAGTTGCTGGTCGCTCATGAAGTGCTTGTCGGCCACCGGGCGAATCAGCATGTTGCAGATAAAGCCCAGCACCAGCAGGCCCGCGAGGATATACAGGGTCATGTCATACGCCGCCGCGCGCTCAACGCCCGCCGCCAGCTGCGACTCGCGCAGGTAGGTGATCAGCACCGGCCCCAGCACGCCCGCCGCCGCCCAGGCCGTCAGCAGGCGCCCATGAATCGCACCGACCATCTGCGTGCCGAACAGGTCGGCCAGGTACGCCGGCACCGTGGCAAAGCCACCACCGTACATCGACAGGATGATGCAGAACGCCGCCACGAACAGCGCCACGTTGCCCAGGTGGCCCATGTTCGGCACCAGGCTGTAGAGGCCCACGCCCAAGGCGAAGAAGGCAAAGTAGGTGTTCTTGCGGCCAATGTAGTCAGAGAACGACGCCCAGAAGAAGCGCCCGCCAATGTTGAACAGGCTCAGCAAGCCAGTGAAGCCCGCTGCGATGGCGGCAATTTGCGCCAGCTGGGTGGCGTTCAGTTCGCTGAAGCTCAGCTCGTTGCCCAGCAACTTGCCGGCGAACACTTCCTGCAACAGCGGCGACGCCATGCCCAGAATACCGATGCCTGCCGAGACGTTCAGGCACAGCACCAGCCACACCAGGGCGAACTGTGGGGTTTTCCAGGCCACGCTGACGTGCACATGGCGGTCGGTGACCATGCCATTGCCGGCCTTTTTCGCCGGGGCGGTCCAGCCCTCAGGCTTCCAGCCGGTCGGTGGCACGCGGTAACCCAGGGCGCCGGCCGTCATGAACACGAAGTAGATCGCCGCCATCACCACGAAGCTCTGCCATACCCCGACGTCTTCTGCGCTGCCAAAGTGGCCCATCAGCGCGGTCGCCAGGGGGGCGCCGACCATCGCGCCACCGCCAAACCCCATGATCGCCATGCCGGTGGCCATGCCGCGTTTGTCCGGGAACCACTTGATCAGCGTCGAGACCGGCGAAATGTAGCCCAAGCCCAGGCCAATGCCGCCGATCACACCAGAGCCCAGCCACATCAGCCACAGCTGATGGGTCTTCACCCCAATCGCCGAGATCAGCATGCCGCCGCACCAGCACAGCGCCGACACCAGCCCGGCCTTGCGCGGCCCGGCGTGTTCCAGCCAGCCGCCAAGCACCGCGGCTGAGCAGCCGAGGAACACGAAGAACAAGGTGTAGATCCAGCTCAGCATCGAAATCGGCCAGTCGCACTCGGCGCTGAACAGGCGGGCGATGAACCCCATGTCCGCCGAGCAGGCCACCGGCGCGGTGATGCCGATGGCTTGCGACAAGGGCAGCCAGAACACCGAGAAGCCGTAGGCCATGCCGATACACAGGTGGATAGCCAAGGCGGCCGGTGGCACCAGCCAACGGTTGAAGCCCGGACGGGCGATGATGCGCTCCTTCGACAGGAAGCTCGGCGCACCGGCCAAGGTGCCCGCCGTGACGTTACTGCTCATGGGTTTGATCCTTTTTGTATGGCCTTTACTGGGCGACGCACCGCGACAATGGGTCGCGGGCACACCGAAAGCGGCGCAAGGTTACCAGCACCCGGTGGGATGAAAGCAATCTGATATCGTGGATTTTTCTGTAGCTGAAACGGTATTTCGGTTCGCCTGTACCGGCCTCTTCGCGGGGCAAGCCCGCTCCCACATGATCGGATGAACCCTGTGGGAGCGGGCTTGCCCCGCGAAGAGGCCGGTACAGGCAACACAAAAGGAACTGCGAGAACTGCGGCTGTCGAAAGCCGCAACATCTGATCCATTCGTAGGGAAATGCCCTGTATCTCTTGCCGGATACGCAGGGATAAGCACTGCGGCGCTATACTCTGCCGCTGAAATTCAAATCGGACTACAAGGACTCGCCCATGAAAGCGTTCGGCAAAATCCTGGGACTGGGGCTTCTCGGGTTGCTGCTGATCATCGTGGCGCTGGGCTTCGCCCTGACCCACCTCTTTGATCCCAACGACTACAAAGACGAGATTCGCCAGCTGGCACGCGACAAGGCTCATGTCGAGCTGACCCTCAACGGTGACATCGGCTGGAGCCTGTTCCCGTGGTTGGGCCTGGAGCTGCATGACGCGAGCATCGCGACCTTGAGCAAACCCAGCGAGCCGTTCGCCGACCTGAAGATGCTCGGCCTGTCGGTACGCGTGCTGCCGCTGCTGCGCCGCGAAGTGCAGATGAGCGATGTGCGCGTCGAAGGCCTGAACCTGACCCTGGCCCGCGACGAAAATGGCCATGGCAACTGGGAAGACATCGGCAATCCATTGCCCGCCCCTAACGGCGCCCCAACCGATACACCGGCCCAGGCACCTGCCGAACAGGCCCCAGCGCAAGCCGACAGCGGCAGCGAGCGTGCGGTCAAACTCGACATCGACAGCCTGACCGTGAACAACGCCCGCGTGCAGTACACCGATGCCAAAAACGGCCAGAGCTACAGCGCCGAAAGCATCCAGCTGAGCACCGGCCCGGTCCACGAAGGCGCGAACATTGCGCTTAAGGCGAGTGCCTTCCTCAGTGCCACCCACCCGAGCATCAAGGCCCGCACCGAGCTTGCCGGCGAACTGCGCTTTGACCGCAAGCTCAAGCGCTACAACTTCGAAGACATGCGCCTGTCGGGCGAAACCTCGGGCGAGCCGTTTGCCGGCAAGACCGTGACCTTCGCCGCGCAAGGCCAACTGCTGGTCGACCTGGCAGCCAATGTCGCTTCGTGGAACGGCCTGAAAATTTCGGCCAACCAGCTGCGTGCACTGGGTGAACTGAACCTGCGCGACCTGGACAAGGCACCGCAACTCAGCGGCGGCCTGTCGATCGCCCAGTTCGACCTGCGCACCTTCCTCGACGGCATCGGCCGCCCGCTGCCCGCCACGAACGACCCTGCCGCGTTCACCAAGCTGGAACTGGTCACCCGCCTGCAAGGCACGTCGAACAGCCTGGCCCTGGCAGACCTGGCCGTGAAGCTGGACGACAGCACCTTCACCGGCCGCGTGGCCGTCGAAGACTTCGCCAAACAGGCCCTGCGCCTGCAACTGAAGGCCGACACCTTCGACGCCGACCGCTACCTGCCCGCCAAGAGCGAACAAGCCAAAGGCGCCACCGCCGCCCGCCAGGCCGAAGTCAACCAACAGGAAGCCAGCGCCGTGGCCGGTGCCAGCAGCTCCCCGCTGCCCAACGCCCCGACCCAGGTCGCCTGGAGCGACGACAAGCTGCTGCCGGTGGACCGCCTGCGCGCCCTCGACCTGCAGGCCGACCTGACGTTCGGCGCACTGACCCTGGACAAACTGCCCATTCAGGATGCCCAGCTCAAGGCCACCGGCCAAGGCGGCCTGGTGACCCTGCAGACCCTGCGCGGCGGCCTCTACAATGGCAGCTTCGAGGCAAAGGGCACCGTCGATGTGCGCCCTGCCGTGCCGCAGCTTGGCGTCAATACCAAGATCAACCGGGTACCGGTGGAACACTTCATCAAGGCCGAGGGCAAAGAGCAAACGCCACCGGTCAAGGGCCTGCTGACCCTGACCAGCGACCTGACCGCGACCGGCAACAGCCAGAAGGCACTGGTCGACACCCTCAATGGCAGCGCCAACTTCACCATCAACGATGGCGTGCTGGTCAATGCCAACCTTGAACAGCAACTGTGCCAGGCCATTGCCACCCTGAACCGTAAAACGCTCAGCGGCGAACCGCGCGGCAAGGACACGCCCTTCGAGGAACTGCGTGGCAGCCTGGTGGTGCGCAATGGCGTGGCCAGCAACCCAGACCTCAAGGCCCGCATCCCAGGCCTGACCGTCAACGGCCACGGCGACCTCGACCTGCGCGTGCTGGGCATGGACTACAACGTTGGCGTGGTCGTCGAAGGCGACCAACGCGCCATGCCGGACCCGGCCTGCCAGGTCAACGAGCGCTATGTCGGCGTTGAAGTACCGCTGCGCTGCCGCGGCCCGCTGGAGCTTGGCGCCAAGGCCTGCCGCCTGGACCAGGACGGCCTGGGCAAGGTCGCTGCAAAACTGGCCGGCAACCGCCTGAAAGACAAGATTGATGAAAAACTCGACGAAAAACTCGGAGACAAAGTGAGCCCTGAACTCAAAGATGCGCTCAAGGGGCTGTTCAAACGATGAGCCCCGAGCAGTTCTCCAGCGCCGTGCTGGACTGGTATGACGCGCACGGCCGACACGACCTGCCCTGGCAACAGGGCATCAACCCGTACCGGGTATGGGTGTCGGAAATCATGTTGCAGCAGACCCAGGTCAGCACCGTGCTCAACTACTTCGACCGCTTCATGCAGGCCCTACCCACCGTGCAGGCCCTGGCCGAAGCGCCGGAGGACGAAGTGCTGCACCTGTGGACGGGCCTGGGCTATTACACCCGCGCGCGCAACCTGCAGAAGGCCGCGAAAATCGTCGTCGAGCAGCATGGCGGCGAGTTCCCGCGCAGTGTTGAGCAACTGACCGAACTGCCTGGCATCGGCCGCTCCACCGCCGGTGCCATCGCCAGCATCAGCATGGGCATCCGCGCGCCCATCCTGGACGGCAACGTCAAGCGCGTGCTGGCCCGCTTTACCGCCCAGGCCGGCTACCCCGGCGAGCCCAAGGTGGCCAACCAGCTGTGGGCCAGCGCAGAGCGCTACACCCCGCAGACCCGCGCCAACCACTACACCCAGGCGATGATGGACATGGGCGCCACGCTGTGTACCCGCAGCAAGCCCAGCTGCCTGATCTGCCCGCTGCAACGCGGCTGCGAAGCGCACCTGCACGGCGAAGAAACCCGCTACCCCGAGCCTAAGCCACGCAAGGCGCTGCCGCAACGCCGGACGCTGATGCCACTGCTGGCCAACCACGAAGGCGCGATCCTGCTGTACCGCCGACCGTCCAGCGGCCTGTGGGGTGGTTTGTGGAGCCTGCCGGAGCTTGAGAACATCGAACAGCTCGACGACCTCGCCTACCAGCATGGCCTGCGCCTGGCAGATAGCCGCGCCCTAGACGGCCTGACCCACACCTTCAGCCACTTCCAGCTGGCGATCGAGCCCTGGCTGGTGAAGGTCGACCCGGTCGGCCAGCACGTGGCCGAGCCCGACTGGCTCTGGTATAACCTCGCCACCCCGCCGCGCCTGGGCCTCGCTGCCCCGGTCAAGAAGTTGCTCAAACGCGCGGCCGACGAACTGATTGCAGGAGATGCCCGATGACCCGCACCGTGATGTGCCGCAAGTACAAAGAAGAACTCCCAGGCCTGGAGCGCCCGCCCTACCCAGGTGCCAAGGGCCAGGACATCTTCGATCACATCTCGCAGAAGGCCTGGGCCGACTGGCAGAAGCACCAGACCATGCTGATCAACGAAAAGCGCCTGAACATGATGAATGCCGAGGACCGCAAATTCCTCCAGGCCGAGATGGACAAGTTTTTCGCTGGCGAAGAATACGCCCAGGCCGAAGGCTACGTTCCGCCTGCTGAATGACCCCAAAAAACGTAAGCGACGGAATTAATTTAAAATTTTTTCAAAAAGTCGTTGACGGACGGTCTGGAAATCTATTTAATTCACCTCGTCGCCCAGATAGCTCAGTCGGTAGAGCAGAGGATTGAAAATCCTCGTGTCGGCGGTTCGACTCCGTCTCTGGGCACCACCTTCAGCTTCTGGTGGTTGCAAAGTTACCCGAAGCGACAACAAGAAACCCGCCTAGTGCGGGTTTTTTGTTGCCTGCGATTTTTGCAGTGGCCACCTGCAACCCCGCCAAATAAAAAGCCCTCTGAGCAATGCACAGAGGGCCTCGTCACAAATCAGCCATTACGCCTGGCTATCGAATTCCTCGGGGGTCATCTGCCCCCGATAGGAAATGCTCAGCAGCGCCCTAGCGTCATCAACAGATGCGACCGCCTTGGCCAACTCCGCCTCGGTGATCTTGTACTCGTCCAGGGCCAGGGTAAGCCAATCGTTGTAACCGGTGCCGTCGTTGCTGACACAGCTCAACACCAGGTGAAAGTAATGCTTCATGGGTAAGTCTCCTGTTAGCCCCACCTAAGCGTAGGCAGATCAGGCTATTGCGCCCGCCCTTTAAGTATCAGGTGGAAACCACCCACCTGAGGCTGAGGCCGAGCCCACCTATCCGGGTAAATTGACCCGCATCAATAAGCGCCAGGCCTGTCGCCCCTAGCATGGGAAAAGCACATCAGAACCGACAGGACCTCCATGAGCGACGACGCCACCCTGCTAGTCACATCCACCTCGAACGCCACGCCAACCAGCCCCAACCGCCGCGCACGCCCGCGCAAACCCGCCATCAAAGCCGTCGCCGACCCCGTCATCACCCAGGTCAGCCAGCAACCGGCAGCCATGGAAGTGGCCAGGGCGCCCAAGGGCAGCAACGAAGACAGCACCCGCGCACGCCTACCGGCCAGCTACCCCTACCGCACCCGCATGCACCGCCAGGAATACGAAAAGGCCAAGCACGCGCTGCAGATCGAACTGCTTAAAGTGCAGAGCTGGGCGAAGGAAACCGGACAGCGCGTGGTGATCCTGTTCGAAGGGCGCGACGCGGCGGGCAAAGGGGGCACCATCAAGCGCTTCATGGAGCACTTGAACCCACGTGGCGCGCGGATTGTGGCGCTGGAAAAGCCTTCCGAGCAGGAGAAGGGCCAGTGGTACTTCCAGCGCTACATCCAGCACCTGCCCACGGCGGGCGAAATGGTCTTCTTCGACCGCTCCTGGTACAACCGCGCCGGGGTCGAGAAGGTGATGGATTTCTGCAGCCCGCTGCAGTACCTGGAGTTCATGCGCCAGGCACCCGACCTTGAACGCATGCTGTGCAACAGCGGCATCCTGCTGTTCAAGTATTGGTTCTCGGTAAACCGCGAAGAGCAGCTACGGCGCTTCATCTCACGCCGCGACGACCCGCTCAAGCACTGGAAGCTGTCGCCCATCGACATCAAGTCGCTGGACAAATGGGACGACTACACCGCCGCCAAAGAAGCGATGTTCTTCCATACTGACACCGCCGATGCACCCTGGACGGTGATCAAGTCCGATGACAAGAAGCGCGCGCGCATCAACTGCATCCGGCACTTCCTGCACTCGCTGGATTACCCAGGCAAGGACCTGGCCGTAGCGCACGCCCCAGACCCGCTGCTGGTGGGGCGCGCATCACGCGACTTCGAAGAGGATGAAGCGCCTACCGCCGCCCACTGACAGCGGCAATCAGAAGTTGGCCATGGCGCTACAGTATTCAGCCTTGGTGGTCTGTACGGGTTGCTCCACCCCCAGCTGCCGCAGCTTGACGCCGCAGGCGCTGTAGCCGCGCACCACCACTTCGTAATCGGCGCCTTTCTGCGGCACGAAGTAGAACATGCCCAAACAGTTGGTCACGCTGTTGTAGCTGCTCCGGCCACCATCGAGAAAGTGCAAGGTGAACGGCTTGCCGGCCGGCACCAGCACTTCGCTGACCGCATCACCCTGCATGACCGGGGCGCTGGCGGGCATGCCCAGGGTTTCGCCATTGCGGTCGGCAAAACCCTCCTTCGGCACCGCGATTACCCCGGCGCCGGGGCTGTACCAGTCAACGCAATCCTTGCCCGGCACAGCGCGCACCATGCCGTCGGCAATCACCCGCAGGCGTGCCGTATCGCCTGAAGTCGGTGAGCCATAAGGCGTGTTGAACGATTTGACCGCGGCAATATTGCCGCAGCCGGCCAGCGCCACTGCCAGCAGGCAAAGCGAGATCGGTGTTTTCATCCCTGAATTCCTCATGAGTAGATGCCGGACATCCGGCCGCTTGCCTGAGACCCTCGCATGTCGCTTGGGTTTCGCGGGCAAGTGCGATTCAATACGCGCACTTTTTCAGGCACACCCAAGGATTCACCCATGGCCACCACGACCAAGCAACAGAAACGCGCCAAGCGCGCCGCCAGCAAGGCCAAGCAAAACCGCATGGTGCGCAGTGGCCAGGCGGTCAAAGCCAGCGCCGGCGACAGCGCCAGCATCGAGCAGGTGTTCAACAAGGCCATGGAGTCGGACAGCTACAAGGAGCTGTTCGACAAGATGAAGGCGGCACAGGAAACCAGCCTGGTCGCGATGATCTCGGTGTTCCTGGTCGATCCGCTGCTGGCCCTGGTGCTCAAGGGGCACAAGGAAGAGCACGCCACCGACTACATCGTGTTGGTGTTCAATGCCTACCGCACCTGGCTGGATGGCGCAGATGAAGACACCACCATGGCCTGGCTGGAAAGCGACGAGTTCCAGGAGGCGTATATCGCCGCCTCGGAAGTTGTGGCCAAGCAGCAACAGCAGCAGAAGCAGTTCGGCTAAAGAAGCCAGCACCGACCCTAGGGTAGGAGCAGCCTTGTGCTGCGAAGAGGCCGGTGAATGCACCGCAACTATTGGCTGCTTTCACGGGCCTCTTCGCAGCACAAGGCTGCTCCTACAGCGGGACGCAGAATTCGCTAGCAGGCCGTAACATGCAAAAAGGCCGCGCCCTACACAGGGCGCGGCCTTTTCATTCAAAGCAGCGCAGATCAGTTATCCAACGCCACCCGCCCAGCCGCTTCGCGCTTGCGATGCACCAGCAGCCCGGCCGCCACCACACCAATGCTCAGCAAGGCAGTGGCGATGATCTCGGCGCGGTGATCTTCACGCAGCCCCATCACCACCAGCACAGCAACGATGAAGGCGATCGTCGCCCAGGTCAGGCCCGGGAACAGCCACATCTTGAAGTCGATCTTCTCGCCACGCGCTTCACGCTGGCTGCGCATGCGCAGTTGCGACACCGCGATCACCAAGTACACCAGCAGCGCAATGGCGCCGGAGCTGGCCAGCAAGAACTCGAACACCTGGGCCGGCGCCACATAGTTGGCAAACACGCACAGGAACGCTGCCGCAGTCGACATCAGCACCGCCACATGCGGCGTACCTGCCTTGGTGGTGCGTTGCGACATGGCCGGGGCATCGCCACGCTTGCCCAGGGAGAACAGCATGCGCGAGGAGGTGTACAGCGCCGAGTTCAGGCAGCTGGTGACGGCGACAAGCACGACGATGTCGACGATCAGCTTGGCATTCGGCACACCGATGCGGCTCAGCACAGTCTGGTAAGAGCCCAGTTCAGCCAGGGCCGGATCGTTCCACGGCACCAGCGCCACGACCAGGAAGATCGACACCAGGTAGAACAAGCAGATACGCCAGATCACCGAATTGGTCGCGCGGCTGATCTGCTTGCCTGGGTCTTTGGACTCGGCAGCGGCGATGGTGACGATTTCGGTACCCATGAACGAGAACATGGTGGTCAGCATGGCGGCCAGCACTGCGCCCAGGCCATTGGGCATGAAGCCTTGGGTGTCGAACAGGTGGCTGACACCACTTACCTGGCTGCCAGGCGCCAGGCCGAACATGGCCACGCAACCCACGACGATGAAGCCAATGATCGCCAGGACCTTGAGCAAGGCGAACCAGAACTCGAACTCGCCGTAGTTCTTCACACTGCACAGGTTGGTCAGGGTCAGCACCAGCGTGATGATCAAGGAGAAGGCCCACAGATCAACAGCAGGGAACCAGGTATGCAGAATGGCCGCGGCCGCGTTGGCCTCCAGCGGAATCACCAGCACCCAGAACCACCAGTACAGCCAGCCAATGGTGAAGCCGGCCCAGCGCCCGATGGCGCGGTCGGCATAGGTAGAGAAAGAACCGGTGTCCGGTGAAGCAATGGCCATCTCGCCAAGCATGCGCATGACCAGTACGACCAAGGTACCGGCGGCGCCGTAGGCCAGCAGTACGGCCGGGCCAGCGGCGGCGATGGCGTGGCCGGAGCCAACGAACAGACCGGCGCCAATCACGCCAGCGATGGACAGCATGGTGACATGCCGCGATTTGAGCCCCTGAGCGAGGTCATTGGAATTGTTACCGCTCATAAAACTACCTTTGTAAGGAGTGGACCACTCCGACTACGGGAACGAAGCGCGCCTGGGGTTAGTTAGGCGTCGCTGCAATCGGCGGTTTCCTACCGGCAATAAGTGAGCCATCTGCTGAATGCATTCGTCAGAAAAATCTGGCAACCGTAAAGGGCGCGGCTTGCAGGGCTTTCGGCCATGCCTTGACCGAAAGGCCGCCAAATCGCCGTGCAAGGTCCGGATTACTGAAATACCCACTTACAAATGCACCAAAGGTGCTCCCAGGTAACACCTATGCACCGCTGCAATGCAGAAAAGTACAACCGGCAGGTACAACCCTGCCTGGCAAGCGTCAGCAATGGCCTAAAGGAGGATTACCCGCGAATGGTCCAAAACCGCTTCCAAGCGCGGGCCAAAGCTGGCACCATCGCGCCTTTTTTCATCAAGGCTCTGGTGTTGGGCTAGACCTTCGCGGTCATCCTCGCGACGTTGCACTGCAGCGATGCGACAATCTGCCCCGACAGCGACCCGAGCCCCTAGCGACCCTGTTGGCCGCCATAATGCCGCTATGCTAGCTTGGCGCACGCCAGGAAGGCCGCCAACAGCTGGGAACGCACCCGAACACATGAGGACCGCACATGGCTCAGGCCACGCCCGCGCTGGAAATCCGCAATCTGCACAAACGCTACGGCGAGCAGGAAATTCTCAAGGGCATTTCGCTGACCGCACGCGACGGTGACGTGATCTCCATCCTGGGGTCGTCCGGTTCCGGCAAGTCCACCTTGCTGCGCTGCATCAACCTGCTCGAAAACCCGCACCAGGGCGAAATCCTGGTGGCCGGTGAATCACTCAAGCTCAAGGCCGCCAAAAACGGCGACCTGATCGCTGCCGACAACCGCCAGATCAACCGCCTGCGCAGCGAGATCGGCTTTGTCTTCCAGAACTTCAACCTGTGGCCGCACATGTCGATCCTCGACAACATCATCGAGGCACCGCGCCGCGTGCTCGGCCAAAGCAAGGCCGAAGCCATCGAAGCCGCAGAAGCCTTGCTGAACAAGGTCGGCATTTTCGACAAGCGCCACAGCTACCCCGCGCAACTTTCCGGTGGCCAGCAACAACGTGCCGCCATTGCCCGTACCCTGGCCATGAAGCCCAAGGTCATCCTGTTCGACGAGCCAACTTCGGCGCTCGATCCGGAAATGGTCCAGGAAGTGCTAAACGTTATCCGCGCATTGGCCGAAGAAGGCCGTACCATGCTGCTGGTCACGCACGAGATGAACTTTGCCCGCCATGTGTCCAGTGAAGTCGTCTTCCTGCACCAGGGCCTGGTTGAAGAGCAAGGATCGCCGCAGCAGGTCTTCGAGAACCCGACCTCGGCGCGTTGCAAGCAATTCATGTCCAGCCACCGCTAACGGAGCAACACGAATGCAGACCTATAAGAAATTCCTCCTGGCCGCTGCCGCCACCTTGGTGTTCTCGGCAAATGCCATGGCAGCCGAAAAACTCAAAATGGGCATCGAGGCGGCCTACCCGCCGTTCAACAACAAGGATGCAAGCGGCCAAGTGGTCGGCTTTGACAAAGACATCGGCGACGCACTGTGCGCCAAGATGAAAGTCGAATGCGAAGTGGTCACCTCTGACTGGGACGGCATCATCCCGGCGTTGAACGCCAAGAAGTTCGACTTCCTGATCTCGTCACTGTCGATCACCGATGAGCGCAAGCAGGCCGTCGACTTCACTGACCCGTACTACTCGAACAAGCAGCAGTTCATCGCCCCGAAAAACGTCGATTTCAAAACCGACCGTGCCTCGCTCAAAGGCAAGACCATCGGTACCCAGCGCGCCACCCAGGCAGCGACCTGGCTGGACGACAACGGCGGCATGGACGGCGAGTTCAAGGTCAACCTGTACGATGGCCAGGAAAACGCCTACCTGGACCTGACCTCCGGCCGCCTCGACGCCATCCTCGCTGACAAGTACGCCAACTACGACTGGCTGAAGTCCGCTGCCGGCAAAAACTTCGAGTTCAAAGGCGAACCGGTGAACGACAGCGACAAGGTCGGCATTGCCGTACGCAAAGGCGACAATGAGCTGCGCAACAAGCTCAATGCCGCACTCAAGGAAATTGTCGCCGACGGCACCTACAAAAAGATCAACGACAAGTATTTCCCGTTCAGCATCTATTGATTCGCCCCGACCGGCACGCCCTTGGGCGTGCTGGTCCCTAGAACGACCCTACCCATGACTATCGACCTGCACGGATTCGGTCCGGCCCTTGCGGCTGGCACCTTGATGACCGTAAAACTGGCGCTCTGCGCCTTGCTGCTGGGGCTGATCCTGGGCCTGCTCGGTGCCCTCGCCAAAACGTCCCCGGTCAAGCCACTGCAATGGCTTGGCGGCTTCTACTCGACCTTGGTTCGCGGTGTGCCCGAACTGCTTTGGGTCCTGCTTATTTATTTCGGCACCGTTGGCATGATGAACAGCCTCGGCGAGGCGCTCAACATGCCCGGCCTTGAGCTCAGTGCCTTCGCCGCCGGCGTCATCGCCCTCGGCCTGTGCTTCGGCGCCTACGCCACCGAAGTGTTCCGTGGCGCCATCCTGGCAATCCCCAAGGGCCACCGCGAAGCCGGCCTGGCACTGGGCCTGTCCAAGGCGCGCATTCTGTCGCGGATCATCCTGCCGCAGATGTGGCGCATCGCCCTGCCTGGCCTGGGCAACCTGTTCATGATCCTGATGAAAGACACCGCGCTGGTGTCGGTCATCGGCCTGGAAGAAATCATGCGCCACGCGCAGATCGGCGTGACCATGACCAAAGAGCCGTTCACCTTCTACATGGTCGCGGCCTGCATCTACCTGGGCTTGACCGTCATCGCCATGACCGGCATGCACTTCATGGAAAAACGCGCCGCTCGCGGCTTTGCGAGGGCTGAATCATGAATTGGGAAGTCATCATCAAATGGCTGCCACGCCTGGCGCAGGGCGCGACCCTGACCCTGGAGCTGGTGACCATCGCCGTGGTTGCCGGGCTGATCCTGGCCATCCCGCTGGGCATCGCCCGCTCGTCCCGCCACTGGTACGTGCGCGCCCTGCCGTTCAGCTACATCTTCTTCTTCCGCGGTACCCCGCTGCTGGTGCAGCTGTTCCTGGTCTATTACGGCCTGGCCCAGTTCGACGCCGTGCGCAACAGTTCGTTGTGGCCTTACCTGCGCGATCCGTTCTGGTGCACCGTGCTGACCATGACCCTGCACACCGCCGCCTACATCGCCGAGATCCTGCGCGGCGCGTTGCAATCGATCCCCAAAGGTGAGATCGAAGCAGCACGGGCGTTGGGCATGTCGCGGGGCAAGACGCTGTTCTACATCATGCTGCCGCGCGCCGCCCGGATCGGCCTGCCGGCCTACAGCAACGAAGTGATCCTGATGCTCAAGGCCAGCGCCTTGGCCAGTACCGTCACCCTGCTGGAACTGACCGGCATGGCGCGTACCATCATCGCCCGCACCTACCTGCCGGTGGAGATCTTCTTTGCTGCCGGGTTGTTCTACCTGTTGATCTCGTTTGTGCTGGTGCAAGGCTTCAAACTGCTGGAGCGCTGGTTGCGGGTAGACGCCTGCCAAGGGCGCTAAACCTTACTGGCCTCTTCGCGGGCAAGCCCGCTCCCACAGGAATGCCACCGGGCGCAAACCTTGCGCCCCCCTGTAGGAGCGGGCTTGCCCGCGAAGGGCTGCAAAGCAGCCCCAACCCTGCCGACCACAACCATGACCCCACCCCCCATCCTCCACAGCCACCCGCTAAGCGCCCGCTTCCAGGCCCTAGACCAGTTCCTGACCGAGCACCAGCACCTGTGGAAACCCAGGCCATTCACCGCCCTGCGCCTGGAATGGGAAGCCCAACACCCAGCGCTCGCCGCCCACCTGCGCCAATCCCCCCTGGCCGATGCCGACGCCGAGCCCGACCCAACCACCCTGCCCGCGCCCTTCCCGCAACTGGCCCAGCAAGCCCACCACCTCAGCGCCCTGGATACACTCCCCGACGCCGGCCTGCCGCCCGCTGCCCACCGCCTCGACGTCGGCGTACCAGGCCGCAAGTGGCAGCAGATCGAAGCCTTCACCCGCCGCCTGGCCTTCAACGAGCACCCCCAGCACTGGCTGGACTGGTGCTCCGGCAAAGGCCACCTTGGCCGCCGCCTGCTGCAACCCGGCCAGCAACTGAGCTGCCTGGAATACGACGCCGAGCTCGTCGCCGCCGGCCAAGCCCTGAGTGACCACCACCACCTACCCGCGCGCCATGTGCATCAAGACGTAATGGCCGCCGACAGTGCCCGCCACCTCGACAGCGACAAAACCGTGGTCGCCCTGCACGCCTGCGGCGACCTGCACGTACGCCTGCTGCGCCTTGCCAGCCAGCAAGGCTGCCGCCAAGTCGCGGTGGCCCCTTGCTGCTACAACCGCATCGAAGCACAGCACTACCAGCCGTTATCCACAGCCGCCCACGCCTCCAGCCTACAGCTTTCGCTGGACGACCTCGGCCTGCCACTGAGTGAAACCGTCACCGCCGGCGCCCGCGTGCGCCGCCAGCGCGACACCTCGATGGCCCGTCGCCTGGGCTTCGACCTGCTGCAACGCCAACAGCGCCAGTGTGATGATTACCTGCCCACCCCGTCGCTGCCGGTGGCCTGGCTGGAAAAGCCCTTCGAGGCGTATTGCCGCGACCTGGCCGCACTCAAGCAACTCCCGCTTAGCGGCACGCCAGACTGGTCTGCCCTTGAGGCGGCCGGCTGGCAGCGCCTGGCCGAAGTGCGCAACCTCGAACGGATGCGCAACCTGTTCCGCCGCCCGCTGGAACTGTGGCTGGTACTCGACCGCGCCCTGTTCATGGAAGAACAAGGCTATGCCGTGCGCCTGGGCTTGTTCTGCGACTATCCACTCACGCCGCGCAACCTCCTCATCCTCGCGGAACGCGACCGTTAGCCGCAGCACAACCTGTGGATAAGTCTGTGCACAAGCTTTTGATGAATGGTTGGATCCAAGCGCTATTTCAAGCGTTTGGCTTATTCCTGCAGGCAGTTCAAGGCCCGCAAAAACAGGCATTTGCGCAAAGACCAGCGGCGTATGGGTTCGGCATGCCTTTCGCGCAAGTTGGCAATGCTACTTGTGCATAAACTTTTGTTGTGCTTTCTGCAGAGGCCACAAAGCGGCCCGATGCGTCAACGGTTTTTGTTCTTGGCCAGCTCGATATCGTTCATCAACGCCTTGGCCAGCGCCGCCAGGTAATCGGCTGCGCCCAACAGCTTGTGGTCGTCTTCCATATCGCCCTCCCTGAGCAGGTGCTTGATATAGCCGAGCAGGATCGACACCTGCTCGTAGGCGTCGTCGATGGGGATGCCGGGTTGTACGCGCAGCAGGTTAACCGGTGGGTTGCCGACTTCGAGGAAGGTTTCCAGGCCTGCGGTGGTGATCTCAATGTGGGGCTGGGGTGGATCGGGGACGATTTTGATCATGGCGGACTTCCATTTTTTCTCAAAAAGGAACTGCCACCCGATCTTTCTCACGGATTGAAGGTGGCAGCCGTACGCGGGGTGAGAAACCGAGGAGAAAAAACGCGAAAAGACTCGGCCAGACCGAAGTCTGCCCGCGCACGGCCACCATTACAGTGCCGCCAATTTCTCAATCGGGTTCTCACACCCGGTCGCCGAAACGACCCGAAAACGGTATCCGTGAGGCACTTCCCCGACAACAGCGATACTTCGGCAGCGCGCGTAGGATAGGTCCGAAGCAGGCCAACCCCGAAGCATTTGGTTTCAGGTTCAGAAATGCCTTACAGGTCACGCACCGCCTTCCCTTCCAAGGTGTATCATCCGCCCCCCAAATCATTAAAAAGACACGTCGCACGCTGACCGCCAGCCCTGCGACCTTCTGGCGTTGCGCCAGAGCCGACAATGGAACAACGGACCCTCATCGTGACCCAAGCCAAGCCCCTTGCCCTGTTGACCCTCGCCATGGCCCTGACCGCGTGTGCCGGCGGCACCCCAAGCCAGCCTTCCAGCAATCTGGGCTGGGACACCCCCGCCATGCAGCTGGGCGGCGACCGAGGCCTCCCCTTGCGCGCCGAGCCCCCTTGCCGCAAGCGCGGCTGCGACAACGACAAGCTGTTTTTCAACCCCGGCAAAACCGAGCCAAACGTCAACACGATCCACCGCGGCTGGTAGGAAAAATCTCCTTTTAAGCCGGTGACTTAGCTCATTTGCAAACAATCGCAAGGAAGTGGTTTACAGGCGCCAAACGATCGTTATAATGACGCCCCATTGCCGGTATAGCTCAGATGGTAGAGCAACTGACTTGTAATCAGTAGGTCCCGGGTTCGATTCCTGGTGCCGGCACCATACGCAGTATCAAAAAAGGCTCACCGAAAGGTGGGCCTTTTTTGTTTGTGTGTCCGCTGCGACGCCCCATAGCCCCTCAGGGCAGCCCGATTGGCCCGCCACGGGATTGCCACCTTGCAGCGATCTGGATACGCACCAGCTTCAGTAAGCTGAGCTACCCCCATATCCAAAGGCCACCCATCCCCTTGAAAACTGCACGCCCCGTGTAGGAGCTGGCTTGCCTGCGATGGGCTGCACAGCAGCCCCAAGTGCCTCCGCCAAAACACCGTTCTCACCGCCAACCAGAGATTTCCCCAGCGCCCCAAAGGTCGCCCCCGCATAGAACCCGTACCCAGCGTAGTAATGCCTATCAAACAGATTGCTGGCATTCCAGAGCAGCTACCCAGACCGGTTGACGTGAATTGCGCCAACCGTATCCACCTCTTTCTCCTGGAAAGAGACGGGCACTTCAAACACTGCTGCAGCCCTGATCTCATATGGCCTTGCCGCAATCCCCTCGTGATAATCGACGGGACAAACGCCGGTGTCACCAGCAACAGCCATGTAGATGGTGCCGCAGACCAAGGAAATGGACTGCACCTGACTGACAGTCAGGCATGCCCCTGTCATCGCATTGCTGCTTGCACTTGGCTCAGGATCTCGCGGCACTGGTTTCGTCAGCCAATGCAGCCCCCACCCGCCCACCGGTAACGGTGCTCAGGAGGCCAGATCATGAGATGCCCTTGCTCCCGGTTGTAAGGAGCCGCCAGTCCCGCGTAGAGGACATTCCCCCCAGGTCGCAGGGGCCTTGATCCCTGATAACACTCAGGATTCTTGGCGGGATGACGTGGGGACGATCCAAAATGGGATTCGGGAGAGTTTTGATCACCGCGTTGATCGAGAGGGAAAAGGCATTTGACAATTGAGCTCTGCAAGACACAGGCGTTTGTGCTGATGAGAAGCCCTACGAACGGATCATATCAATGATTTCTGGCGATGGCAGAAATTTGACGTCTTGACCTAGAGTGAAAAACCTTACGTCGTTCTTTGAAAATCTCATGGCACCCATCACATCCCTCCAGGCCCTGCGGCTTCTCTGATAGCCTAAAGACTAGACAGGCCGAGAGCGTCGATCCTTCTGCTGAAAAAAGCGTTTTCAGATCAGTGCTCGCCCAACGTGGAAATCTGGTACTGCGTGGCGTAAAATTGAGCCCTGCGGCGCCCCAGACAACGGCTCATTACTGCTACGAACTCTGGTCTATACCTTTCTTTGCACATGACATGAAGAGTCGTACCCAATGAAGTCTCATTCTACCTCTTTCGATAATATAGCGATTTCTAATCCGAAGCTTTACAAAGCCCCTAAGGCATCGCATGAGTCTAGAGTATTTCCTTACTACGCCGGTTACTCCAGCGCGTTCTCTAGCAATATATTGTCTACATTGAAGCCGACTCGAAACGCTTTGGTATTTGACCCATGGAATGGTAGTGGAACAACTACAGCTTCTGCGTATTCGCAGGGTTTCGACTGCATTGGCTTTGACTTAAACCCTGTGATGGTTCTAGTCGCCAAGGCACGCCTACTATCGCCATTAGAGCGCCCTAGCCTGACTTCAATTGCTAAATCATTAATTGATCAGTCGCGACTAAGCATAGGGGCTCTCACGATCAACGATGACGAGCCTTTACTAAAATGGTTTAGTACTGGCAGTGCTATTGTTATCCGCAGCTTAGAAACGAGAATAAATAAGCTATTAATATCAAATGAAACATATATCCATCTAAACAACAATAAGGCCATGGATCAAGTTTCGTCAATAGCCGCTTTTTTTTACGTAGCACTATTTCGAACCACGCGAAAGCTGCTTCTAGACTTTATACCTTCCAATCCAACCTGGGTAAAACAACCTAAAACAAAGTTAAATCGCAAGCGGCCATCTCAATGTACTATTTATACCGTTTTTTTTGACGAGATCAGAAGCTTGAGTTTGCTCGATGAAGCTCACGAATTTAAATATCGCGAGACTGACTCAGCTGTAAGCTTAAAGATTGGAAACGCGGAAAACATTGCGCTCAATACCGAATCAGTCGATGCTATTATATCGTCCCCGCCGTACTGCACTCGAATAGATTATGCGGTATCTACCGCAATAGAGCTTGCGGTTATCCGATGCGAGCAATCCGAATTCGACACACTCCGCAGAGGGCTTACTGGAACATCTACAGTGCAACGTATTGCACCAGCCCTTGAGAGCAAGTGGGGTTCTACTTGCGCTCTATTCTTAGAAAGATTGTATAATCATCAGTCGCAGGCCTCAAAAGGCTACTACTTCAAAAATCATTTGCAATATTTCTCTTCATTATCTCGATCAGTTGGAGAAATTTCCAGAATATTGAGACCTGGAAGCCCCTGTTTTTTAGTGGTGCAAGACTCCCATTATAAAGAAATCCATAACGATGTACCCACGATAGTTACCGAAATGGCAAGCCATTTCGGATTAGCCATTGTGCGAAGAGATGATTTTAAGGCCTCAAGATCAATGGTTGATGTAAACCTTAAGTCCAAGAAATACCTCAACACCAGAAACACCACTGAAAGCGTTTTATGTTTTCAAAAAAGCTAGACACACTCCATTTTTTAAACAGATCATCCGTCGAATATCGTGACAGGGAGTAAGTAGATGAACGATTCAAATACTGCGGACGTCGATGGTATCGAAATGGAACCAGAGGGAGAAGGACTTTCTGGCTTCGAAAAAAAGTACAAGGCGCAAATGCGTCAAATTGTTACACAGAAGCTTGACATCCCGATCTCCACACTTCCTGCGATGCTTGATGATAATATTAAAATCAATCCAGAGTTTCAACGCCGTGATCGCTGGGATGAAGAAAGACAATCACGCCTAATAGAATCTCTTTTGATGAACGTCCCTGTCCCACCAGTTTTTTTAGGCGAGGATGATTACGGATTTTATGTTGTCTTAGATGGCAGACAACGCCTCACCGCAATCCAGAACTTCCTAAATAATACTTTAGCCTTGAAGGGACTTGTAGTCTGGGACGATTTGAATGGGCTTAGGTTCAATGACCTTGTCAAAAGAGGTCTGGATAAGCACCTAACTCGGCGTTTCCTTTCAGCAATTGCTCTACTTAAAGAATCTTCCCCAGCAATTAAATATGATGTTTTCGACCGTCTCAACACAGGTGGCGTCAAAGCTAATGAAATGGAAGTTCGCAATGCCGTCTTCCGCGGACCTTTTACGGATGCTTTGCATAAACTGTCACGCCACCCTGATTTTTGTAAAGCATGGGAAATACCTGTAGACCCGATTGAGGCACAGTCCAATCCAATCTACCAAAAAATGATCGACCTCTCCATTGTTTTGCGCTTCTTCGCTCTCTCTGACCCAGAAAAAATTGATACCACTTTCAAAGACTTTCTCGGAGAGTTTATGGAAGAACGCAACAAGCTATATATTGGAGATCCAAATCTAGAAAGAATGGATGCAGAACGCTTTGAGCGCGCAGTAGTAAACAGCCTTGCTGTGTTTGGTACGAATTCTTTTAGAAACCCTTCAAAGATGATGAAAGGGCCGCCGTCACTCCCAATTGCCGAAGCAATTATGATCGGTTTGGCAGAGTACGATCCAGCGCTAATAACAGCAGAAATTGCAGCGCAAATAAAGGCTGATTTCGCGACGCTTTGTGGCGATCCAGATTTTCTCAAGTCTGTATCAAGCGGCACCAATGGAAAAGGCGCCATCAAAACCAGGATAAACAAAGCGAGGGACATGTTTAGCTCGCACCTCAAAAAGAAATCTTGAGTTATGGCAAACAACTTCATAGCTACGAATGACTTTGTGTGCTCTCTTGAAACGATTGAAGAAGTAGCGCTATCATTATCAACTCCAGCGGCGCTCAAACCTAACCAACTCGCTTGCACAAATGCAATAAGCTGCTCAGTTATAGTACTACTTAGCGGGTATTTTGAGAATTACCTAAAGAACATAGTGAAAGATTACATCGAGGCCATCAACAACTTAAACAAACCTATAAACCAGATCCCGGTTAGCATGCGACTGAAACATTACTCTGGCGGTGCGGACGCCTTAGTAAATGCTAGTAAAAAGGACAAAAAACTCAAATCGACGAATATATCAGAAGACCTAGCCAGACGACTTGGATCTTTAGACCAACCGAAATACTATCTCGCTTGGGAGTCATTTGCCAATACAAAATCGAATCCTGGCACAGAGACTGTTACAACACTATTGTCTGGTCTTGAAATCGAAAAAGCTTGGAATTCGATTGGCGACCTAAATAAATCTCATGGACGATTAGATCTATTTCTCACGTCTTTCATAGAGATGCGTAATGTGTGTGCTCATACAGGTCGTCATCACACACCTCCTTCTGGAGCTGATCTAATAGACTATGTTGAAAAATTCAAAAGCCTGTCTGAGTGCATCGACATGGTGATAGGTTTACGACTAGAAAATTTTGCATAGCTCTTTTCCAGGCAGTGAAAGGGTAGATATTGAGATAGAACTTAATTACCCACCAAGCAAACCCTATATCTATCAAGTAATTACATACAAAATAGACTCCTGATGCCCAGCAGTATCAAAAAAGGCTCACCAAAAGTGAGCCTTTTTTACGCCATCACTAAAACGGTAATTTGAAAACCGCACCGCAAGCCCCACCCCACCTTGATCTCAATCAAAGCCCAAACCACCAAACCACATAGCGTGAAATCAGCCCCCACCTGCGAGGACTGAACACCATGCCCAAAAAATTCCCCACCCACCCCAGCCACCCCGAACGCATCTGCTGGGGCTGCGACCTCTACTGCCCAGCCAAGGCACTAGCCTGTGGCAATGGGTCAGACCGGACCATGCATCCAGTGGAGTTGTTCGGCGAGGACTGGGACAGGTTTGAGGACCGGTTGGATAAGCCGATTGATGAGGTGTCGGGGGTGCAATGCAGTTGATTGTGGGTGGAAAGGGGGCCGCTTTGCGGCCCATTCGCAGCACAAGGCTGCTCCTACAGGGGGGCGTCAGAATGACGTGCTGAGCGTCAGCGACAGATTGCGGGGGTCGCCATAGATTGCCCCGGCATAGAAGCCGTAGCGGGTGTAGTAATGCTTGTCGAACAGGTTATTGGCATTGAGGCTGACGCTGGTCTCATCCGTCAGCTGGTACTTGGCCATGGCATTCCAAATCGCATACCCCGACCAGTTGACGTCGGTCGAGCCTGCACTTACGCCATTGGTGGGCTGGCCTGCGGGGCTGGATACCGCGCGGATGTTGCTCTGCGCGGTAACCCCTGCGCCAAGCGTCAGGCGGTCCAGTGGGCCGGACAGGCGATAGGTGGTGGAGGCCTTGAACAGGTGTGATGGGTCGCTGCGGCCGTCGCTGTCGATGCGGCGGAAGTGCAGGTAGGTGTAGCCGGCGTAGACGTTCCAGCTGGGGGTCAGTGCGCCGGCGATTTCCAGGTCGATGCCGTCGGTTTCCTGGCCGGAACCGGCCTTGTAGGCGTCGTTGCCGGTGGGGGTGGTCAGGTCGCCGTCCAGCACAGCTTTGTTTTCCTGCTTGGTGCGGAAGTACGCGGCCGAGGCATTCAGGCGGCCATCGAACCACTCGCCTTTGATGCCGGTTTCGTAGCTTTGGCCGCGAATGGGTTCGACTTTGCTGCCGCTGCTGGTCTCGGCGGTTTGTGGGGTGAAGATGTCGGTGTAGCTGGCGTACAGCGAGTAGGTGTCGTTGAGGTCGTAAATAGCCCCCAGGTAGGGGGTGACGATGCCGTTTTCTTCCTGGCTGGTGCGCACGCCGGCGTTGCTGCGGGTAATGGCCGAGTAGTTGCTGGTACGCACGCCGACGATCACCGACAGTGGGTCGGTGATGCTCAGGCGGGTCGCTGCGTACATGCCTTGCAGGCGGGTGGTGGTTTTGCTGTGGCGGCCGGTGCGCGAGGCGAGCATGTCGTAATCGTCATCCACGCCATTGCGCCAGTCGGTCAGCGGGAAGCCGTTGTTGGCGCGGAACTGGCAACCCAGCGCTGCGGCGCTGACTTGGCTGTCGCTGACCATGTTGCAGGTGTATTCCGGCGACCAGGCGACGGTGCGGCTGTCGTTGTAGCCGACCATCGCTTGGTGGGTGCGGCCAAACAGCTGGAACGGGCCGGACAGGTCGATTTGCGCAGACTGCTGGGTGGTGTCGCTGGAGCTGTGCAGGCCGTTGAGCACGGCGCCGCTGCCGTCCTGGTCCCAGTAGCCGCCAAAGCTGCCGCGCCCGGCCGAGTTGACCTTGGCCAGGCCGCGGTGGTTGAGGGCTTCCGCGGTGCTTTGCGCGGCCTTGAGGTTCAGCGACCAGTCGTTGTCGAAGCGGTGTTCGAGGGAGCCGAAGGCGGTGCGGGTGGTGTACTCGCCAAAGCTCCAGCTCGGCACTACGTTGGTGCTGCGCGGCAGGTCGGTCTTGCTGCCGTCGCCGTACCAGATCGGGATGTTCGCGCCCCAGCCGCCGCCGACTACTTTGTTGTATTCGTACTGGTAGCCGGCGCCCAGGGTGGTGGCGTCGTCGAGGTCGAATTCGAAGTTGGCCAGCGCGGCGCGGGAGCGTTCGGACTGGTTGTCGCGGAACGAGTTGGCGTCCTGCTGGGTCATCACGAAGCGCGAACGCAGGCGGCCGTCTTCGGACAGCGGCAGGTTCAGGTCGGCGCCCAGGCGGCGTTTGTCCCAGCTGCCGTAGGTGGCGTAGGCGCTGCCGCCGAAGGTTTTGGTCGGGGCCTTGCGGATCAGGTTGACGGTGGCCGACGGGTCGCCGGTGCCGCCGAGCAGGCCGTTGGCGCCACGAACGATATCGATGCGCTCGTACAGGTCCATGTTCAGCGCATTACCCCCGCCGCTGAAATCGGAGCCACCCTGGAACTGCAGGCCATCGACCTTCCAGTTGGTGATGGAATAACCGCGGGCGCGGTAGTCGGTGCGGCCGCCCACTTCGGCCTTGCTCGCGGTCACGCCTGGCGTGGTTTCCAGCGCCTGCTCGATGGTGTGGATGGCGCGGTCGTCCATCTGCTGGCGGGTAATGGTGGTCACCGACTGCGGTGTTTGGCGCGGCGTCAGCTTGAGGCCGGTTGAACTGCGGCTGCTCTCGACCGTGTACCCTAGCTGGCCCGTTTCATCGGCAGGCACCAGCGCGCTGTCTTCGATCTGCGTGGCATCCAGCTCCAGGGGCTGGCTGTCAGCCGCCATCGCTCCACCGCTGATGGCCACGGCAATGAAGAAGGCCAGCGGGTTGAGGCGACTTCCGCCTCGGCTGATGGGAGAGAAGTCGTTCATGATGCTCCGAGGTTTCATTTGGGAAGGCTTCGTATTCGCAGATGATTTTTTGTTACGATTCTAGGGATCCGCCCTTGGGGCTCCAGGCCCGGCTTGTACGGGCTTGTAATCCAACGTAACGAGCGCCATCGGCCCTCATCGAACAGGTGTTTTTTGAAATGAGCACGACCCTGCTGGTTGTCGACGATGACGACGAGATCCGCGAACTTCTCTGCGATTACCTGACCGATGCCGGCTATACCGTGCTAGCGGCCGCTGACGGCGACGAGATGCGCCAGCAACTGGCGCTGCATAAAGTCGAGCTGGTGGTGCTGGACTTGATGCTGCCCGGCGAGGATGGCTTGAGCCTGTGCCGCCAGTTGCAATCGACGCCCGGGCTGGCGGTGATCATGTTGTCGGCCAAAGGCAGCACGCTGGACCGCATCATTGGCCTGGAAGTGGGCGCGGACGATTACCTGGCCAAACCCTTCGAGCCACGCGAGCTGATTGCCCGGATAAAAGCGGTGTTGCGCCGCCCGCAGCGCCTCGACACGCCGGTTGCAAAGCCTGCGGTGGAAGCGCAGCAGTTCGCTGGGTTTCGGCTCGACCACGTCAAACGCCTGCTCACCCGCCCTGACGGCGAAACGCTGACCCTGCCCCGCTCCGACCACCGCGTATTGCGCGAGCTGCTGGAGGCCAACAACCGCGTGGTGTCCCGCGATCAGCTGACCCGCAGTGCGTTCGGCCGTGACCACCTGCCTGACGACCGCTCGGTGGACATGTGCGTCAGCCGCCTGCGCCAACAATTGCGGCGCGCGCCGGGCGGCGCAGCGCAGATCCTCACCATCCGCAACGAAGGCTACTTGCTGAGCCTTGCGCGCAGCGAGGCTGATGCCTGACATGCGCTGGCTTCGCCGGCTGTGGCCGCGCACGCTGTTTGGCCAACTGCTGCTGATCATGGTCAGCGGCACCGTGGTGATCCAGTTGATGTCGAGCAGCATCTGGTTCGATGTGCGTTTCGCCCAGGTGCTTGAGGCCCCTGTTCGGCTGATCGCCGCCCGCAGCGCGCCGCTGATTGCCAGTGCCAATTGCCATGGCAGCCCGATGCAGGCACCTGCCCACTATCAGTTGCGCTGTGCCGAAAACCTGCCCGCGGCGGAACACGACGAACGCAGAGGGCGCAAGCGTATCGAGCTGCTGCTGCAACAGGCCCTCAAGTACGAGCTTGGCCACGCCCAGGAGGTGCGCCTGCTGAAGGTGCACCTGACCGATGAACTGGGCCAGCCGATTGTCTGGCGCAGCCTGTTCGGTTTGCGCACGGCGCAGGCACATATCGCGTTTGCCGTGCCGCTGGCCGATGGGCATTGGCTGACCATCGATGGCCAGGAGCTGCAGGGCTGGAGCGGCGAGTCCGCCTGGGTGTTGATCAGCGATTACCTGCTGCGGGTGTATGCCCTGCGCATCGTCGCTGTGCTGCTGGTGTGCCTGGTGGCGGTGCGCTTGTGCCTGCGCCCGTTGCGGCGCCTGGCGGATGCCGCGCGCGGCCTGGGCAGCAACCTGGAACAGCCGCCCTTGGCGCTGGACGGGCCGGAAGAAGTGCGCCAGGCCGCCCAGGCCTTCAACGCGATGCAGCAGCGGTTGATTGCAATGGTCAACGACAAGGCCTACTTCCTGGCTGCCGTATCCCACGACCTGCGCACCCCACTGACCCGCATGCGCCTGCGCCTGGAGCGCTTGCCGGACGACGAGCATCGCCAGCGCCTGCGGCAGAACATCACGCAGATGGACGACATGATTGGCCAAGTGCTCGATTACCTGCGGGCCGGGGAGCAGCAGAACCTGCAACAGGTGGACCTGGACCGGCTGGTGACGCGGCAGTGTGCCGACTTGTCCACAGCCCGCGAGCCACTGCCGGTTCATGGCCAGGGCGGCAGCTTGCGGGTTGATGCGCTGCTGCTGCAGCGCTGCCTGCAGAACCTGCTGGTCAATGCCTTGCGTTATGGCAAGGAGGTTTCGGTCACGCTGGAGCGCGCGACCACGGGGGTTTATATCCATGTCGATGACCGAGGGCCGGGGATCGCGCCAGGCTTGCTGGCGACTGTTACCGACCCGTTCGTGCGGGGTGAAGGGTCGCGTAACCAGGCGTCTGGCGGGTATGGCTTGGGGTTGAGTATTGCCCAGCGGATCGCGGCCAGCCATGGCGGCGAGTTGCTGTTGTGCAACCGCGACGGCGGTGGGCTGCGGGCCAGCGTGCTGTTACCTCGATAACCTGCCACCGCCCCTTTGTAGGAGCGGCCTTGCGTCGCGAAAGGGTCGCGTAGCGGCCCCGGCAATTTTGCTAGTAACACAAAACCTGGGGCCGCTACGCGACCCTTTCGCGACGCAAGGCCGCTCCTACAAAGAGCTGAGCGCTCGGGATCAGGTAACAGTGTTTTACCGATTGCCCAGGTTTTCCGCAGCCCGCCATTGCCTATCCTACGCGGGTCATCCTGCCTGCGATGGACCCATGAAACACTCACTGCCCAGCCGCTACGCCTGCCTTTTCATCTGCCTGTCGTTCACCTGTGCCAGCCTCCCATTACTGCCCCAACATGCCTGGCTCTGGCCATTCACACTGATCACCGCCCTGCTCAGCCTGGTCGGCCTCAATGACCTGCGCCAGAGCCACCACGCGGTGCGACGCAACTACCCGATCCTGGGCAACATCCGCTACCTGATCGAAACCATCCGCCCGGAAATCCGCCAATACCTGATCGAAGGTGACGACGACAAGCTGCCGTTTTCACGGTCCCAGCGTTCCCTGGTGTATGCACGGGCGAAGAACGAGAGCGCCGAAAAAGCCTTCGGCACGCTCAACGATGCCTACAAACCCGGCTTCGAATTCATCAGCCATTCGATGCTGCCGGTGGCCACGCCCGACCCCGCCTCGTTCCGCATCGCCATTGGCGGGCCGCAGTGCCGGCAACCTTACTCGGCATCGATCTTCAACATCTCGGCCATGAGTTTCGGCGCCCTCAGCGCCAACGCCATCGCGGCGCTCAACCAGGGTGCACGGCTGGGGCGCTTTGCCCATGACACCGGTGAGGGCAGCATCAGCCCCTACCACCGCGAACATGGCGGCGACCTGATCTGGGAGATCGGCAGCGGTTACTTTGGCTGCCGCACCGAAGAAGGCCGTTTCGACCCACAACGCTTCGCCGAGCAAGCCCGCTCGCCGCAAGTGAAGATGATCGAGATCAAGCTCAGCCAAGGCGCCAAACCCGGCCACGGCGGCATCCTCCCGGGGCACAAAGTCAGCCCGGAAATCGCCGCCACCCGTGGCGTGCGTGAGGGCGAGGACTGTATTTCGCCGGCCGCCCATAGCGCGTTCCGCACGCCGGTCGAACTGCTGCGGTTCTTTGCCAGCCTG
Source organism: Pseudomonas sp. ITEM 17296 (assembly GCF_028895205.1). Classification (NCBI taxonomy): domain Bacteria; kingdom Pseudomonadati; phylum Pseudomonadota; class Gammaproteobacteria; order Pseudomonadales; family Pseudomonadaceae; genus Pseudomonas; species Pseudomonas sp. ITEM 17296. Next base: position 123,865 of record NZ_WJRS01000014.1, on the reverse strand, counting down.
CGCGAACTGTCGGGCGGTAAGCCGGTGGGTTTCAAGTTCTGCCTGGGCCACCCGTGGGAATTCATGGGCATTGCCAAAGCCATGCTGGCGACGGGAATCACCCCCGACTTTATCGTCGTCGACGGCAAGGAAGGCGGCACCGGTGCGGCGCCACGCGAGTTCAGTGACAACATGGGCGTGCCCATGCGCGAAGGCTTGATGTTCGTGCACAACACCTTGGTCGGCCTGAATTTGCGCTCGAGCATCCGCATTGGCGCGGCGGGCAAAATCGTCAGCGCCTTCGACATCGCCAGTGTGCTGGCCATTGGTGCCGACTGGGTGAACTCGGCGCGCGGCTTCATGTTCGCCATTGGCTGCATTCAGTCGCAGAGCTGCCACACCAACAAATGCCCGACCGGGGTCGCCACCCAGGACCCGCTCCGCCAGCGTGCGTTGGTGGTGCCGGACAAGGCTCAGCGGGTGGCGAGCTTCCACCGCAATACCCTGCATACATTGGCTGAGATGCTTGCGGCGGCGGGCCTGGAGCACCCGTCGGAGCTCAAGCCCAAACATTTGGCACGGCGTGTCAGCGCCAGCGAGATCGGCTTTTTTTCAGACCTGCATACGTTCCTCAAGCCTGGCGAATTGCTCAGTGGCTCGATTGAAAGCGAGTTTTATGCGCGGATGTGGCGGATGGCTCGCAGCGACAGTTTTGCGCCGGAGACTGGGGAGGAGGTGCTGGTAGCGAAGGCAACTGGCAGGCGCCGTGAGGAAAGCGTCCCAGCTTGATGAGCTGGGGCCGCTTTGCGGCCCTTCGCAGCGCAAGGCTGCTCCTACAACAGGGGCAGCGAGCGCAATGTCCATGTATTTGTAGGAGCAGCCTTGCGCTGCGAAAGGGCTGCAAAGCAGCCCCGACGCCATGCGATCAGAAGATGCTGATCGGGTACTCGACGAATACGCGGACTTCGTTACCGTCGTCGTTGTAGCCGTTCTGCTGTACGGCATTGTTGGTGCGTACGAACGAGCTGCGCAGCTTGACCGACAGGTCTTTGGCCGGGCCGTCTTGAACCACGTAACGGATCTGGTTGAAGATCTCGCGCTCTTTACCTTCACCGAAACCTTGCGGGTTGGCGACGTTGCGGGTGTTGATGTTGTCACCCACTACGTAGGCCAGCTTGTAGGTCAGGCCCGGTACGCCGTAGGCGCCGAAGTCCAGGCCGTAGCCCAGCTGCCAGGAGCGCTCGTCTTCGGCGTTGAAGTCAGACCAGTACGAGTTGGCCAGGTAGATGGTCGAACCACCGTCACCCACGCCGCCGGCGTTCTGGTAGAAGCCGTAGTTGTAACCGGTGCTGCCGGTGCTGCGCTGGTGAGCGATGGTGAACGAGTGCGCACCGTAGGCGTAGGTCGCCGCCAGGCTCCAGATGGTGTTGGAGTCACCATTGAGCTCGGCCGCTTTGACGAACTTGTTGTTGATGTCCGACTTGTAGCCGTTGAAGTCCAGGGTCAGGGACTGGTCGCTGGCGATCGGGAAGACATAGTTCATGCCCAGGTAGTGCTTCTGCATCACGTCTTCGTTGTCTGCGGTGTACAGCGAAGCGGTGAAGTTGTCGGTGAACTTGTAGCTACCACCGAAGACGTTGATCGACTTCAGGCCACCACCGTCACGACGCTCGGCACTTTTGCGCGCTTCTTGGGTGAAGCGGCCGGCGTTCAGTTCCAGGCCCTGGATTTCTTTGGAAGTGATCAGGGTACCGGTGAAGCTTTCTGGCAGCAGACGGGCGTCGTCGTACTGCAGCACAGGCAGTGCTGGCATCTGGTCACCGTACTTGAGCACGGTGTTGGAGATGCGGAATTTCACGGCTGCGCCGCCACGGGCCAGGTTATGTGGCGAGCTGGCGTTGCCGTCGGCGTTCTTGGTGTCGTGCGGTTTGAAGAAGTCGACGCCGCCGCCACCGTTGTGGCCTTTGCCGCCGTCCAGACGCAGGGCGTACAGGCCGAATGCGTCGACGCCGACACCGACGGTGCCCTGGGTGAAACCGGAGGAGAAGTTGGCGATGACGCCTTGGCCCCATTCGATCTGGTCATCGGTACCGTGCTTCTTGTCACGGTTGATGTAGGCGTTGCGCAGCAGAACGTTGGCGTGGCTGTCTTCGATGAAGCCCTTGCTGTCGGCCTGCTCATTGGCCTGGGCCTGGGTCGCGGCGATCATTGCCAGTGCGACCAGGCTGATCCTGGTTTTCAACATGTTGTTTTCCTTATTTCTTAATCAAAAACGCTTCGCAATATGACGCCAGGAACCAACGCCCCTTCGTAGGTTCGACGCTATGCGGATCCAGACTGAAAGGCTTGCCGGCAATCGCACGGTGGCCTTTTACAGCAGCATGGCCATGTCATGGCCAGCAGGCGTTGGCCGAATCCTAGCGGTGTGCGATTACAAATGTCAAAAAATCGTGAAATGCAGGTTGATATAACCAAAATCACCCAGGCTGCTGGTGCATTTCCATGCCTGTTGGCGCTATCAGTGGGCATTTTTTCTTCTGTCAGAAATGTCGCTTTGACCAACCCGGCAGCTTTCATGGGCGCGGAGCATACAACAGCGGCGGTTACAAAGTGATACATATGTAAAGACAACCCTTTACAAATACCCAAGCAACAGTAAATAGCAAGCATTACCATTCGCACCCTTTCTCACCTGCCACGGTCCGGATGTCTCCATGCTTGTACCCTGCCGCCTCTCCCCGCTGACGCTTGGCCTGTCGCTGCTGTTCAGCGCCAGCCTGGCCACCGCTGCCACCACCACCCTGCCGGAAATGTCAGTGACTGCCGAAGGCGAGCGCGAGGAGGACAACCCGCGGGTCAAGGAAGTCAGTACCGCGACGCGCACCTCGACCCCCGTGCGCTACGTGCCCCAGGCCATCGACACGGTCAAGACCGCCAACGTGCTGGACTACGGCAACAACACCCTGGGCAAGGCACTTGAGGGCATCCCCAACGTCAGCAGCGGCGCCGACACCCGCTTCGACAGCGTGCGCATTCGCGGCTTCGAGGCCAGCAACGATTTCTACCTGGACGGCATTCGCGACGACAGCCAGTACATTCGCGACCTGAACAACATCGAGCGGGTCGAGGTACTCAAAGGGCCAGCGGCGGTGCTGTATGGCCGCGGCAGCCAGGGTGGCATCGTCAACCGCGTCAGCAAGGCGCCGGAGCACGGCCGCCGTTCGAGCATCGAGGCGCAAGGCGGCAGCGAAGATTTGCGCAGCCTGTACGCCGACCTCAGCGCCGACCCCAGCGATACCATCAGCCTGCGCCTGAACCTGGGCAACCAGGACAATAACAGCTTCCGCGACGGCATCCATGGCAGCCGCCAGCTGTTCGCCCCGTCGATGAGCTGGCAGCTCTCGCCCGACCTGAACTGGCTGGTGCAGTACGAATACAGCCGCTACAACCGCACACCAGACCGCGGTATCCCTGGGGTCAATGGCCGCCCGGCCGACGTCAGCCGCAGCACCACCTACAGCGATACCCAGCGCGACTACATCGATGACCGCGCCCAGTCGCTGCGCTCGCGGCTCAACTACCAGCTGAACGAAACCTGGCAACTGCGCCACACCCTCGGCCTGTTCAAGCTCGACAGCGAGTTCGACAACACCTACGCGACGGGCTACAACGCCAGCACCAACACCGTCACCCGCCAGCGCTGGCAGCAAGACCTGAACACCCGCAACCTGTTCAACAACCTCGAAGCCGAGGGCGACTTCACTACCGTGGGGTTGGAGCACAAGCTGTTGGTGGGCCTGGAGTTCGGCAGCCAACGGCGTGACCCGACCCTGTACACCGCTGCGCCTAATAGTGTGCCCAGCCTGGACGTTGGCAACCCCGACCGCAGCCGGCAGCACACGGGCCCAATGTTGCTGTCAAGCGACAACCACACCGTGGTCCAAAGCCGTGGCCTCTACCTGCAAGACCAGGTCCGCCTGAACGATCAATGGCAGGTGCTCGCTGGCGTTCGTTTCGACCAGTTCGAGGTAGAGACCACCAACAAGGACGGCCTGACCGAGCCGCAGGACAGCAACACCACCAGCCCGCGTCTGGGTGTGGTCTACACGCCGTGGCGTGACCACTCCTTCTACGCATCATGGAGCAAGACCTTCTCGCCAGTGGGCGGTGGCCTGATCGGCATTACCCCTGGTGCGCCGGGCAACACCAACGACACCGGGCCAGAGCTGACCCGGCAGAAGGAGATCGGGGTCAAGAGCGACTGGTTCGACCAGCGCCTGACCACCACCCTCGCCGTGTATGAACTGGAGCTGTACAACCGCCGCACGCGTGACCCGGAGAACCCGGAAATCACCCTGCTCAGTGGCTTGCAACGCTCACGAGGCATCGAGCTGACCGCCACCGGCAATATCGTCGGCAACTGGTACGTGCGCGGGGGCATCGGCCTGCAGGATGCAACCATCGTCAAAGACAACAATAACCAGGAAGGCAACCGCATCAACGACGTGGCCAAGCGTAATGCCAGCCTGTTCGTGACCTGGAAACCAGAATTGGGCTGGTACGCCGAGACCGGCTTGACGTTGGTGGGTGAGCGTTATGCCGACAACCAGAACACCACGGTGTTGCCAGGCTACGGCCGCTGGGATGCGCTGGCCGGCTACCGCACCCACGACTGGGATGTGCGGGCGGCGTTGAACAACATTGCCGACAAGACCTACTACAGCTCGGCGACCAGTGCGGCGCAGATCCAGGTGGGCGACCCGCGGAGCCTGGTGGTGACGAGCACTTACCGCTTCTGATGTTTGTTGGCTGTACCGGCCTCTTCGCAGCACAAGGCTGCTCCTACAGGGATCGCGCGCCACCTGTAGGAGCAGCCTTGTGCTGCGAAGGGGCCAGCACCGGTAAAACCGATGAGATCAGTGCCACACCGCCATCAGCGCCTGCATCTCTGCTTCACTGATCAGCCCTTGCGGGTATCGCCCGGCAAGCAAACGTCGTGGGTCGGTCGTCCTGACCTGGATGTTTCCATGGTGCTTCAACCACTGCGCCAACAGCTTGAGCGATGGGTGGTTAACGGCCGATGGGCACAAAGCCGACTCACTTGCTGCGTTCATTTCCACACGTACTCCTTTGCCCGTGAGCGGCTAATTTACGTAGGCATTGTTACAGATCAGAGAGCCCGACCCATTCGAGCTATCTAATTGAAAAACAATACAAAACGTATGCCACTCAGGCGGCCGGACGTCGCTCGGAAAGGTCGCCCGAAAAAAAGGCCCGTCGTATGACGGGCCTCTTTATTCAGGGTGGTCTCAGCGCTTGACTGGCGCCGGCTGCTGCTGGGTCAGGCAGTGGATATTGCCGCCCCCCAACAACAATTCACGGCCTGGGATCATGACCACTTCATGATCAGGGAAGAGTTCGGCCAGGATAGCTCTGGCCTGGGCATCGGCAGGGTCATCGAAGCTCGGCGCGATGATGCCGCCGTTGACGATCAGGAAGTTCACGTACGAGCCGGCCAGGCGCACCGACGGGTCGCGCTCCTGGCTACCGGCCACTTGGTCGACACCAGCACACTCTTCAGCCGTGGCGTACAGCGGGCCAGGGATCGGCATCTTGTGCACCACGAACTCACGGCCTTTGGCGTCGCGGGTGTTCTTCAACACGTCCATCGCCGCGTGGCAGCGGGCGTAGTTGGGGTCGTTGGAATCATCGGTCCAAGCCAGTAACACTTCGCCTGGGCGCACGTAACAGCAGAAGTTGTCGACGTGGCCGTCGGTCTCGTCGTTGTACAGGCTGTCCGGCAGCCAGACCACGGTATCGACTGCCAACTGCTCACGCAGGACCGCTTCGATTTCCTCACGGCCCAGGTGCGGGTTGCGGTTACGGTTGAGCAGGCATTCTTCGGTGGTGATCACCGTGCCCTCGCCGTCCACGTGGATCGAGCCACCCTCCAGCACGAAGCCTTCGGTCTGGTAGCGCTGGCAGCGCTCCATTTCCAGGACCTTGGCGGCCAGTTCCTCGTCACGGTTCCAGGGTGCGTAAAGCCCGCCATCGAAGCCGCCCCAGGCGTTGAAGCCCCAGTCCACGCCGCGCACTTCGCCGTGGTCGTTGATGACGAAGGTCGGGCCGGTGTCGCGCACCCAGGCGTCGTCATTGCTGATTTCCACGACGCGGATGTTCGGCAGGTCGAGCTGACGGCGTGCGTTCTCGTACTGGCCAGCAGAAACACCCACGGTCACTGGCTCGAAGCGGGCGATAGCCTTGGCCAATGTCACATGGGCGGCCTGTGCCGGCTTGCCACCCAGGCGCCAGTTGTCCGAACGCTCCGGCCAGACCATCCAGACCTGGGTCTGCGGCGCCCATTCAGCGGGCATGTGGAAGCCGTCGGCACGGGGGGTAGAATTGAGGGTTTTCATGGTTAACCTCTGCGTAGGCCCTGAGCCGATGTGCGCTGGGGCGTTGGTCGATGGGGGTAGGAGCAACGATGGCAAATTTATAACCGATATATATCGGCTTTAAAAGCAAAAACAGTCGATCGGCAAAGCCTTATCGCTTATTAAATCGATATCCATCGGCATATCCATCATGATCACGCTCAAACCGATGATATTTGTCTGCCACCACCCTAGCCGACCAGCTAGGCTGCATGCCATAGAACTTGGTTTTCCAGAGGCGACTTGAGATGCGCATACTCGTCACAGGCGGCGCCGGCTTCATTGGCTCGGCGCTGGTCCGTCACCTGATCGGCAATACCGAACACGAAGTGCTGAACCTCGACAAGCTGACCTACGCCGGCAACCTCGAGTCGCTGCAAAGCATCGCCAACAATACCCGTTACGAATTCGTCCAGGCCGATATCGCCGATGCGGCGACAGTCAGTGCCGTGCTCGAGCGCTTCCAGCCCGACGCAATCATGCACCTGGCTGCCGAGTCCCATGTGGACCGTTCGATCGATGGCCCGGCGGCGTTCATCCAGACCAATATCGTCGGCACCTATGCCCTGCTCGAAGCCACCCGTGCCTGGTGGAGCCGCCTGCCTGCCGAGCAGCGCCGTGCGTTCCGCTTTCACCATATCTCCACCGACGAAGTGTATGGCGACCTGCATGGCGCCAACGACCTGTTCCACGAGACCACGCCGTATGCGCCCAGCTCCCCCTATTCGGCGAGCAAGGCCGCCTCGGACCACCTGGTACGCGCCTGGCACCGCACGTATGGCCTGCCGGTACTGATCACCAACTGCTCGAACAACTACGGCCCGTACCATTTCCCTGAAAAGCTGATCCCGCTGATGATCCTCAATGCCCTGGCCGGCAAGCCACTGCCGGTGTACGGCAATGGCCAGCAGGTGCGCGACTGGCTGTTCGTCGAAGACCACGCCCGGGCGTTGCTCGAGGTGGTGAGCCGCGGCGAGGTCGGCGAAACGTACAATATCGGCGGCCACAACGAGCAGAAGAACCTCGACGTGGTCCACGCCATCTGTGCCCTGCTCGACGAGCTGGCGCCACAGCACCCTGAAGGCGTGGCCCGTTATGCAGACCTGATCACCTACGTTCAGGACCGCCCCGGCCATGACCTGCGCTATGCCATCGATGCCAGCAAGATCGAACGGGAGCTGGGCTGGGTACCGCAGGAAACCTTCGCCACCGGGCTGCGCAAGACCGTGCAGTGGTACCTGGATAACCTGCAGTGGTGCCGCCATGTCCAGGATGGCAGCTACCAGGGGGAACGCCTGGGCAATACCGACATCAAGGAGCTCATTGCATGACCAAGGGCATCGTCCTGGCCGGAGGATCCGGCACCCGCCTGCACCCCATCACCCTCGGGGTATCCAAGCAACTGCTGCCGATTTATGACAAGCCGATGATCTACTACCCGATCTCGGTGCTGATGCTCGCCGATATCCGCGACATCCTGCTGATCTCCACACCCCAGGACCTGCCTCAGTATCGCCAGTTGTTCGGCGATGGCAGCCAGTTCGGCATTCGCATCAGCTATGCCGAGCAACCATCACCCGACGGCCTGGCCCAGGCGTTCCTGATCGGTGAGCAGTTCATCGGTGACGACTCGGTCTGCCTCATCCTGGGTGACAACATCTTCCACGGCCAGAGCTTCACCGAACAGTTGCAGCGCGCGGTCAGCCACCCCAGCGGCGCCACCGTGTTCGGCTATTGGGTCAAGGACCCGGAGCGCTTCGGTGTGGTCGAGTTCGACGAGCAGGGCAACGCGCTGTCCATCGAAGAGAAGCCACTCAAGCCCAAGTCCAGCTATGCCGTGACGGGCCTGTACTTCTACGACAACGACGTGGTCGAAATCGCCAAAGGCATTCGCCCCTCGGAGCGCGGCGAGCTTGAGATCACCGATGTCACCAATGCCTACCTCCAGCGCGGCGACTTGCGCGTGGAGCGCTTTGGCCGTGGCTTCGCCTGGCTCGACACCGGCACCCACGAGAGCCTGCTGGATGCCTCGCAATATGTGCAAACCATCGAGAACCGCCAGGGGCTGAAAGTGGCCTGCCTGGAAGAAATCGCCTTCAACAAGGGCTGGATCACCCGTGACCAGCTGCTGGCCAAGGCTGAAAAACTCAAGAAGACCGGTTACGGTCAGTACCTGGGCAAACTGGCAAACGAGTCTGCATGAACATCATCCCCACCGAGATCCCTGACGTACTGATCATTGAGCCAACGGTATACGGTGACAGCCGTGGCTTCTTCTTCGAAGCCTTCAATGCCCGCGAGTTCGCGAAGCACACCGGCGTCACCGTGGACTTCGTCCAGGACAACCACTCGCGCTCCGTCAAAGGCGTGTTGCGCGGCCTGCACTATCAGGTGGAAAACACCCAGGGCAAACTGGTGCGGGTGGTACAGGGCGAGATTCGCGACATTGCCGTGGACGTGCGCAGGAGCTCGCCCACGTTCGGCAAATGGGTCGCGGTGCACCTGTCGGCCGATAATCATCGGCAATTGTGGATTCCACCGGGGTTCGCCCACGGCTTCTCGGTGGTCAGCGAATCGGCCGAGTTTCTCTACAAGACCACGGACTACTACAACCCTGGTGCAGACCGTTGCATCCGCTGGGATGACGCTGAGCTGGCCATCGACTGGCAACTTGCGGGGCCGCCGGTGTTGTCGGACAAAGACAAGGTCGGCGTACCGCTGAGCGAGGCGCAACTGCTGCCATGAAAATCGTCGTCTGCGGCCGTAATGGCCAGGTTGCCCAAGCGCTGCAGGCGCAGTTGGCCGGGCTTGGCGAGCTACACGTGCTTGGCCGCGAGCACCTCGACCTGGCACAGCCCGAGGCCCTGCGCGAACCGCTGCGCCGGCTCGCCCCCGACCTGATCATAAACGCTGCTGCCTACACGGCGGTGGACCAGGCCGAACAAGAGCCCGCGCTGGCCTTTGCAATCAATGCCCATGGCCCTCGCGTGCTCGCCGAAGAAGCAGCACGGCTGGGTGCGCCGCTCATCCACTACTCCACCGACTACGTCTTCGACGGCAGTAAGGCCACGCCCTATACCGAACAAGACACGCCCAACCCCCTGGGGGTTTATGGCCACAGCAAACTGGCCGGCGAGCAGGCGATTACTGCGGTAGCCGGCCAGCACCTGATCCTGCGCACCAGCTGGGTCTATTCGTTGTATGGGCGCAACTTCCTGCTGACAATGCAGCGCCTGCTGCAGGAAAAGCCCCAACTGCGCGTGGTAAACGACCAGATTGGCGCGCCGACGTCAGCCGCTACCCTTGCTGCCAGCACCCGCACGCTGATCGAGCGCTGGCAAGCCGGGCAGGCTGGCGACTGGGGCACCTACCACCTCACTGCGCAAGGTGAGACCTCATGGTTCGGTTTCGCCCAGGCGATCGCCGAGCAGTTGCAGGCGCAAGGGTTACCCTGTGCCGAACTGCAGCCGATCCCGTCCAGCGAATACCCCACACCCGCCCGCAGGCCACTCAATTCACGCTTGGACTGCTCACGCTTGGCCCAGCAATGGCACATCAGCCTGCCGCACTGGCAGCAGGCGCTGATCGACTGCCTCAAGTAGCGCATAATTGCGTCAGACTTTTCTGGCGCCTTGACCTGATGATCGCGAAACCCACGCCCCCACGCCGTCCCCGTTGGCGCAGCCTGGCCCTGCTGGCCGTGTGCCTGATCCCACTGCTGTGGCCGCTGCATCATCTGGCCGAGCGCTATTACCAGGAAGAGCTGGCCTCGCAGAATCGCCAGACCCTCGACCTGTACGTCGCCAACCTGCTGGGCACCCTGCACCGCTACGAAACCCTGCCGCAAATCCTCGGCGACCTGCCGGCGCTGCGCGGCGTGCTGGCCGACCCGTTCCGCCTGGAAGCGGTGACCAACGCCAACCGCCTGCTCAAGGACATCGTCCAGCAGACCGGTGCCGAGGTCATGTACCTGATGGACGTCAGCGGCAATACCCTGGCCGCCTCCAACTGGGACAAGCACGACAGTTTCGTCGGTCGCAACTTCGCCTTCCGCCCCTACTTCAACGAAGCCATGGCCGGCCACCTGGGGCGCTTCTTTGGCCAGGGCACCACCTCGGCCAAGCGTGGCTACTTCTTCGCCGCCGCCGTGCGCGACCGCGAGCGGATCGTGGGCGTGCTGGTGGTCAAGGTCGACCTCGACCACACCGAAACCCTCTGGGGCCGTACCCCCGAGCAACTGTTGCTGACCGACCATAACGGCGTGGTCATCCTCACCTCTCGGCCGGACTGGCGTTTCCGCGCCACCCGCGCGCTGACCGAGGCCGAGCGCCAGGCGATCATCGCCATCCAGCCGTACCCGACCCAGGCCCCGCAACCCTTGGTGCTGAACCAGGACGCGTGGATCACCCAGACCCGCGACATCAAGGAAACCGGCTGGCAGGTCAGCATCCTCGCCCCGCGCATCCTGGTCGACCGCTCGGTGCAGACGGTGATGGCCATCGGCGCCGGCACGTTGCTGGTGCTGGTGCTGCTGGCCGGCCTGGTGATGCAGCGGCGTCGGCACTATATCGACCGCATCGACTTCGAGGCCCGTGGCCGTCAAGAGCTGGAAAAACGCGTCGCCGAACGTACCGCCGATCTTGAAGGCCTCAACACCCGCCTCAAGAGCGCCGTGCTCGAACGTGAAAACGCCCAGCAGGAGGCCGTGCGGGCCCAGGACGAACTGGTCCAGGCCGGCAAGCTGTCGGTGCTGGGCACCATGTCGGCGAGCATCAGCCACGAGCTCAACCAGCCGCTGGCGGCCATCCGCAGCTACGCCGAAAATGCCGAGATCCTGCTCGACCACCAGCGCACCGAAGACGCCCGCGGCAACCTCAAGCTGATCGGTGAGCTGACCGGGCGCATGGCCTCGATCATCGCCCACCTGCGCGCCTTCGCCCGCCGCGACCGCCACGCCCCAGAAAGCGTGGCCCTGCAGCCGGCACTGGACGACGCCCTGGCGCTGCTGGCCAAGCGCCGCCGGGCGATGGCCGTCGAGCTGATCCGCGACCTGCCAGAGGCCACGTTGTGGGTGCAAGCCGGCGAAACCCGCCTGCGCCAAGTGCTGGGCAACCTGCTGGCCAACGCCCTCGATGCCCTGACCGAAAAGGCCAACCCGCGCCGCCTCTGGCTGAGTGCCGAACAGCGCGATGGCTACGTCTACCTGTACATCCGCGACAACGGCCCGGGCTTCAGCCGCCAGGCACTGGAGCATGCCAAAGAGCCGTTCTTCACCACCAAGACCCGCACCCAGGGCCTTGGCCTGGGGCTGGCCATCTGCGAAAGCCTGATGCGCGCCCTGGGCGGCGAACTGCTGCTGGCCAACCACCCTGAAGGCGGTGCCCTGCTTACCCTGCAACTGCGCGTGGCGGCACCCGGCGCAACCCTGCCCAATTCGGAGGACCCCTCGGCATGAGCCCCGAGACACTGATCGACAGCCAAGCCCAGGTGATTCTGGTCGACGACGACCCGCACCTGCGCCAAGCCCTGAGCCAGACCCTGGACCTTGCCGGGCTCAAGGTGGTGGCGCTTGCCGATGCCCAAGGCCTGGCCGAGCGCATCGAAGCCGACTGGCCCGGTGTGGTGGTCAGCGACATCCGCATGCCGGGCATCGATGGCCTGCAACTGCTGGAGCAACTGCACGGCCGCGACAGCGAACTGCCTGTGCTGCTGATTACTGGCCACGGCGATGTGCCGCTGGCGGTACAGGCCATGCGTGCCGGCGCCTATGACTTTCTCGAAAAGCCGTTCGCCAGCGACGCCCTGCTCGACAGCGTGCGCCGCGCCCTGGCCCTGCGCCGCCTGGTGCTGGACAACCGCAGCCTGCGCCTGGCCTTGAGCGACCGTCAGCAACTGGCCACCCGCCTGGTGGGCCAGTCGCCGACGATGCTACGCCTGCGTGAGCAGATCGGCGCCTTGGCTGGCACCCGTGCCGATGTGCTGATTCTGGGTGAGACTGGCGCCGGCAAAGAGGTGGTGGCCCGCGCTCTGCACGACCTTTCTAGCCGCCGCGACGGGCCCTTCGTGGCCATCAACGCCGGGGCATTGGCCGAATCGGTGGTCGAGAGCGAGCTGTTTGGCCACGAACCCGGCGCCTTCACCGGTGCGCAGAAGCGGCGTATCGGCAAGTTCGAATTCGCCAATGGCGGCACGCTGTTCCTCGATGAAATCGAGAGCATGAGCCTGGATGTGCAGGTGAAGTTGCTGCGCATGCTGCAGGAGCGGGTGGTCGAACGCCTGGGCGGCAACCAGTTGATCCCGCTGGATATCCGCATCATCGCCGCCACCAAGGAAGACCTGCGTCAGTCAGCCGACCAAGGGCGCTTCCGGGCCGACCTGTATTACCGCCTGAACGTGGCGCCGCTGCGCATCCCCCCGCTGCGCGAGCGTGGCGATGACATTTTGGTGTTGTTCCAGCACTTTGCCGACGCCGCCAGCCAGCGCCACGGCTTGCCGCCGCACACCCTGCAGCCGGCCCAGCGCGCCTTGCTGCTGCGCCACGACTGGCCAGGCAACGTGCGTGAGCTACAGAACGTCGCCGAGCGCTTCGCCCTTGGCCTGGAGCTTGCCCTCGACGGCCAGGCGCCCGCTGCGGCAACGCCCACGGCGGCGGTATTGACCGGCAACCTCAGCGAACAGGTCGAACAGTTCGAGCGCTCGCTGATCGCCGCCGAGCTTGCCCAGCCGCACAGCTCGATGCGCAGCCTGGCCGAAGCGCTGGGCATCCCCCGCAAGACCCTGCATGACAAGTTGCGTAAACACAGCCTCAATTTTGACGGCGGCAGTGGCGGGCACGACGACCAGGAGGACAACCGTCCATGAGCAGCGACAGCCAGTACCTGCAATCCGTACTGCACAGCGACATCCCTCTGACCCGCGAAATGGGCCTGGAGGTCATCGATTGGCAGCAGCACACCCTGCGCCTGCAACTGCCGCTGGCAGCCAACGTCAACCACAAGAGCACCATGTTCGGCGGCAGCCTGTACTGCGCCGCGGTACTGGTGGGTTGGGGGTGGCTGCACCTGCGCTTGCGCGAGCTGGGCATCGATGACGGGCATATCGTCATTCAGGAGGGGCAGATCAGCTATCCGCTGCCGGTCACCGGCGCGGCAGTGGCCCGCTGTGCGGCGCCGGACGAGAAGGCTTGGGAGCGCTTCGTGGCGATGTACCAGCGCCGCGGCCGGGCGCGTTTGACGTTGGAAACCACCGTCAGCAATGCCGGCAATGACGAGCCTGCCGTGAAATTCAGCGGCCAATACGTGCTGCACCGCTGACGCACACGCATGGACCGAAACAACGCCTGCTGATCTAGCAGGGGCTCTGTGGGAGCGGGTTTACCCGCGAACACCGGCGAAGCCGGTGCCAGATACCGGGTTGGCTTCTTCGCGGGTAAACCCGCTCCCACAGGATCATGAGGCGCGGGGTTAAGCGTTTTGTTCTTTACACGCCAGATCGATCAAGGCTTGGCGCCAGGCGGCTGCGCGGGGCAAGGCCAGGAAGAACGGATTAAGCAGGGATTCACGCGCCGGGTAGGTGAACGGCTGGCCATCCAGCCCAATCACCTCGCCACCGGCCCCCTCCAATACGCCCTGTGCAGCGGCGGTATCCCACTGCGACGTCGGCGCCAGGCGCGGGTAGCAATCGGCGCTGCCTTCGGCCAGCAGGCAGAACTTCAGCGAGCTGCCGATATTGGCCAGGTCCAGCTCACCCACCGCCGCCCCTAACCCTGCCAACAGCGCCTCTTGCTCGGGGCTGGAATGGCGACGGCTGGCCACCACGGTGAAACGGCCTTCGGCAGGCGGTGCGTTACGCACCTGGATTGGCTGGGCAGCTTCCCCCGCCTCGGCACGCCACGCACCCAACTGGCGCCCACCCGAGTAGCAGCGCCCGTTGGTCGGCATCGAGACAACGCCAAACACCACCACGCCGTTTTCGATCAGGGCGATGTTGACCGTGAACTCTTCACTGCCCGCAATGAATTCCTTGGTGCCGTCCAGCGGGTCGACCAACCACCAGCGGCCCCAGCCCTGGCGCTCGGCCAGCGAAATGTTGCAGTCCTCCTCGGACAGCACGGGGATGTGTGGCGCCAGCGACAGCAGGCCATCAGCGATGATGCGGTGGGCGGCCAGGTCGGCGGCGGTCACCGGGGAATCGTCGGCCTTGTTGGTCACCGCCACGTCGGCCCGCCAGAACGGCAGAATCGCCTCGCCCGCCAGATGGGCCAGCTTGACCACTTCGTGCATCAGTTGCAGGTCGTTCATAGCTCCAGAAGCCCCCGCTGGATCAGCAGGTCGCGCGCCAGGTACAGCGCCGCCAAGGCACGGCCCTCGGTGAATTGCGGGTGCATGGCCAGGGCCGACAGCTCGCGCAGGTTGACCTTGTCTACGCCCATGGGCTCTGGTTCGTCGCCCTCAAGGCGTTCTTCATACAGGTCGGTGGCCAGCACCACCTGGATCTTCTGGCTCATGTAGCCCGGCGACAGCGACAACTCGGTCAGGTGTTCCAGCTGCCGCGCACCAAAGCCGGCTTCTTCCTTGAGCTCGCGGTCCGCCGCTGCCAGCACGTCTTCGCCCGGCTCGATCAAGCCCTTGGGCAGCGACAGCTCATATTCGTCCGTGCCGCCGCAGTACTCCTCGACCAGCACGGCATGCTCGGCATCGAGCATGGCGACGATCATCACCGCCCCGAAACCATTGCCCCGGCCGACCAAGCGTTCATACGTGCGCTCGGCACCGTTGCTGAAGCGCAATTGCACGGCCTCGACGCGGAACAGGCGGCTGCTGGCGACGATTTCGCGGTTAAGGACGGTGGGTTTCTGGCGCATGGGGCAGCTCCTTGGCGTGAACGGGTTACTATACCGTGGCTAGCCGACTGAACGAGAGTTTCCCATGCCTGTTCTTCCCTGGTCTGCCATCGATACTGTCCTGCTGGACATGGACGGCACGCTGCTCGACCTGCACTACGACAACCGCTTCTGGCTGGAGCACCTGCCCCAGCGCTATGCCGAGCTTCATGGCGTGAGCCGGGCCATGGCGGAAATGGAGCTGCAGCCTTTGTTCGAGCGCAATGCTGGCACGCTCAACTGGTACTGCCTGGACTTCTGGAGCCGTGAACTGAAGCTGCCGATCCGCGAACTGAAACGCGAAATCGCCGACCTGATCGCCCTGCGCCCCGACGCCGACACCTTCCTGGCCGCCATCCGTCAGGCAGGCAAACGCGTGGTGATGATCACCAATGCCCACCGTGACTCGCTGTCACTGAAGCTGGAGCGGGTGGAACTTGCGCCGTACTTCGAGCGGCTGATCAGTTCGCATGATTATGGCTACCCGAAAGAGAGCCCACAGTTTTGGGATGCCTTGCAGGCGGATATCGGCTTTGAGCCTGCGCGCAGCCTGTTCATCGATGACACATTGGCGATTTTGCGCAGTGCCCAGCGGTTTGGCGTGGGGCATTTGCTGGCCGTGCGCCAGCCCGATAGCCAGGCTGCACCTCGCGACACCCAGGAGTTTGCAGCGGTCGAGGATTACCGGGATTTGCTGGCAGGCCTGTGATGCTCCTTTTCGCAGGTACAGCGCCGATCTGTAGGAGCAGCCTTGTGCTGCGAAGAGGCCGGTATGGCAAAAGACATACTCTGGCCATACCGGCCTCTTCGCAGCACAAGGCTGCTCCTACAGGCTGATGCGCTACCCTGTGGTACGGGCTGTAAAGATCAGTCGGGAATGCGCAACACCTGCCCCGGGTAGATCTTGTCCGGGTGCGTAAGCATCGGCTTGTTGGCCTCGAAGATCTTGTTGTACTGGTTGGCGTTGCCATACACGACTACGGCAATGGCTGACAGGGTGTCACCCTTTTTCACGGTAACGAACCGCGCAGCCTGAACGACTGGCCCTGTTACGGTGATCTGATCGTCAACGCTGGCCACACCACTGATGTTGCCCGCCGCCAGAATGATCTTCTCCTTCTCCTCCTGGCTGGCCACCTCACCCTTGAGGATGATCTTGTCGCCCTCTACAGTGGCGGTGATGTTCGGATTGCCCAGGCCGACGCTTTCCACGTGTTTCTTCAACTGCTCCTCGGCATTGGCATTGCCGGGGGTCAGTAGGTCGATCAACTTCTCGCCGGCTTCCTTCACGAAACTGAACAGGCTCATTGCGTTCTCCTTGTTGATAAAACCTCGGAGCCAGGAGTCTAGGCCAGGATTGCCCACCCTGCCCCAGTGCGACCAATCGACGCGGTCTATCACGGCATAGACCCTAGCGATTAGACGTGACCGGCCCACAGGCCTAGGCTTGTGCTATCAAAAAGCCGCCGGTAGTCAGCCCCGATGAACAGCAAACCTCCGGTCTGCGCGGCCTCATCGCCTTTGGCCTTGCCCGCCGCCAGCAACACCTACGAGTACGTCCAGCTCAGCGACGCCGAGCGCGCCAGCACGCCATTGGCCGAAGAAGTGGCCCTGGCCATCGCCTTCAACGGCCTCAATCAGGCCGTAATGCTGGTGAGCCCGACCGACCTGGAAGACTTTGCAGTCGGTTTCAGCGTCGGCAGCGGGATTGTCGAAGGCACCCAGGAAATCTATGACCTAAAGCTGTCTGGCAGCGGTTCGGCGATGTACGCCGACCTGGAAATCTCCAGCCGCGCCTTCTGGAACCTGAAAAACCAGCGCCGCCAACTGGCCGGCACCAGCGGCTGCGGCCTGTGCGGGGTCGAAGCCCTGGAGCAGGCACTGCCAGAGCTTGCCGAACTCCCCGGCGCGCCACTGCCGCCCGCGCAGTGGCTGGCTGGCCTGCGCCAGCGCATCGACGCCTTCCAGCCGCTAGGCCAGCATTGCGGCGCGGTGCATGCGGCACTGTTCATGGACCGTAACGGCGAGCTGTTGCTCGGCCGCGAGGACATTGGCCGGCACAACGCCCTCGACAAACTGATCGGCGCCCTGCTGCGCCAAGGCATCGACAGTGAAGGCGGCCTGGCCATCGTCACCAGCCGCTGCAGCCTGGAGCTGATCCAGAAGGTCCTGCGTGCCGGCATCCAGACCCTGGTCAGCCTGTCGGCGCCCACCGGCCTTGCCCTGCAATGGGCACGCAAGCACAACCTCAACCTCATCCACTTGCCCAAGCACAGCGCACCGCGGGTCTACAGCCCAGCGGCGGAGTCGTAACAGCCGTGACCTCGTACCAGCACCTCCCGGACAACGCCCCAGCCTCCTCCCCTCGCTACAAGCCCTACCACGGCCCCGCCGGTGGCTGGGGGGCGTTGCGCAGCGTGGCCAAGGCTTGGGTAGGCAGCGACAATGCGCTGAAGAACATTCGCGCCCTGCTCAAGACCAACCAGAATGGCGGCTTCGACTGCCCAGGCTGCGCCTGGGGCGATTCGCCGGAAAGCGGCATGGTCAAGTTCTGCGAGAACGGCGCCAAGGCAGTCAACTGGGAAGCCACCAAGCGCCGCGTCGATGCCGCCTTCTTCGCCCGCTACAGCGTCAGCGCGCTGCGCGAGCAAAGCGATTACTGGCTGGAGTACCAGGGCCGCCTGACCGAACCCATGGTCTACGACGCGCAACGCGACCATTACCAGCCCATCAGTTGGGAGGCGGCCTTCGCCCTGATCGCCCGTGAACTGAACAACCTGGCAACCCCTGACCAGGCCGAGTTCTACACCTCGGGCCGTGCCAGCAACGAAGCCGCGTACCTCTACCAATTGTTCGTGCGCGCCTACGGCACCAACAATTTCCCGGATTGCTCGAACATGTGCCACGAAGCCAGCGGCGTGGCCTTGGGGCAGAGCGTCGGCGTCGGCAAGGGCACGGTCACCTACGACGACTTCGAGCATGCCGATGCAATCTTCGTCTGGGGCCAGAACCCGGGCACCAACCACCCGCGCATGCTCGACCCGCTGCGCGATGCGGTGAAACGCGGTGCCCAGGTGGTGTGCGTCAACCCGCTGAAAGAGCGCGGCCTGGAGCGCTTCCAGCACCCGCAGAACCCGCTGGAGATGTTGACCAACAGCGACCGGCCGACCAACACCGCGTTCTTCCGCCCGGCTCTGGGTGGCGACATGGCGCTGCTGCGTGGCATGGCCAAGTTCGTCCTGCAGTGGGAACGTGAAGCCCAGGCCAAGGGCGAGCCTGCGGTCTTCGACCACGCCTTCATTGCCGAGCATGGCCACGGCGTCGATGACTACCTGGCCGTGGTCGACGCCACTTCGTGGGAACACATTCAGGCGCAATCCGGCCTGACCCTGACCGACATCGAGCTGGCCGCGCGCATGTACTGCCGTGGCAAGCGGGTGATCATGTGCTGGGCGATGGGCATCACCCAGCACCGCCATTCGGTGCCGACCATCCAGGAAATTGTCAACCTGCAGATGCTGCGCGGCAACATCGGTGCGCCAGGCGCCGGCCTGTGCCCGGTGCGTGGCCACAGCAACGTCCAGGGCGATCGCACCATGGGCATCAACGAGCGCCCGCCGGTGGCCTTGCTCGACGCCATCGAAAAGCGCTTCAACTTCCCCGTGCCGCGGCACAACGGCCACAACACCGTCGAAGCCATCCACGCCATGCTCGACGGCCGCGCCAAGGTGTTCATCGGGCTGGGCGGCAACTTTGCCCAAGCCACGCCAGACACCGAGCGCACCGCGCAGGCGCTGCGCAACTGCGAACTGACCGTGCACATCAGCACCAAACTCAACCGCAGCCACCTGGTCCACGGCAAGCAGGCGCTGATCCTGCCGTGCCTGGGCCGTACCGACATCGACCTGCAGGCCGATGGGCCACAAGCGGTGACTGTGGAAGACTCGTTCAGCATGGTCCATGCCTCCAACGGCCAGTTGAAACCGCTGTCGACGCAGATGCGCTCGGAGCCTGCGGTGGTTGCCGGTATCGCCGCCGCCACCCTGGGCAAACAACCGGTCGACTGGCACTGGCTGGTGGCCGATTACGACCGCATCCGCGACCTGATCGGCGACACCATCCCCGGCTTCAGCGGCTTCAACGAACGCCTGCGTGAACCGGGTGGCTTTTACCTGGGCAACAGCGCCGCCAGCCGCGAATGGAAGACCGCTACCGGCCGCGCCAACTTCAAGGCCAACCTGTTGCCGGATACCTTGCTTGATGAAAGGGTGCGGGCCAGCGGCCAGTTGCCCGACCTGATCATGCAGTCGATGCGCTCGCACGATCAGTACAACACCACCATCTATGGCCTGGATGACCGCTACCGCGGCGTGCGTGGCCAGCGTGAAGTGCTGTTCGCCAACGAGGCCGACATCGTCCGCCTGGGGTTCCAGCCGGGGCAGAAGGTCGACATCGTTTCGTTGTGGGGGGATGAGCATGTGCGCCGAGTGCACGGTTTCACATTGCTGGCCTTCGATATCCCGGCGGGGCAAGCGGCGGCTTACTATCCCGAAGTGAACCCGCTGGTGCCGCTTGAGAGCATTGGCGATGGCAGCCATACGCCGACGTCGAAGTTCATTGCCATCAAGCTTGAGCGGGCGCGGGACAATGGGCGCATTCTTTAGAGATGTGTTGGGTACTTCGCGGGCAATCCGGCTCCCACAGGTACTCCACCAGGCTTGAGGTAATGGTGTAGGAGCGGGCTTGCCCGCGAAAGGGCCGAAAGCAGCACCGCCAAAAACGAAAAAAGCCCTGTTCCGCAACGGTTCAGGGCTTTGTCATAAATACCTCTGACAGCCAAAAAACGATAAAGTTTCACAGCAAATACAGCAACTTAGAGAATTGTGTACAACTCGTGCTACTCGTCGGATTTCAATTGCCAGCCGCGCTCCAGAGCCTCAAATTCGCCTCGTCATCCCTATGAGGCTCTCTTGATGAAGAAGTACTCCTCGATTCTGTTGTTGTCTTTCAGCTTGCTCAGCGGCGTTGCCATGGCCGGTGGCAATACCGAGGCCGGCATTGGCGGCGCATTGGGTGGGGTACTCGGCTCCGTCGTGGGCAACTCCATCGGTGGTAGCACAGGCGGCGCGATTGGTGCCGGCCTGGGCGGCGCCGCCGGCGGTGCACTGGGTGCCGACAAACGCCAGCGTGGCGAAGCCGCCATCGGTGGCGCGCTGGGCGCTGCAGGCGGTAACGTGGTCGGTCGCTCCGTGGGCGGTACCACCGGTAGCTACATTGGTGCAGCAGCCGGCGGTGGTGCCGGGGGCGCGCTGGGTAACTACATGGGTAACAAGGCCGACGAAGACGAGCGCCATGACGATCGTCGCTACCGTCGCAGCTATGACGACCGCCGTCACTACGACCGTGGCCACCATTACGGCCACCGCAAGCACAAGCGCCACTGGCGCGACTAATGCCTGAGGGCCCAGCCCTGGCAACAAAAGCCCCGCCCGTACCGGCGGGGCTTTTTTATGCCTGTTGCCCGAGCTGAAGGCCAGCGAGCACTGCCTGCAGCGCCTCTGGCAACGGCACAGGCCGGCCGCTTGCCCGCTCGATGAACACCTGCACCACCGTCCCCGCCGCACAGGCGTCTGCTTCACCCGGGCGATACAGGGCCAACCGGTACTCCACGGTACTGCCCGCCAGGCGCGTCACGCCCAGCCCCACCTCAAGCACATCCGGAAAGCCCGGCAGGGCGAAGAAGTCTGCAGCCGAACTGACCACAAACGCCGCCAGCGCACCCTCGCGCAGGTCGAATTCAGCCTGCTCCACCAGAAACGCCTGGATGGCGGTTTCGAAGAAGCCATGCACGGTGGCACCGGCGATATGGCCGTTGTGATCGTTGTCTTGCGGGCGGGTGAGGATGGGGTGGAAGTGGGTGAATGCGGAACGCTGAGGAGATTCGGTCATTAGTTATCCACAGTTGATGACACCAGAAGGAAGCTTCCCACAACAATATCGGAAGGCATATAGTCGCAATCAACTATAGATTGCATAGCATGGTTTATCCCGATGAAACCGAGAAAAACACCCGTGCCCACTCATCAAGTAGACCATGCCAACCTGAGCCGATTGGCTGAAGCAGGACGCATCAACGCCACTCACATCGTGAGCCAGCCGGGGGGTTGGGCCATTCAGGTCGATATCAATCAGCAGGAACACATTCTGACCGCCCAACGCAGCGGCAACGTGAGGCTGTTCAAGAAATTCGAAACCCTGGTTACTTACCTGCTCGATCTGGGTATTGAGCATTTCGAAGTCGATGCATCCACGTTTGATCCTGGCCAAACGAGTACCTATCAACGGCCGGATCGTGCCCAGGCCCTCAAAAAGGCCCATGAGGCCGCAGCCTATGAGGCTTGGTTTACTGAACAGGTCGAGGCAAGCCTGAACGATACTTCACCGTTTATGGAGGATGAAGAAGCGGAACGACTGTTCGCCGCACACCGCGCTGCGCTCAGGGCCAAAATTCGCTGATGCGCCTGGTATGGCGTCAGATGGCACGTAAAGACCGTTTTCGCATCATGGACCATATTGCGCAAGATAACCCTGAAGCGGCCATCATGCTGGACGAATCCTTCAGGGAGAAAGCCAGGCGCGCTGCACACAATCCTTCTCTGTACAGAAAGGGCAGGTACCCAGAAACTCGAGAAATCGTGGTACGGCCTAACTATGTGATGATTTACCGCGTCTCGGGCGAGTGCGTTGAGATCATCCGTATTCTGCATGCACGGCAAAAATGGCCTTGATTCACATACGAAAAAGCCGCCCCTGAGGGCGGCTCTGTCGTTGCAACTGCTAGCAGCTTACAGCTGTGGACCAGCAGCCTTGATCGCGTCGGAAACTTCGAATTTCTTGAAGTTTTCGATGAACAGCTTGGCCAGGCCTTTGGCCGCTTCGTCGTAAGCGGCTTTGTCAGCCCAGTTGGTGCGCGGGTTGAGCAGCTCGGTGTCGACGCCCGGAACGGCCTTTGGCACGTCCAGGTTGATGATGTCCAAGTGCTCGGTTTCGGCGCCCACCAGTGCACCGCTCTGGATCGCAGCGATCACAGCACGGGTGGTCGGAATGCTGAAACGCTTGCCAACGCCGTAGCCACCGCCGGTCCAGCCGGTGTTGACCAGGTAAACCTTGGAGTTGAAGCCGTTGATGCGCTTGATCAGCAGCTCAGCGTACTCGCCAGCCGGACGCGGGAAGAACGGCGCGCCGAAGCAGGTGGAGAAGGTCGACTTGATGCCGCCGCCCGAACCCATTTCGGTGGAACCGACCAGCGCGGTGTAACCGGACAGGAAGTGGTAAGCAGCCTGTTCGTTGTTCAGGATCGAAACCGGAGGCAGAACGCCAGTCAGGTCGCAGGTCAGGAAGATGACCGCGTTAGGCTCGCCACCCAGGTTCGCTTCGGAACGCTTGGCAACGTGCTCCAGCGGGTAGGCCGCACGGCTGTTCTGGGTCAGGCTGACGTCGGTGTAGTCGGCGTGATTGTTGGCGTCGAGTACGACGTTTTCCAGCACTGCGCCATGCTTGATGGCTTTCCAGATGACCGGCTCGTTCTTCTCGGACAGGTCGATGCACTTGGCGTAGCAGCCACCTTCCATGTTGAAGACAACGCCTTCGCCCCAACCGTGCTCGTCGTCACCGATCAGGTAACGGCTTTCGTCGGCCGACAGGGTGGTCTTGCCGGTGCCGGACAGGCCGAAGAACAGGGTCACATCGCCTTCTTCGCCGATGTTGGCAGCGCAGTGCATTGGCAGCACGTCAGCGGCCGGCAGCAAGAAGTTCTGCACCGAGAACATGGCTTTCTTCATTTCACCGGCGTAACGCATGCCAGCGATCAGCACCTTCTTCGCGGCGAAGTTGATGATCACGCAGCCGTCGGAGTTGGTGCCGTCACGCTCAGGCTCGCACACGAAGTTGGCAACGTTGAGCACTTGCCACTGGTCACGGCCAGCCGGGTTGAACTGTTCAGGGTTGATGAACAGGCAACGGCCGAACAGGTTCTGCCAGGCAGTCTGGGTGGTCATCTTCACCGGCAGGTAGTGCTCGGCGGCCGCCCCTACGTGAACGTAGGAAACGAAGTGATCCTGGGCGTTGTTGAACGCCTCGACGCGGTCCCACAGGGCATCGAACTTGTCGGCCGGGAACTTGCGGTTGATCGGGCCCCAGGAAATGGCATCCTGGGTGGAAGGTTCTTCGACGATGAAACGGTCAGCCGGCGAACGGCCAGTACGGTGCCCAGTCTCAACGACCAGTGCGCCGGTATCGGCTAGTACGCCTTCACCGCGTTGCAGCGCTTCTTTTACCAGCTCATCGACGCTCAGGTCGGTGTACACGGTGTTGTTGGCTTGCGTCATGAGATACCCCATCCGGCCCGAGGCCGAGTGCTCCAAACGTTTTGTAGTTGTCTGTAAAAAACTACTACAGCGAAAAAAGTGGCCGGATTATGCCAGAAAAGCCCAAAAAAAGTAGGCCCCTCCTGTCGTAACCGCGCTTTTGCGCAATTAGACAGGAGATTTCCCTGCAATTAATCGTTTCAGTGGCGAGTTTCTGAGGCCGTGTCCGTGCCGCCACCCGCAAACAGTTGCGCCACATCGCTTGCATCGAAGAAATAGCGCTCGTTGCAGAACTGGCAATCGATCTCCACCTTGCCACCACACTCCTCGACCAACTGCTTGGCGTCGTGCTCGCCGAGGCTGACCAGCGCATTGCCGGAGCGCTCGCGCGAGCAACTGCAGTGGAAACGCAGGGGTTCGATGTCGAACAGGCGCACGGCGTCTTCGTGGTACAGACGGTGCAGCAAGGTTTCGTTGTCTTCTTGCCACTCTTCAGGCTTGAGTGTCTTGGCCAGAGCTACAACGTGCTGCCAGCTGTCCTCGCGCTCTTCGTCGTCCGGCTGGCGATCACGTGGCAATTGCTGCAACAGCAGGCCGCGGGCCTTGCCATCTTTGGCATCGAGCCAGAAACGGGTGTTGAGCTGTTGCGACTGAACGAAGTAATTGGTGAAGCACTCCGACAGGTTGGCACCGTCCAGGTCCACGGTCCCCTGGTAGCGCTGGCCGTTGACTGGGTCGATGGTCAGCGTCAGATGGCCGTCGGGCATCAGCTGCGCCAAGGTCGCGTCGGCAGGAA
Organism: Pseudomonas sp. ITEM 17296; assembly: GCF_028895205.1. Lineage (NCBI taxonomy): Bacteria > Pseudomonadati > Pseudomonadota > Gammaproteobacteria > Pseudomonadales > Pseudomonadaceae > Pseudomonas > Pseudomonas sp. ITEM 17296. The sequence goes on along the minus strand of NZ_WJRS01000014.1, from coordinate 99,409 downwards.
TCTGATCGGCTTCATAACGGGCCACGCCGCGAATTTCGCGCTCGCCCGAGCATTCCACCATCAGCAGCGGGATCGGCCCCTGAGAACGCGCCTGCAGGATCAGCAGGCCGTCGAACTTCAGGGCACCCACCAGCAATGCGGTGGCGGCCATCAATTCGCCGAGCAGTGCGGCCACGGGTTGGGGGTACGGGTGACGCGCCAGCACTTCGGCATAGCTGCGGTCGAGCCCCACCCACTCACCGCGGATATCGCGGTCGTCGAAGAGGAAACGTTGGGTGAAATCGGTATCCGGCAATTCGCTCATAGGTTCTGGCTATCTAAAAATGATGACAAAATGGTTACACGGCGTTTCGAAATACTGCGAAGCCCGTGGCAGAGCGCTCACAAGGCGCTCCGATTCCTGTTGGCAATAGAGGTATCTTATGGACAATCGACCACTGTTCCAAGCAAGGTGGTCCTTCGGGCCCTTGGCAGCCTGCACACTGCTGCCCATCGCTCTACTGTGTTTCTGGTTATGGCCTTTTGGCCAGATCCTGTGCCTGACTTTCGACGAGTGGCTGTTCCACAGCCTCAATGCGCCGCTGGCCGACAACACCACCTGGCGCTACATCTGGACCCTTGGCAGCCTGCGCCCGTTCGACATCGTGGTCGGGCTGATCCTTCTGGCGGTGCTGATCCGTGGCAACTGGGTGTTCAAAGCCTGCCAGGTGCGTGAGGCGTTTTTCGGCTTTCTGGTGACCCTGATCCTATTAGTGGTGATTCGCGCGCTGTTTTCCAAGTGGGTGGATGCTGCGGGGTGGCAACACAAGAGCCCGTCGATGATCTTCGATGACGTCGTGCACCTCAGTGACTATTACCCGAACCTGGAAGCGGCCTGGGAACTCAAGGACCGCTCCAGCAAGAGTTTCCCGGGCGATCACGCCTCGGTGCTGCTGGTCTGGGCGTTGTTCATGAGCGTGTTCAGCCGTCGCCTGGTGCACTACCTGGTGGTCTGGGGGCTGGCGCTGGTGTTCATGCTGCCACGCTTGGTGGCGGGCGCCCATTGGGGCCAGGACGACTACATCGGCGGGTTGCTGATGGCGGTGCTGGCGTTGGGGTGGAGTTGCTATACGCCTCTGGCGGCCAAAGGCAGTGCGGCGTTGATGCGCTGGACCGCGCCGTTGTTTGCCTTGGCAGGCAGGTTACCGTTGGTCGGTAGATTGGCGGTGGTTCGCTAACAGCGGGGGCCGCTTTGCGGCCCATTCGCAGGCAAGCCAGCTCCTACCTCGATCGCGCTGCCTTAGGGGCCTAGCTATTCAAAGCTACCGTGCAGTTGGTGAATCTGTCGGCGCTGCTTCTTGTTTGGCCGGCCATCGGTGGTCACCCCCATCGCCCCGGCCTTGCGCATTTCAGCAGCCTGTTCGCGGCGGCGCACACTCTCTTCGGTTTCTGCATACAGCGCCTGCGCTTCGGGCGCCCCGCGCCTGACCACCGACAGCGCCTTGACCACCACTGTGCGCTCGTCAAACCCGGTGCGCAGGACAAACTCATCCCCTACCCTCGGTTCCTTGCCCGGCTTGCAGCGTTCGCCCCGGCAATGCACCTTGCCACTTTCGATGGCCGCCTTGGCCAGCGCCCGAGTCTTGTAGAACCGCGCCGCCCATAGCCATTTGTCCAGGCGAACCTTGTCGTCTTCTTCCGCCTTGTGTGCCATCCCGTTACCTCGAATTCTGTCTTTAATCGAACTGTACTACCGTATCTTGCGGATGCAAAAAGTCCACGCCGTGCTTACAGTTCACCACCTTATCCCCTGGGTGCGCTTCGTGAAGACATTTGACCATTTGACTGTGATCGGCCTGCGCGAGTGGGTAGCCCTCCCCGACCTTGGCGTCGCCGGGCTGCGCGCCAAGATCGACACCGGCGCCAGTACGTCCAGCCTGCACGCCACCGAGGTGGAACAGTTCGAACGTGACGGCCAGCCGTGGGTCCGATTTACTGCGCACCTGGGTTCGGTGGTGCAGTTGCGCCACCGACGTTGCGAAGCGCCACTGGTGACCATGAAGACCATCAAGAGCTCCAATGGCCACGCCCAGACCCGCTATGTGATTCGCACATCGCTGGCGCTGGGCGATAGCGTGTGGGAAGTCGAGTTCACCCTGGCCTGTCGCAAAGAGATGCGCTACCGCCTGCTGCTGGGTTCCAAGGCACTTATTCACGGCCACTTGGTGGTCAACCCTGGCCTGAAGTACGTACAAGACAAACCGGCCTTTCCGGCCACCCTTTCCCCTGTCACAGGTGCTGCATGAAGATCGCTGTGCTGTCGCGCAATCCGCGTCTGTATTCCACCCGCCGCCTGGTCGAAGCCGGTACCCAGCGTGGCCACGAAATGGTGGTGATCGATACCCTGCGGGCCTACATGAATATCGCCAGCCACAAGCCGCAGATCCACTATCGCGGCAAGCCACTGGAAGGGTTCGATGCGGTGATCCCGCGCATCGGTGCCTCGGTGACGTTCTATGGCTGCGCGGTGCTGCGCCAGTTCGAAATGATGGGCGTCTACCCGCTCAACGAGTCGGTGGCCATTGCCCGCTCGCGTGACAAGCTGCGCTCGTTGCAGTTGCTGTCGCGCCGTGGCATCGGCCTGCCGATCACCGGTTTCGCCCACTCACCTGACGACATCCCGGACCTGATCCAGATGGTCAACGGCGCGCCCCTGGTGATCAAGGTGCTGGAAGGTACCCAGGGCATTGGCGTGGTGCTGTGCGAAACAACTCAAGCTGCAGAGTCGGTGATTGAGGCGTTCATGGGCCTGAAGCAGAACATCATGGTGCAGGAATACATCAAGGAGGCCGGCGGGGCCGACATTCGCTGCTTTGTGGTGGGTGACAAGGTGATTGCCTCGATGAAGCGTCAGGCCAAGCCCGGCGAGTTTCGCTCCAACCTGCATCGGGGGGGTGTCGCCAGCCTGATCAAGATCACGCCGGAAGAGCGGATTACCGCCATTCGTGCCGCCAAGGTGATGGGGCTGAGCGTGGCGGGGGTGGATATCCTGCGTTCCAACCATGGGCCGTTGGTGATGGAGGTGAATTCGTCGCCGGGGTTGGAAGGGATTGAAGTGACCACCGGCAAGAACGTGGCCGGGATGATCATCGAGCACCTGGAGAAGAATGGCGGGCCGAATCAGACTCGGACCAAGGGTAAGGGCTGAAATGTTGGGGCTGCTTTGCAGCCCATTCGCAGCACAAGGCTGCTCTTACAAGGGACCGCGTAAGCCTTGTAGGAGCAGCCTTGTGCTGCGAATGGGCCGCAAAGCGGCCCTAACAATCACACCGCATTACGCGGCAGCAAAAGCCCCAACGGCAACCTGACCCGCGCCTCGATCCCGCCACCCGACCGGTTGCGCAACTCGACATTCCCGCCATGCTGGGCCGCGATGCGTTTGACGATCGCCAGGCCCAACCCGGTGCCCTTGCCTCCACGGGCACGGTCACCGCGAATGAACGGGTTGAAGATCGTCTCCAGCTCCGACTCGTCGATCCCCGTCCCCCGGTCCAGCACGCTGAGCACCACGTAAGGCGCGCTCTCGTCGCCGGACACATAGGCCGCCACTTCCACGCCCTTGCCGGCATGGTGCAGGGCGTTGCCGATCAGGTTGCCCAACATGCGCTTGAGCGAAACCCGGCGCAGCGGGAACGGCGGAATCGGCTCCAGGCACAGCCGTACACGTTCTTCGGGCTGGTTGTACGGGGCCACCACTTCGCGCACCAGGTCGGCCAGGTCGACCTCTTCCACCGGCTCGTCACGGCCATCGCGAATGAACGCCAGAAACTGGTCCAGAATCGCGTCCATGTCCTCGATATCGCGGACCATGTCATCGCTAAGCTCGTTGTCACTGTCCAGCAGCGAAAGCGACAGGCGCAGCCGCGTCAGCGGTGTACGCAAATCGTGGGAAACCCCTGCCAGCATCAACTCGCGTTCACGCCCGGCCTGCTCGACATCCTCAGCCATCTGGTTGAACGCGCGGTACACCTCGGTCATCTCACTGGGCGTATCGCTGATTGGCAAGCGCACGCTGCGCCCCTGGCCCAGTTGCCGGGCGGCGAATACCAGGCGCTTGAGCGGCTGGTTCAGCTGGCGCACGAAAATCCAGGCAGAGGCGGTGGACAACAGGCCGATGGCCAGGAACCAGCCAAGCACGTTCCAGATCTTCTGCCCACGCAACGGGTGCGGATACAGCGGCACTTTGAGCCAGCCAGGGCCGAGGCTCGGCGCATTGACCCACAACGCCGGTGGCGCATGGATGCGCAGGCGTACTTCAGTGTCATCCCCCAGCTCGGCCTGCATCTGGCGCTGGTAGATCTCGCTGTAAGGCCAGTGCTGCTCGCCTTCCGGCACACCCGAGCCGGTCACCCGGATCAGGCCTGCGGCTTCGGCGATCTTGTCACGGTTCTCTTCATCGGCAGCCCAATAGGCGCGCAAGGTCAATGCCACACCGTGGCTGTACTGACGGTCGACCAGCACATCCTCGTTCATCAACAGGTAAACGAGGGTCAGCGCCTTGGAAAACAGGACGACGATCAGCACCAGCCACAGCGTGCGGGCGAAGAAACTTTGCGGAAACCACAACGGCGTTCTCATGGACGACGCGGCATCATTTGCCGGCGTTTCCGTCCGGCACGAAGACGTACCCTACGCCCCAGACCGTCTGGATGTACCGTGGCTTGGACGGGTCGGGCTCGATCATGCGGCGCAGGCGCGAGATCTGCACGTCGATGGAACGCTCCAGGGCATCCCACTCGCGGCCACGGGCCAGGTTCATCAGTTTGTCGCGGGTCAGCGGTTCACGCGCATGCATGACCAGCGCCTTGAGCACGGCGAACTCACCGGTGGTGAGCATGTGCACTTCGTCGCCGCGTTTAAGCTCGCGGGTGGCCAGCGACAGCTCGTAATCACCGAAGGTGACCGATTCGTCCTCGCTGCCCGGGGCACCCGGGACGCTCGGCGCCTGGCGGCGCAGCACGGCCTTGACCCGGGCCATCAGTTCGTCCGGGTTGAAGGGTTTGCCCAGGTAGTCGTCAGCGCCCAGCTCCAGCCCTTTGATGCGGCTGAGCTCGTCGCCTTTGGCGGTGAGCATGATGATCGGGATCTGGTTGTTCGACTGGCGCAACCGCTTGCAGGCGGACAGGCCGTCTTCGCCCGGCAGCATCAGGTCGAGCACCACCAGGTTGAACACCTCCCGCGCGAGCAGGCGGTCCATCTGTTCGGTGTTGGGCACCGCACGGGCACGGTAGCCCTTGCTGGTGAAGAAACGCTCCAGCAGGCTGCTCAGCCCCGGATCGTCGTCGACGATGAGAATCTTGTCACCTTCAGCGGTGTTTGCAGTGCCGGTCATGAATTACTCCTCTGGTATCGCCGCGCATTATGGCGTAGCCATTGCAACGCGTGCCGTGAGCATTGTTAGCAGATTTTTCCCCCGGCGCCAGTTCCGGGCCGTTCAGGCTGGCTTGGCGCCATCACCGCAAGCCGGTCACGATGGGTATAATGCGCGGCTTTCATCCAGTGCCGTCGGGCTGCAAACCCGCGCGCGGCCCCGTATTCACAATTGTCAGGTGGTTTACATGGACAGCATCAACAGCCGTATCGCCGAGGAACTGGGCGTACGCCCACAACAGGTCGAAGCGGCCGTGGGCCTGTTGGACGAAGGCTCGACCGTGCCCTTCATCGCCCGTTACCGCAAGGAAGTGACCGGCAGCCTGGACGACACCCAACTGCGCCACCTGGAAGAGCGCCTGCGCTACCTGCGCGAACTCGATGAGCGCCGCGCCAGCATCCTGTCCAGCATCGAGGAACAGGGCAAGCTGACCCCGGAACTGGCCCGCGAGATCAAGCTGGCCGACACCAAGACCCGCCTCGAAGACCTTTACCTGCCGTACAAGCAAAAGCGCCGCACCAAGGGCCAGATCGCCCTGGAAGCCGGCCTCGGCGAGCTGGCCGACGGCTTGTTCAACGACCCGCAACTGACCCCGGAAACCGAAGCGGCCCGCTTCGTCGACGCCGAAAAGGGCGTGGCCGATGTCAAGGCGGCGCTGGAAGGCGCGAAATACATCCTCATGGAGCGCTTCGCCGAAGACGCCGCCCTGCTCGACAAGCTGCGCAACTTCCTCAAGCAGGAGTCGGTGCTCAGCGCCCGCGTGGTGGCTGGCAAGGAAGAAGAAGGCGCCAAGTTCCGCGACTACTTCGCCCATGACGAACTGATGCGCAACGCCCCGTCGCACCGTGCCCTGGCGATTTTCCGCGGGCGCAACGAAGGCATCCTGAGCGCCTCGCTCAAAGTCGGTGAAGAACTGCCTGGCACCCTGCACCCGTGCGAAGTGATGATCGGCAACCACGTCGGCGTTGAAAACCGCAGCCGGCCGGCCGACAAGTGGCTAGGTGAAGTGGTGCGCTGGACCTGGAAGGTCAAGCTGTACACCCACCTGGAAACCGACCTGTTCGGCGAACTGCGCGACAACGCCGAAAGCGAGGCGATCAACGTGTTCGCCCACAACCTGCACGACCTGCTGCTGGCCGCCCCGGCTGGCCCGCGCGCCACCTTGGGCTTCGACCCAGGCCTGCGCACCGGTTGCAAGATCGCCGTGGTCGACGCCACCGGCAAACTGCTGGACTACACGACGGTCTACCCGCACGCGCCGAAAAACGACTGGGACCGCACCATTTCCATCATGGCCGCACTGTGCGCCAAGCACTCGGTGGAACTGATCGCCATCGGCAATGGCACCGCCAGCCGCGAAAGCGACAAGCTGGTGGCCGAACTGGTCAAAAAATACCCAGCCCTGAAAATCACCAAGATCATGGTCTCCGAGGCCGGTGCGTCGGTGTACTCGGCATCGGAACTGGCCGCGCGCGAGTTCCCGGACCTGGACGTATCGATCCGCGGCGCCGTGTCGATTGCCCGTCGCCTGCAGGACCCACTGGCAGAGCTGGTGAAGATCGACCCGAAATCCATCGGTGTCGGCCAGTACCAGCACGACGTGTCCCAGCTGAAGCTGGCGCGTGGCCTGGACGCCGTGGTCGAGGACTGCGTGAACGCCGTGGGCGTGGACGTGAACACGGCCTCGGTGGCGCTGCTGACCCGCATCTCCGGCCTCAACGCCACGCTGGCACAGAACATCGTCGCCCACCGCGATGCCAACGGCCCGTTCGCGACCCGTGCAGCGCTGAAAAAGGTCAGCCGCCTCGGTGAGAAAACCTTCGAACAAGCCGCCGGCTTCCTGCGCGTGATGAACGGCGACAACCCGCTGGACGCCTCCGCCGTGCACCCTGAGGCCTACCCGCTGGTGCAGCGCATCGCCGCTGGCACCGACCGCGACATCCGCTCGCTGATCGGCGACAGCAGCTTCCTCAAGCGCCTGGACCCGAAGAAGTTCACCGACGAGTCCTTCGGCCTGCCGACCGTTACCGACATCCTGCAAGAGCTGGACAAGCCCGGCCGCGACCCACGCCCTGAGTTCAAGACCGCCACCTTCCAGGACGGCGTCGAAGACCTCAAGGACCTGGAGCCTGGCATGATCCTGGAAGGCGTGGTCACCAACGTCACCAACTTCGGTGCCTTCGTCGACATCGGCGTGCACCAGGACGGCCTGGTGCACATCTCGGCATTGTCCGAGAAGTTCATCAAAGACCCGCGTGAAGCGGTCAAGGCCGGCGACGTGGTCAAGGTCAAGGTCATGGAAGTGGACATCCCGCGTAAGCGTGTCGGGCTGTCCATGCGCATGGGCGATACCCCGGGCGAGAAGGTCGAAGGCAACCGTGGCGGCGGCCGTGGCAACGGCGGCAATCGCCAGCAGCAGGCCCCGCGCCAGCGTGAAACCGCCACTGCCGCCCCGGCCAACAATGCCATGGCGTCGTTGTTCGCCAACGCCAAGCAGCTGAAGAAGAAGTGATGGACGTCCCGCGCGAATACGTCGAAAGCGCCTTCAGCCAACTGCTTGGCTGCCGCCTGCAACGCCTGGACACAGGCGTTGCCGAAGTGGCCCTGGCGCTCGAGCCGCAACTGCGCAACCGTGGCCAGAAACTGCACGGTGGGGCGATCTTCAGCCTGGTGGACATCGCCATGGGCCTGGCCTGCTCGGCCAGCCATGGCTTCGACCAGCAGAGCGTGACCATCGAATGCAAGATCAACTACATGCGCGCGGTCAGTGATGGCGAGGTGCTGTGCACGGCCCGTGTGCTGCACGCCGGGCGGCGCACGCTGGTGGTCGACGCCGACGTAGTTCAAGGCGACAAACTGGTGGCCAAAGCGCAAGGAACCTTCGCGGTTCTCTAGCTCACCAAGCTGTATCTGCGGTATTTTCAGCTGTGCGCTGGCACTGCTGGAACCGCGTAAACCAGGCGACAACGCCAGTTCCTTTCTTCCTACCCTTGTAGACCGTTATCTCTACCCCCATATTGGGGCGACTGACGCGTGAAGGAATACATCTTGAGCGAACTCCTCAACCGCCGCCTGAGCCTGCTCGGCGCAAATCTCCCCCTGCTCAAGCAGTGCCTGCACGGTATTGAGCGAGAATGCCTGCGCGTGACCGATGAAGGTCGCCTGGCCCAGACCCCGCACCCTGAGGCCTTGGGTTCGGCGCTGACCAACGAGCAGATCACCACCGATTATTCCGAGTCGCTGCTGGAGTTCATCACCCCGGCCCTGGCGGACCCGGCCCAGGTGCTCGAGAACCTCGACGAGATCCACCGCTTCGTCTACACCAAGCTGGGTAGCGAATACCTGTGGAGCCCGTCGATGCCCTGCGCGTTGCCGGCCGAGGAAGACATCCCGATTGCCGAATACGGCAGCTCGAACATCGGCAAGCTCAAGCACGTGTACCGCAAAGGCCTGGCCCTGCGCTATGGCCGCACCATGCAATGCATCGCCGGTATCCATTACAACTTCTCGCTGCCTGAAGCGTTGTGGCCATTGCTGCGCGCAAGCGAAGGCAGCGCAGAAGAGGCGCGCGATTATCAGTCGTCGGCCTACATCGCGCTGATCCGCAACTTCCGCCGCTACAGCTGGCTTTTGATGTACCTGTTCGGCGCTTCGCCGACCCTGGACAAAGGCTTCCTGCGTGGCCGCCCGCACCAGCTCGAAGAACTCGATGCCGAAACGTTGTTCCTGCCCTACGCCACCAGCCTGCGCATGAGCGACCTGGGTTACCAGAGCAACGCCCAGGCCGGCCTCACGCCGTGCTACAACAACCTGGCCAGCTACACCGACAGCCTGCGCAAGGCGGTGGGCACGCCCTACCCGCCTTACGTCGAGGTCGGTACGCACGTGGATGGCGAGTGGGTGCAGTTGAACACCAACATCCTGCAAATCGAGAACGAGTACTACTCGAACATCCGCCCCAAGCGTGTCACCTACACCGGCGAGCGGCCGATCCAGGCGCTGACGTCCCGTGGCGTGCAGTACGTCGAAGTGCGCTGCCTGGACATCAACCCGTTCCTGCCGGTCGGGATCGACCTGACCGAAGCGCGTTTCCTCGATGCCTTCCTGCTGTTCTGTGCGCTCGAAGAAAGCCCGCAACTGGACAACGGCGAGTGTGGCCAGTGCACCAGCAACTTCCTGACCGTAGTCAAAGAAGGCCGTCGCCCAGGCTTGGAACTACACCGTGATGGTCAGCCCATCGCGCTGAAAACCTGGGCTACCGAGTTGATCACTCGCATTGGCCAACTGGCCGAGCTGCTCGACCGCGCCCACGGCGGCGACGCACATGCCAACGCCCTGCAGGAGCAACAGGCCAAGGTCGACGACGCCTCGCTGACCCCATCGGCCCAAGTCCTGGCACGCATGACCGAACATGACGAAAGTTTTGTCCAGTTCTCGCTGCGCCAGAGCCGCGTTCACGCCGAGCGCTTCCGCGAGCAACCGCTAAGCAGCGAACGCCAGCAGGCCTTCGAAACGCTCGCCCGCGAGTCGCTGGCCAAACAGGCCGAGCTTGAGCAGACCGAAGTCGGCGACTTCGACCTGTTCGTCGGCGCCTACCAGGCCAGCATCCTGGCGATCAGCAACTGATGAGCCGCACCGCCTCCCCGCGCAAGCCGCGCGCCAGCAGCCAGGCCAGGATCGAGACGATCCTGGCGGCCGCGCGCGAGCTGCTTGCCGAGCTGGGGGTGGCGGGGTTGTCGATCTACAGCGTGGCCGAGCGGGCGCAGATACCCCCTTCGTCGGTGTACCACTTCTTCGCCAGCGTCCCAGCCCTGCTGGAGGCGTTGACCGCCGACGTGCACCGGGCGTTTCGCGAGGCGCTGAGTGCACCGATCGACAGCAGTACGCTGACGACCTGGCATGAACTGTCACGGTTGATCGAGCAACGCATGCTGGATATCTACAACGGGGATGCCGCGGCGCGTCAGTTGATCCTGGCGCAGCATGGCCTGAGCGAAGTGGTGCAAGCTGACCGGCAGCACGACATGGAGCTGGGCGACCTGATGTACAAGCTGTTCGACCAGCATTTTCACTTGCCGGTGATGCCTGCGGATGTGGATGTGTTTGCCCTGGCCATGGAGCTGAGCGACCGGGTGTATGCGCGGTCGGTGCAGTTGCATGAACAGATCACGGCGCGTATGGCCGAGGAAGGCAAGCGAGTGTTCGAGGCGTATCTGGGGCTTTACTTGCCGCCGTTTCTGGCTAAGCGTTTGGGTTGAAATGGTTGGGGCCGCTTTGCGGCCCTTCGCGGGACCAGCCCGCTCCCACATGGGATTCGATCTCCTGATGGGAATTCGATCTCCTGTAGGAGCGGGCTTGCCCGCGAAGGGCTGCAGAGCAGCCCCCTTCAACACCAGAATCACAGCTTGGCGATGGACACTTCTGTCGACTTCACAAAGGCAATCACTTCACTGCCCACCTGCAGCTCCAGCTCACGCACGGAGCGGGTGGTGATCACCGAGGTGACAACGCCGGAGGCGGTCTGCACGTCGATTTCCGACAGTACCGGGCCTTCGAGGATTTCTTTCACGGTGCCTTTGAACTGGTTGCGAACGTTGATGGCTTTGATAGTCATGGCTTGATTCCTTCTCTTTGGCTTCAGTCGGGTAAGTGAGTCATTCAGTGCGCCCAACGCAGTTGCGTGGGCAAAGGGGCTACAGGATCCGGCTCAGGCGCAGTGCCCGGGGCCGACAGAACACGGTTGAGCACTTCGCTTTCCAGCGCCGCCAAACGGTGCGAACCACGCGACCTTGGCCGTGCCAGATCGACAGTGAGGTCGAGCCCGACCTCGCCGTCTTCGATCAAGATCACCCGGTCCGCCACGGCAACCGCCTCGCTGACATCGTGGGTAACCAGCAACACGGTGAACCCGTGCTGACGCCAGAGGCGTTCGATCAATTGCTGCATTTCGATACGGGTCAATGCATCCAGGGCACCCAGCGGCTCGTCCAGCAACAGCAGACGCGGCTGATGAATCAGTGCCCGCGCCAGGGCCACCCGTTGCTTCTGGCCACCGGAGAGTGCTGCCGGCCACTCGTTGGCGCGGTCGGCCAGGCCGACTGCTTCCAGCGCATCCAGCGCACGTGGCCGCCAGTTGCCAGACAAGCCCAGGCCGACGTTGTCGATCACCTTCTTCCACGGCAACAGGCGCGCGTCCTGGAACATCAGCCGGGTTTCTTCGCGGGCTTCGGCCAAGGGTGCGGCACCGGCCAGCAATTCACCGGCGCTGGGCTGGTCGAGGCCGGCCAGCAAACGCAGCAAAGTGCTCTTGCCGCAGCCGCTGCGGCCAACGATGGCGACGAACTGGCCGGCCGGGATGTGCAGGTCGATGCCTTTGAGCACTTCACGCTGGCCAAAGGTTTTACGCAGGCCGTTGGATGCCAGGGGGATGCCACGCAGCAGGCGTGGCGGCTGTTCCTTGAGCACGGTCATGCGCCCTCCTTCTTGGCCACTTGATAGGCCGGGTGCCAGCGCAGCCAGACACGTTCCAGGCCGCGGGCGGCGAGGTCAGCGAGCTTGCCAAGCACGGCGTACAGGACGATGGCCAAGACCACCACGTCGGTCTGCAGGAACTCACGGGCGTTCATCGCCAGGTAACCGATACCGGCATTCGCCGAGATGGTTTCTGCCACGATCAGGGTCAGCCACATGAAGCCCAGGGCGAAGCGCACGCCCACCAGGATCGAGGGCAATGCACCTGGCAGGATCACCTGACGGAACAGGCCGAAACCGGACAGGCCATAGCTGCGCGCCATCTCCACCAGGGCCGGGTCAACGTTGCGGATACCGTGGTAGGTGTTGAGGTAGATCGGGAACAACGTACCCAGGGCGACCAAAAAAATCTTTGCCGACTCATCGATACCGAACCACAGGATCACCAGTGGGATCAGCGCCAGGTGAGGCACGTTGCGGATCATCTGCACCGAGCTGTCGAGCAGGCGTTCGCCCCAGTTCGACAGGCCAGTGATAAAGCCCAGCGCCAGGCCGATGCTGCCGCCGATGACGAAGCCCAGCCCGGCACGCCAGCCACTGATGGCCAGGTGGGTCCAGATCTCGCCGCTGCGCACCAGCTCGACACCCGCGCTGACCACCGCGCTCGGCGCTGGCAGGATGCGGGTCGACAGCCAGCCCGCGCTGACCGCCAGCTGCCAGGCCGCCAGCAGCAGTACCGGCAGTGCCCATGGGGCCAGGCGCTGGGCCAAGGTAGAAGAAGTTGCACGACTCATGGCCCGGCCCTCAGCTCTGCGACACGGACTTGGGCAGGATATCGTTGGCCACCATCTCGCCGAACGGGCTCACGTAACCGGTACTTTTCGGTTGTTCCGGGCGCTGTACGTCGAGGTGCGGGAATAGCAGCTCGGCAACGCGGTAGGACTCTTCAAGGTGTGGATAACCCGAGAAGATGAAGGTATCGATGCCCAGCTCGGCGTATTCCTTGACCCGCGCAGCCACGGTAGGGCCATCGCCGACCAGCGCGGTACCGGCGCCGCCGCGTACCAGGCCGACACCCGCCCACAGGTTGGGGCTGACTTCCAGGTTGTCGCGGTTGCCGCCGTGCAGGGCAGCCATGCGCTGCTGGCCGACCGAGTCGAAACGCGCCAGCGAGGCCTGGGCACGGGCGATGGTTTCGTCGTCCAGGTGCGAGATCAGGCGGTCAGCGGCGGCCCAGGCTTCTTCATTGGTTTCACGCACGATCACGTGCAGGCGGATACCGAAGCGCACTTCGCGGCCTTGGGCGGCCGCCTTTTCGCGCACCTGGGCTATTTTTTCGGCAACAGCGGCCGGTGGCTCGCCCCAGGTCAGGTACAGCTCGACCTGCTCGGCCGCCAGGTCTTGCGCGGCTTCGGACGAGCCGCCGAAGTACAGCGGCGGACGCGGTTGCTGAACTGGCGGATAGAGCAGTTTGGCGCCCTTCACCTGGATGTGCTTGCCGTCGTAGTCGACGTTTTCGCCTTCCAGCACCTTGCGCCAGATACGGGTGAACTCGACCGAGGCTTCGTAGCGCTCTTCGTGGCTCAGGTGCAGGCCGTCACCGGCCAGTTCGTCCGGGTCGCCACCGGTGACCAGGTTGAACAGCGCACGGCCGTTGGACAGGCGGTCCAGGGTCGCGGCCTGGCGCGCCGCCACGGTCGGCGAAATGATGCCGGGGCGCAGAGCAACCAGAAACTTCAGGCGCTGGGTGACAGGGATCAACGACGCAGCCACCAGCCAGGAATCCTCGCAGGAACGCCCGGTAGGGATCAGCACCCCACCAAAACCAAGGCGGTCGGCAGCCTGGGCAATTTGCTGCAGGTAGCCGTGATCGACTGCACGGGCGCCATCGGAGGTGCCCAGGTACTTGCCGTCACCGTGTGTGGGAAGAAACCAGAAAATGTTAAGGCTCATTGGAGTTGTCTCCTCAAGGGTGGCTCAAGCCGGAGCAACGCCCCGGCGCAGGCAATTCAATCAAGGCGCACTGGCGACCTTGGCCGGGGGTGTCCAGATCACGTCCTTGATGCTCAGCGGCTTGGGAATAAGCTTCAGCGCCTGGAACGTGTCGGCGATCTTCTGTTGTGCGGCCACCACCTCAGGGGTGAGCGGCGCAGCGCCGTAGCCTTGGCGCTTGACCGAGGTCAGGGTGATGTCGGCAGGCAGCCCAAGCAGGGGCGCGACCTGATCGGTGACCTCCTGCGGGTTGGCCTGGGACCACTCGCCCACGGCACGCACTTCATCGATCAAGGTGCTGATCACGGCAGGGTGCTGGGTGGCATAGTCACGGGTGGCGAGATAGAACTGATGGTTGTCGACCAGGCCTTTGCCGTCACGCAGGGTACGTGCCTGCAGCTGTTTCTCGGCGGCGGCCTGGTACGGGTCCCAGATCACCCAAGCATCGACGCTGCCACGCTCGAATGCCGCGCGGGCATCGGCTGGTGGCAGGTAGACCGGTTGAATGTCGCTGTATTTGAGGCCTGCATCTTCCAGGGCACGCACCAGCAGGTAGTGGACGTTGGAGCCCTTGTTGAGGACGACTTTCTTGCCTTTGAGGTCTTTCACCGACTGGATCGACGAGCCCTTCGGCACCAGGATCGCTTCGCTGTGCGGCGCCGGTGGCTCGTAGGCCACGTAGAGCAGGTCGGCGCCGGCAGCCTGAGCGAATACCGGCGGCGTTTCGCCGGTGACGCCGAAGTCGATGGAGCCGACGTTCAGGCCTTCGAGCAACTGCGGGCCACCGGGGAATTCGGTCCACTGCACCTGCACGCCCTGCTCGGCCAGGCGCTTCTCCAGCGTGCCTTTGGCCTTGAGCAGCACCAGGGTGCCGTATTTCTGATAACCGATGCGCAGGCTCTCGGCCTGGGCTTGGGTGATGGCGCCGAAGGACACAGCCGCCGCAAACAGGGCGACCAGACCACGACGCAAGAAGACTGTGCGCATGGCGCTCTCCTGTGCGAATGGGGTTCGGGTTGCACCTGCTTGCCTCGTTGACGGGCGAGTAAGGTGGATGACGCGATAAAGCCGTTGAACCGGGTCAGATGCTCCAGCGGGCACTGATCAGGCGTTCGTTGAGTACGCCGGGGGCCACGGGGCGCGGCCGACGGGCCAGGGCAACGTGGAAGGTTTCCAGCGAGTCCTGCAGGCGCTCATCCAGAGCAGGTGCCAGCTGTGCCGCCTTGGCGCCTTCTGCGTAGGCGACCTGGCTGTCGTCGGCGAAGATCCCTTGCAGGGTCTCTTGCGCCTTGAGTGCCGACAGCACCGGTTTTAACGCGTAATCCACCGCCAGCATGTGGGCGATGCTGCCGCCGGTAGCGATGGGCAGCACGACCTTGTGCTCCAGGGCGCGCTCGGGCAGCAGGTCGAGCAATGTTTTCAGCGCGCCGGCGAACGATGCCTTGTACACCGGGGTGGCGACGATCAGGCCATCGGCCTGGGCCACCAGTTGCTGGAAGTGCTGCACCTGCGGGCTGTCGAAGCGCGCATGGAGCAGGTCCTCGGCGGGGAAGTCACGTACCTGGAAGGTCACCACTTCGACGCCACGGTGCTGCAGCCACTGGCGCGAGCGCTCGAGCAACACGCCGGAGCGTGAACGGGTACCAGGGCTACCACCGATTGAGACGACCAGCATTGGAGCGCTTCCTTGTGTTCTGTTGGGAGTGACATTAACAGCCCGTTCATATATCTAGAAATCATATTTTTTCATTTGTTTATTCGTTTTTTATCTATTCCCCAATACGGTCTCTGTGGGAGCGGGTTTACCCGCGAAGAAGCCAACACCGTTCCTTCAGGCATAAAAAAGGGCCGTCGAAACGGCCCGAAATCCCTGCTATGGCTAAGAGCAATGCAACGTGGATCCTTTAACGATTAGGTTGCGGCGTCAGGCGCAGATAAGGCTTCACCGCCCGATACCCTTTGGGGAAACGCTGCTTGATCTCCTCCTCGTCTTTGAGCGAAGGCACGATCACTACGTCGTCACCGTCCTGCCAGTTACCTGGCGTGGCGACCTTGTAGTTGTCGGTCAGCTGCAGCGAGTCGATTACCCGCAAAATCTCGTTGAAGTTGCGCCCGGTACTGGCCGGATAGGTAATGGTCAGGCGCACCTTCTTGTTTGGGTCGATGACGAACAGCGAGCGCACGGTCAAGGTGTCGTTCGCGTTCGGGTGAATCAGGTCGTACAGGTCGGACACCTTGCGGTCGGCGTCGGCGATGATCGGGAAGTTGACCACGGTGTTCTGGGTCTCGTTGATGTCATCGATCCACTTGTGGTGCGAGTCGACCGGGTCCACCGACAGCGCGATGGCCTTGACGCCGCGCTGGGCGAAGTCGTCTTTGAGCTTGGCGGTCAGGCCCAGTTCGGTGGTGCACACCGGGGTAAAGTCGGCCGGGTGGGAAAACAGCACACCCCAACTGTTGCCGAGCCACTCGTGGAAGCGGATCTTGCCTTCACTGGAATCCTGTTCGAAATCGGGGGCGATGTCGCCGAGTTTGAGGCTCATGGGGTGCGGCTCCTGTGCTGTGTTCTGGCCTTGTGGGGTTCAATGTGCCTGCATTCAGTTAAAAACAAAAAGAATAAATACTGATTTATTTATAACCACAGAGCATACCGAATTGCAGACATAAAAAAGCCTCGCACTAGGCGAGGCTTCTGGTTCAGCTACGGCTTACAGGAAGTTGTAAGTGTAGTTGAAGATCAGACGGGTCTGATCCTGGTCAGCCAGCGAGCTGGTGCCAGTGCCACGGTAGACACCGTGACGCAGGCTCGCGCCCAGGCCCTTGAGGGTGCCTTCCTGGATGACGTAGTCGACGCGGGCGTCACGTTCCCATTCGCTGAAGGTACCGTTGCCGTTGGCGTTCTTGCCGTCTTCACCTTTCAGGTAGGAGACCGAAGCTTTCAGGCCTGGCACGCCCAGACGCGCAAAGTCATACGAGTACTGACCGAAGGTGGTGTTTTCACCGGCCTTGGCGAACTGGTTGATCATGCTGTCGGTGAACAGGTAGAAGCTGGAACCACCAGCGCCTTCGTTGCGGCCATTGCCATCAACGACGTTGCCTTGGTTGAGCCAGACAAAACCACCGTCATCGTTGACGCGCTGGTGGCCGAGCATCAGCGCATGGCCGCCCAGGGTGTAGGTGAACATGGCGGACCAGGTCTTGTTGTCGACCTCGCCGAGGTTCTTGGCATAGCCACCGTTGTTGCTGAAGCGGTAGCCAGCTTCACCGTTCTTGCCATCGCTGCTGCTATCGAAGTAGCGCAGGTCAGTCTTGAACGACTGGTCGTCAGCAATCTTGAACACGTGGGTCGCGCCCAGGAAGTGCTGCTTGTAGAAGTCTTCCAGGTTCGAGTAGTAGTACTGCAGGGTCAGGTCTGGGGTGAGCTTGTAGTCCAGGCCGCCGTAGCGGAACTTGTTGCTGTCCTGGGTAGCGCCCGCCACGGACAGGCCGGTACGGTTGCTCGAAGCACGGCCCATGGCGTGGGTCAGCTGACCGGCGTTGACGGTCAGGTTGTCGATTTCCTTCGACTGGATGGTGCCACCCTCGAAGGTCTGCGGCAGCAGACGGCCATCGTTGGCCACCAGGATCGGCAGGTTCGGCGCCAGGGCGCTACCGAAGTGGGCTTCGGTCTTCGAGAAGCGAGCCTTGGCGTTACCGCCTACACGCGCCCACTGGCTTACAGCAGACCCGTCGGTATCGCTCGGGAAGAAGCTGCTGCTGTCAGGGTGCTTGCCGCGGCCGCCATCCAGGTGAATACCCCACAGGGCCTGAACATCGACGCCGAAGCCAACGGTACCTTCGGTGAAACCGGACAGGTAGTCGAGCTTGAAGCCCTGGCCAGACTCGCGGTTGTCAGCACCGCCGTCACGGTTGTCGTTGTTGAAGTACATGGTGCGCGAGCTGAGCGACAGTTTGCTGTCTTCAACGAAACCGGCAGCGCCTGCTTGTTGGGCGAGAACCCCCAGTGCCACGGCCAGAGCCAGGCTGGACTTGTACATGTTTTGCTCCTCTACGTTCTAATTCTTGTGTATCTCTGGAGGCGGGGTCTGCTGCCCCGCTCACCGTGGATTGGCGATTTAGTCCCAAAGCGTGACCATGAAGTCAATCGTTTCTAAACGTTTCGCGACTTTGGTCTAAGACGCCACCTGCGCTACAGGATAATGACAATCCTATAAATCCAAAATGACCGTTTTATGAATTTGTAAGATTTTTCCGGAATATGTTAGGAACCTTTACTGCCATTTGTTGTAAACGGCACAGTCATTCATAACTTCAGGTTATTTGCAAACGTTTGCTCATAACCTAATTCCATACTGTTCTAAGGGACGGAAAAGCCTAGCAGCCCTGTCGGATTTCGCCATTGCGCGACATCAACGGCGCGCGGCTTAAAGCATTTGGCTCCTAAGCTAATTCTAAAAAGTTATTTATTTTAGATTTCTTAGATCATTTAGTCTTCTCGCCATCCATCACATCGATTGCCTGACGAGAGGTTCAACCATGATCCCGCACGCTCCGCTGCGCCTGTTCGCCGCCCTGACCCTCGCCGGCACCAGCTGGTTGGCCCAGGCCGCCGACCTGACGGTGGCCTACCAGACCACCGTTGACCCGGCCAAAGTGGCCCAGGTCGATGGCGACTACGAAAAAGCCAGCAAGGCCAGTATCGACTGGCGCAAATTCGACAACGGCGCCGATGTGATCACGGCTGTGGCCAGCGGTGACGTGCAGATCGGCTACCTCGGTTCCAGCCCGCTGGCCGCTGCGGCAACACGCAAACTGCCGGTCGAGACCTTCCTGATCGCCACCCAGATCGGCGCGGGCGAAGCACTGGTGGCGCGCGACAGCATCAAGACGCCGCAAGACCTGATCGGCAAGAAAGTAGCCGTGCCTTTCGTTTCCACCGGCCACTACAGCCTGCTGGCGGCGCTCAAGGCCTGGAACATCGACCCGTCCAAGGTACAGATCCTCAACCTCGCGCCACCGGCGATCATTGCCGCCTGGAAACGCGGTGACATCGACGCGACCTACGTCTGGGACCCCGCCCTGGGCGTGGCCAAGGAAAACGGCAAGGTGCTGATCACCTCCGGTGAACTGGCCGAAAAAGGCGCACCGACCTTCGACGCCTGGATCGTGCGCAAGGACTTCGCCGACAAGCACCCTGACGTGGTCAAGGCGTTCGCCAAGGTCACCCTCGACGCCTACGCCGACTACCGCAAAGACCCGCAAGCCTGGCTGGCCAACAAGGACAACGTGGCCAAGCTGGTCAAGCTGTCCGGCGCCAAGGCCAGCGATATCCCGGTGCTGCTGGAAGGCAACGTCTACCCATTGGCCGCCGACCAGGCCAACGCCCTGGGTGCACCGACCACCCAAGCGCTGACTGACACAGCCACCTTCCTCAAGCAACAAGGCAAGGTCGACGCGGTGCTGCCGGACTACTCGCCGTACGTCAGCGCCAAGTTCCTTCCAAACTGATCCGGAGCCCGTCATGGCCTTGCTTGAACTGGAGCGCATCAGCGCACAGTACCTTGGCGCCAGCACCCCGGTGCTGGCCGACATCAACCTGAGCCTGGGGCCACGCCAGCTGCTGGTGGCCCTCGGGCCATCCGGCAGCGGCAAGACGTCGCTGCTCAACCTGATCGCCGGCTTCGTCGCCCCCAGCGGCGGCCGCATCACCCTTGACGGTGCACCGGTCAACGGCCCCAGCGCCGAACGCGGTGTGGTGTTCCAAGACGATGCCTTGCTGCCCTGGCAGAACGTGCTGGGCAACGTCGCCTTTGGCCTTGAGCTGGCCGGCGTACCGCGCGCCCAGCGTGAGGCCAAGGCCCGCGAGATGCTGGCCTTGGTCGACCTGGAAGGGTTTGCCGAGCGGCGCATATGGCAATTGTCCGGTGGCCAGAAGCAGCGTGTCGGCCTGGCCCGCGCGCTGGCGGCCGACCCACGGGTACTGCTGATGGACGAGCCGTTCGGCGCGCTCGACGCGTTCACCCGCGAGCAGATGCAAGAGCTGCTGCTGCAGGTTTGGCAGCGCACCGCAAAGCCTGTGTTCCTGATTACCCACGACATTGAAGAAGCCGTGTTCCTCGCCAGCGAGCTGGTGCTGCTGGCGCCCAACCCGGGGCGTGTGGTCGAGCGCCTGCAGTTGGACTTCGGCCAACGCTACGCGGCGGGCGAGCCGGCCCGGGCGATCAAGTCCGACCCACGCTTCATCGAAACCCGCGAGCATGTGCTGGCGCGGGTCTTCTCCCAACGCCAAAGCCTGCAGGAGCGCGCATGAGCAGCCTGGATCTGCCGGTTACCGGCAAACGCGACGCCCACACCCGGCCTGCTGAAAAGGCACGCCGCCCGCTTGCTACCCGCTGGATCAGCACCCTGACCCTGGCCAGCCTGCTGCTGGCCTGGTGGCTGGTGACGGCCGCCGGCTGGATCGAGCCGCTGTTCCTGCCGGCGCCCGGCGATATCCTGGCCAGGGCCTGGACCCTACTGACCCAGGGCTACATGGATGCCAGCCTGTGGCAGCACCTGGGGGCAAGCCTGGGCCGTATCGGCCTGGCGCTGGTCGCCGCCACCCTGACCGCCATCCCGGTCGGCATCGCCATCGGTTACAACCGTGTGGCGCGGGGCATTCTCGACCCGCTGATCGAGTTCTACCGCCCTATTCCGCCTCTGGCCTATCTGCCGCTCATCGTCATCTGGTGCGGCATCGGCGAGCTGTCGAAAGTATTGCTGATTTACCTGGCGATCTTCGCCCCGATTGCCATCGCCACCGCCACCGGCGTACGCACCGTCGACCCGGCCAAACTGCGCGCCGCGCAATCGCTGGGGGCGACCAAGGCGCAACTGATCCGCCACGTGATCCTGCCCAGCGCCTTGCCCGACATCCTCACCGGCATCCGCATCGGCCTTGGGGTCGGCTGGTCGACCCTGGTCGCCGCAGAATTGATCGCCGCCACCAGCGGCCTGGGCTTCATGGTGCAGTCGGCGGCGCAGTTCCTGGTCACTGACGTGGTGGTGCTGGGCATTCTGCTGATCGCCCTGATCGCCTTCGCGTTGGAAATGAGCCTGCGCGCGCTGCAACGCAAGCTGGTGCCCTGGCACGGGCAAAGTCACTGACCACGCCGGCATTTCGGCGCCTAGTAAAAACAGATCGAGACCGACATGAGCCTGACCCTCACCCCTCTCAGCCCGGCGCTCGGCGCCCAGATCAGCGGCGTGGACATCAGCCGCGACATCACCACCGAGCAGCGCGACGCCATCGAGCAAGCGCTGCTCAAGCACCAGGTGCTGTTCTTCCGCGATCAACCGATCAACCCAGACCAGCAAGCCCGCTTTGCGGCCCGCTTTGGTGACCTGCACATCCACCCGATCTACCCCAACGTGCCGGAAACCCCGCAGGTGCTGGTGCTCGACACGGCGGTCACCGACGTGCGCGACAATGCCGTCTGGCACACCGACGTGACCTTCCTGCCGACCCCGGCGTTGGGTGCGGTGCTCAGCGCCAAGCAATTGCCGGCGTATGGCGGCGACACCCTGTGGGCCAGTGGCATTGCCGCCCTCGAAGCCTTGTCGGCCCCCCTGCGCGAGATGCTTGACGGGCTGACGGCCACCCATGACTTCACCAAGTCGTTCCCGCTCGAGCGTTTTGGCACCACGCCAGAAGACCTGGCGCGCTGGGAAGCGACCCGGCGCAACAACCCGCCGCTGTCACACCCAGTGATCCGTACGCACCCGGTCAGCGGGCGCAAGGCGCTGTTCGTCAACGAAGGGTTCACCACGCGCATCAATGAGTTGAACGAGTATGAGAGCGACGCATTGCTCAAGCTGCTGTTCGCCCATGCGACCAGGCCTGAGTTCAGCATTCGCTGGCGGTGGCAGGAAAATGATGTGGCGTTCTGGGACAACCGCGTGACCCAGCATTTTGCGGTGGATGATTACCGGCCGAATCGGCGGGTGATGCATCGGGCGACGATTTTGGGGGATGCGCCGTTTTGAACCGCGGGAGGCCGTTAGCCTCCATTCGCAGCACAAGGCTGCTCCTACAGGGGATCGCACATCCTGTAGGAGCAGCCTTGTGCTGCGAAAGGGCCGCAAAGCGGCCCCAGCGGTCTAGCGGACCAAGTGCAAGTACTGCATATGCCGCTCGTACTGGTCGAGGATGTCGTTGATGATCTGCTCCTTGCTGTAGCCCACCAGGTCGTAGTTCTGGCTGCCCTCGCTCAGGTGCACCTCCGCCCGGTAATAACGGCGGTTCTTCAACTCCTGAGCACCCAGCCCACCCAGCGCAAACGACGGCGTGAAATAGCCGCGCATCTGCACCTGGTAGATGAAGGGTTGCTCCTCGCCATGGCCCACTTTCAAGCTGACGTTGTCGTGGCTCGGGTCGTCCTGGGTAATCAGCACCAGGCCCTTCTGCTCGAACACCTCACGCACATCGGCAATCGCCGGGCGCACCACATCGTCCATGAAGCGGTACACCTCATCGCGTGACGGAAAGTGCACGGCCTGGCTCAGGCGCTGGCGCCAGCCGCCGCGCCCGCGACGCGACTGAGCGAACGGCGCCAGCGAATGCATCTGCGCAATCTGCCGCTGGGACTCCAGGTAGAACGCCTTGTGCAGCCCCCACATCATGCACAGCAGGATCAGCGAGAACGGCAGCGAGGTCAGCACCACCGCCGACTTCAGCGAATCGATGCTACCGGCGAACAGCAATGCACTGGTGATCAGCGCGGTCATCGCGCCCCAGAAAATCCGCAGCCAGTTAGGCCCGTCTTCATCCGGGTCACCACCCTTGGCCGACAAAGTCGACAGCACCACAGTGCCCGAGTCGGCCGAGGTGACGAAGAACACGAAGCTGATAAACACCGTGGTCGCGATGACCACCTTGCTCCAGGGGTAGGTCTCCAGCAGCAGGTACAGGCTCATCGACGGGTTATCCAGCGCCGATTGACCAAGCGCGGTCATGCCATGGTTGATGACCTGGTCCAACGCGCTGTTGCCGAAGATCGACATCCACGCCAGGGTGAAGCCCAGGGGAATCAACAACACGCCGAAGACGAATTCGCGGATGGTGCGCCCGCGCGAAATACGCGCAATGAACAAGCCCACGAACGGCGCCCAGGCAATCCACCAGGCCCAGTAGAACACCGTCCAGCCGCCCAGCCAGTCGCGGTTTTCGCCATAGGCATAGACGTCGAAGCTCTTGCGGGGCAAGGCGCCGAGGTAGTCACCCAGGTTCTGGATAAGCGTGTTGAACAGGTGCTGGGTAGGGCCGGCAAACAGCACGAACAGCAACAGCGCGCAGGCCAGGAACAGGTTGATGTCGCTCATCACCCGCACGCCTTTCTCAACCCCGGCGACCGCTACGGCCACCGCCGCGCCCATCATCAGGGTGATCAGCGCGACCTGCACCCACTGGCTGTGGCTGATCCCGAACAGGTAATCCAGGCCGGCGTTCAGGTGCAACACGCCAAAGCCCATGTCGGCGCCCAGGCCGAACACCGTGGCAATGATGCCGAAGCCATCCACCGCGTAACCAATCGGCCCGTTGATGCGCTTGCCGATCAGGGGGTACAACGCCGAACGCAAGGCCAGCGGCAGGTTATGCCGGTAGGCGAAGTAGGCCAGCGCCATGCCGACGAAGGCAAACACGCCCCAGCCATGCAGGCCCCAGTGCAGGAACAGGATCTGCATGGCCTGGCGCCCGGCCTCTGCCGTGCCTGCTTCGCCTTGGGGCGGCTGCAGCATGTGGGTCAGCGGTTCGGACACGCAGAAGAAGAACAGCGTGATGCTGATGCCGGCGGCAAACAGCATGCCGGCCCAGGACAAGTAGCTGAACTCGGGTTCGTCGTGGTCGGCACCGAGCTTGATCTTGCCGTAGCCGGACAAGGCGGTGACCACCACGAAGACCAGGTACAGCGTCATCGCCAGCATGTAGTACCAGCCGACCGTGTTGGCCGCCCAGTTCTGCGCCGCCAGCAACCAGTCGCCTGCGGCTTGCGGATTGGTGATGACGATGAGGCCGAAGATGAGGATGAAACTTGCCGCGAAATAGAACACCGGAGGGTTCATGCGCATCTTGCCGTTGGCAAGGGTGGGGGTCGGTGCACTCATCGGGCATGCACCTCGTCACGTGACGTAAGGTTCGAAATGAACGGGTTCAGCAAAGGAATCCTCCTGTTGAACACCGGCAGCGGACCAGCGTTTTTTCATTGAACAAGCGTTCAAGTTAACCATGGATCGGGATTTGATGCGAACCGGGGTGCTGATCGGTGCATGCCTGAACCGGCCCGCGAAAGGGCCGGTACAGCCAGTAAAGACCTCAGGTCAGTTCTTGTCCTGGCAATCCAGCTGCAGGTTGGCCTGGGTAATGTTGCTCTCGGCCGGCACGCTGCGGGTGAGCCACACATTACCGCCAATGGTCGAGCCCTTACCGATGGTAATGCGCCCCAGGATCGTCGCCCCCGCATAGATCACCACGTCGTCCTCGACGATCGGGTGGCGCGGCAGGCCTTTGTGCAGGGTCCCCGACTCATCGCTTGGGAAGCGCTTGGCGCCCAGTGTCACCGCCTGGTAGATACGTACCCGCTCGCCGATGATCGCAGTCTCGCCAATCACCACGCCGGTGCCGTGGTCGATGAAGAAGCTCGGGCCGATCTGCGCGCCGGGGTGGATGTCGATACCGGTCGCCGAATGTGCTAGCTCCGAACTGATACGCGCCAGCAGCGGCAAACCAGCCTGGTACAAGTGATGCGCCAGGCGGTGATGGATGATGGCGAGGATGCCTGGGTAGCACAGCAGCACCTCATCGACACTGCGCGCCGCCGGGTCACCGTGGTAGGCGGCCAGCACGTCGGTGTCGAGCAATACCCGCAGGTTGGGCAGCGCCGCAGCAAAATCCTGGATCAGCCGCAGTGCCTGGGCATCGACGGACACCAGGCCACCCTGGGTCTGCCGGGCGGCATAGCGCAGCTCCAAGCGGGCCTGGGCCAGCAACGCGGTCAGGGCGGCATCCAGGGTGTGCCCTACGTAAAAATCTTCGCTCTCTTCGCGCAGGTCGACCGGCCCAAGGCGCATCGGGAACAGCGCCCCGCACAACTGCTCGAGAATCTGCCGCATGGCCTCGCGGGAAGGCAGTTCGCGCCCGCCCTGCTCGCCAATGCTGCGGCCGTTACGGCTGCGCCATTGCTCACGGGCGCTGCGCAAACCACTGACGATGCTGTGCAACTGCCAATGCGCGGATGTTGGTTGTTCGCTCACGGTGTTCTCCTGCCTGGGGCCAATCTGTCGTTATGCAATCCACTCTACGGCAAATCCATCCCTTGGAAAAAACAACGCTTTATTCCATCCTGCGCTAAGTCGGGCATAAGCCGCGATGACGGCGCCAGTATCCTGGCCTACCCTCAAAGCTGACTTGACTCGGCAAAAAAACAAAAAGGAATAATAAGATAATTTTTTATTATTTCCTGGCCTAAGCGGCCAACTTTATAGTCGCCACCCACTACTTCCACACCAAGCACGGGGCCTGACATGTCGAAATTCGCCAAACCGCTACTCAACGCCAGCCTGGCCATCCTGCTGGGTGCCGGCCTGCTCAGCCAGGCCTTCGCCGGCGAGCAATTGAAGACCATTCAGGAAAAGGGCGTGATCAACGTCGGCCTGGAAGGCACCTACCCACCGTTCAGCTTCCAGGATGAAAGCGGCAAGCTGGCCGGCTTCGAAGTGGAGCTTTCGGAACTGCTGGCCAAGGAGCTGGGGGTCAAGGCCAAGATCCAGCCGACCAAATGGGACGGCATCCTTGCAGCGCTGGAGTCCAAACGCCTGGACGTGGTGGTCAACCAAGTGACCATCTCTGAAGAGCGCAAGAAAAAGTACGACTTCTCCGAGCCCTACACCATCTCCGGCATCCAGGCGTTGGTGCTGAAGAAGAAAGCCGCAGACCTGAACATCAAGACTGCACAGGACCTGGCAGGCAAGAAAGTCGGCGTCGGCCTGGGCACCAACTACGAGCAGTGGGTGAAGCAGGACGTGCCGAAAGCCGAAGTCCGCACCTATGAAGACGACCCGACCAAGTTCGCCGACCTGCGCAACGGCCGCATCGACGCGATCCTGATCGACCGCCTGGCCGCACTGGAATACGCGCAAAAAGCCAAAGACACCGAGCTTGCCGGCGATGCCTTCTCGCGCCTGGAAAGCGGCGTGGCCCTGCGCAAAGGCGAACCTGAGTTGCTGGCGGCCCTCAACAAGGCCATCGACAAGCTCAAGGCCGACGGCACGCTGGCCAAGCTGTCGGAAAAATACTTCGGTGCCGATGTCACTAAATGATCGCTGAAAGCCTGCAACTCGTTGTCGATTCCACGCCCTTCCTGCTGAAGGGCGCGGGTTATACGGTGCTGCTCAGTGTCGGTGGCATGTTCTTCGGCCTGGTGCTGGGGTTTGCCCTGGCGCTGATGCGGCTGTCGAAGATGTTGCCGCTGAACTGGCTGGCACGCATCTACGTGTCGTTCTTCCGGGGCACGCCGCTGCTGGTGCAGCTGTTCGTGATCTACTTCGGCATGCCGCAGATCGGTATCGAACTCGACCCCATCCCGGCCTCGCTGATCGGCCTGTCGCTGAACATGGCAGCTTACATCTGCGAAATCCTGCGTGCGGCGATTTCCTCGATCGACCGTGGCCAGTGGGAAGCCGCTGCCAGCATCGGCATGACCCGCACCCAGGCCATGCGCCGGGCCATCCTGCCGCAAGCCCTGCGTACGGCCTTGCCGCCGCTGGGCAACAGCTTCATCTCGCTGGTCAAGGACACCGCCCTGGCGGCAACCATCCAAGTGCCCGAGCTGTTCCGCCAGGCTCAGCTGATTACCGCGCGCACCTTCGAAGTCTTCACCATGTACCTGGCTGTGGCGGTTATCTACTGGATCCTCTGCAGTATCCTCGCGCACTTCCAGAACCGCATGGAAGTGCGGGTCAACCAGCATGACCAGGAGCATTGAGCATGATCGTAGTTAAAGGCCTGTCCAAGCAGTTCAAGGGCCAGACCGTGCTCAATGGCATCGACCTGACCGTGCAGCCAGGCGAAGTGGTCGCCATCATCGGCCCCAGCGGCTCGGGCAAGACCACCTTCCTGCGCTGCCTCAACCTGCTGGAAACCCCCGACGCCGGGCAGATCCAGATCGGCGCCATCAGCATCGATGCCAATCGCCCGCTGGGTGGGCAGCAGAGTGCGATTCGCCGATTGCGTCAGCAGGCCGGTTTCGTGTTCCAGAACTTCAACCTGTTCCCCCACCGCACCGCCCTGGAAAACGTCATCGAGGGCCCGGTGATCGTCAAGAAAACGCCCCGCGACCAGGCGATCGCCTTGGGCCGCAAGCTGATGGCCAAGGTGGGCCTGGCGGGCAAGGAAGACGCCTACCCGCGGCGTCTTTCCGGTGGCCAGCAGCAGCGGGTAGCGATAGCCCGTGCCCTGGCGATGGAGCCTGAAGTGATTCTGTTTGATGAACCCACCTCGGCGCTCGACCCGGAGCTGGTTGGCGAAGTGCTCGCCACCATCCGCGGCCTGGCCGAAGAAAAGCGCACCATGATCATCGTTACCCACGAGATGAGTTTTGCCCGTGATGTGGCGAACCGGGTGATCTTCTTCGACAAGGGGGTGATCGTCGAACAGGGTGAAGCCAAGGCGCTGTTTGCGGCGCCCAAGGAAGAGCGCACCCGGCAGTTCTTGCGCAAGTTCCTCGGTACCGCAGCATCGGAATAAACCTGTACTGGCCTCTTCGCGGGCAAGCCTGCGAAGAGGCCGGCATATCCTGTGCAAATCTCAACTTCTATATATATTCCAAAAGGTTAGTTCATAATCTTTTAATAAGCCATTAGGGTATATACACCGGACCACCGGACCAGCAAATGTCTGTCGCCATCAGCTGAAGCGACGCATCTACTTTTGTGAGGTTAGGAATGGTCAGGATCACAATCACCCCAGTGCGTATCGCCAGGGCATTGAGTGCAGCCAAGGAGCGGTACTGATGTCCAGCCAGCCAAATACCCTTTTCCACAGCGACGTCGACAGCTCGCCCCTGCTGCTGCCAGCCAAGGTGCTGCGCAACGACGCCGAGGCCCTGCAAGCCGCACGCGAACTGGCCGACGTGGCCCGTGAGCAGGCCGCACGCCGCGACCAGCAACGCAAGCTGCCGTGGGCAGAGATCGAGCAGTTCACCCGCAGCGGCCTGGGCAGCATCAGCGTACCCAAGGCCTATGGCGGCCCCGATGTCTCGTTCGAAACCGTGGCGGAAGTCTTCCGCCTGATCAGTGCCGCCGACCCGGCCCTGGGGCAGATCCCACAGAACCAGTTCGGCATGCTGCAGTTGCTGCGCCTGACCGCCACCGAGGCACAGCAGGCGGTGATCTTCCGCAGCGTGCTGGACGGCTGGCGCATCGGCAATGCCGGCCCCGAGCGCGGCACCAAAGACACCCTGACCCTGAAGGCGAAGATCACCCGCGCAGGCGACGGTTATCGCATCAGTGGTGAAAAGTTCTACTCCACGGGCGCCCTGTACGCCCACTGGGTGGCGGTCAAGGCACTGGACGACGAAGGCCGCCAGCGCCTGGCCTTCGTCCGCCGCGGCAGCCCTGGGCTGCGCATCGTCGATGACTGGTCTGGGTTCGGCCAACGCACCACCGCCAGCGGCACCGTGCTGCTCGACCAGGTACCGGTCGATGCGGAACTGGTGATCGACAACTGGCGCCAGCGTGACACGCCGAATATCCAGGGCGCGGCTTCGCAGTTGATCCAGGCAGCCATCGACGCCGGCATCGCCGAAGCGGCCATCGATGATGCCATCAGCTTTGTGCGCGACAAATCGCGGCCCTGGATCGACGCCAAGGTCGAGCGCGCCAGCGACGACCCGTACGTGATCGCCGACATCGGCCGCCTCAAGCTCGAGCTGCACGCTGCCGAGGCGCTGCTGCGCAAAGCGGCACGGGTGCTCGATGAGGTCAATGCCGCCCCCATCGACGCCGCTTCTGCTGCCCGCGCTTCGATCGCTGTGGCCGAGGCCAAGGTGCTGACCACCGAGGTCTCGTTGCAGGCCAGCGAAAAGCTGTTCGAGCTGGCCGGCAGCCGCGCCACCCTGGCCGAGTTCAACCTCGACCGCCACTGGCGCAACGCCCGCGTGCACACCCTGCATGACCCGGTGCGCTGGAAGTACCACGCGGTGGGCGCTTACCACCTGAACGGCAGCCTGCCTGCGCGGCATTCCTGGATCTGATTTGCAGCCTTTGGGGCTGCTGCGCAGCCCATTCGCGGGGCAAGCCCGCTCCCACACCTGAGATCAGTGCAGTGTGTCTGTGGGAGCGGGCTTGCCCCGCGAATGGGCCGCACAGCGGCCCCCGGAGAAACACCATGACCACAAACATCATCACCAGCGACACCCAAGCCCTGGCCATCGCCGAAGACATCGCCCAGCAACTGCGCCGCGACAGCGCCCTGCGCGACCGCGAGCGTCGCCTGCCCCACGCCGAACTGGACCTGTTCACCCGCTCCGGCCTGTGGGCCATCAGCGTGCCCAAGGCCTTCGGCGGCGCCGGTGTGTCCAACGTCACCCTGGCCAAAGTCATCGCCCGCATCGCCCAGGCCGATGGCTCCTTGGGGCAGATCCCGCAAAACCACTTCTATGCCCTGGAAGTGCTACGGGTAAACGGCAGCCCTGAACAACAGCAACGCCTGTACGCCGAAGTGCTGGCCGGCCGGCGCTTTGGCAATGCCTTGGCCGAACTGGGCACCAAGACCGCCAACGACCGCACCACCCGCCTGAGCCGCGACGGTGATGGGTTCCGTATCAATGGCCGCAAGTTCTATTCAACCGGTGCCCTTTACGCCCAGCGCATCCCGACCTCGGTGATCGATGACGATGGCGTGCAACAATTGGCCTTCGTCCCCGCCGACAGCCAAGGCCTGCAGGTGATCGACGACTGGAGCGGCTTCGGCCAGCGCACCACCGGCAGTGGTTCGGTGGTATTCGACAACGTGTGGGTCAGCGCGCAAGACGTAGTCCCCTTCCAGAGCGCCTTCGAACGCCCGACCCCGGTCGGCCCACTGGCACAGATTCTCCACGCCGCCATCGACACCGGCATCGCCCGCGCCGCCTACGAAGATGCCCTGCACTTCGTGCGCACCCGCAGCCGCCCCTGGGTCGACTCGGGCCTGGACAAGGCCAGCGAAGACCCCTTGACCCTGAAAAGCTTCGGCCAACTGGCGATCCGCCTGCACGCCACCGAAGCCCTGCTCGAACGCGCCGGTGAATACCTCGACCGCGCCCAGCAAGACAGCAGCGCCGACAACGTCGCCGCCGCCTCCATTGCCGTGGCCGAAGCACGCGCCATCAGCACCGAGATTTCCCTCGCCGCCGGCACCACGCTGTTCGAACTGGCCGGTAGCCAGGCCACCCTCGCCGAGCACAACCTCGACCGCCACTGGCGCAACGCCCGCGTGCACACCCTGCACGACCCAGTGCGCTGGAAGTACCACGCCATCGGCAACTACTACCTGAACAACGAAAACCCGCCGCGCCGGGGGACGATCTGATGGCCAAGCAGATTCTGCTCAATGCCTTCAACATGAACTGCATCGGGCACATCAACCATGGCCTGTGGACCCACCCGCGGGACACCTCGACCCAGTACAAGACGCTTGAATACTGGACCGACCTGGCACGCCTGCTGGAACGGGGCTTGTTCGACGGCCTGTTCATCGCCGACATCGTCGGCACCTACGACATCTATGGCCAGTCGCTGGAGGTAACGCTCAAGGAGTCGATCCAGCTACCCGTCAACGACCCCCTGCTGTTGGTCTCGGCCATGGCTGCCGTCACCCGCAACCTGGGCTTCGGCCTTACCGCCAACCTCACTTACGAGGCGCCTTACCTGTTCGCCCGGCGCCTCTCCACGCTCGACCACCTCACCAATGGCCGGGTCGGCTGGAACATAGTCACCGGCTACCTCGACAGCGCGGCCCGCGCCATGGGCCTGGCGCAGCAACCCGAGCATGATCGGCGCTACGACCAGGCCGACGAGTACCTGCAGGTGCTGTACAAACTGCTCGAAGGCAGCTGGGCTGACGATGCCGTGGTCGCCGACCGCGAGCAGCGCGTCTACGCCCAGCCCAACAAGGTGCGCAAGGTCAGCCACCACGGCGAGTTCTACAACGTCGAGGGCTACCACCTGTGCGAGCCCTCAGCGCAACGCACACCGGTGTTATTCCAGGCGGGCAGTTCCCCGCGCGGCCTCGCCTTTGCAGGCAACCATGCCGAGTGCGTGTTCATCAGCGGCCAGGACAAAACCGCCACCCGCGCCCAGGTCGACAAGGTGCGCGCGGCCGCCAAGGCGGCGGGCCGCGATCCGCAGGCGGTCAAGGTGTTCATGGGCATCACGGTGATCGTCGCCCCCACTGAGCAACAGGCCCAAGCCAAGCATGCCGAGTACCTGCGCCATGCCAGCCCCGAGGCCGGCGTGGCGCACTTTGCCGCCTCCACCGGCATCGACTTTGCGGCCTATGGGCTGGACGAGCCGATCGGCTTCAGCAAGGGCAACGCCATTCAATCGGCCACGCGCCAGCTGCAGGAAAACGCCTGGACCCGCCGCCGCCTGCTTGATCAGCACGCCCTGGGCGGGCGCTACGTGACCCTGGTCGGCAGCCCTGAACAAGTCGCCGATGCCCTGATCGCCTGGCTCGACGAAACCGGGCTGGACGGCTTCAACCTGACCCGCACCGTTACACCAGAAAGCTTTGAGGATTTCATCGACCTGGTCATCCCGCAGCTACAACAGCGTGGCCGCTACAAGACCGCCTACGCCGAGGGCACCCTGCGCGAGAAGTTGTTCGATACCGACCACCCGCACCTGCCCGCCAGCCATCCCGGCTCGCGCTACCGCTTTACCCCAACCCCTGCCCCGACTGGAGCCCTGCACCATGCTTGAGAAACTGTTCCGGCCCGTCGCGGCCATTGCGGTCACCCTTGGCCTGTCCGCCAGCGCCTTCGCCGCCGAGCCGTTGAAAATCGGTACCACCTCCGCCTTTGCGATTCCCCTGGAAACCGCCGTGGAAGAAGCCCACAAGCAAGGCCTGGACGTGAAGCTGATCGAGTTCAGCGATTGGATAGCCCCCAACGTCAGCCTCAACAGCGGCGACATCGACGTGAACTACTTCCAGCACATCCCGTTCCTGGAAAACGCCAAGGCCGCTGCGGGCTTCAACCTGGTGCCCTACGCGCCAGGCATCATCAACAACGTCGGCCTGTACTCGAAAAAGTACAAAAGCTTCGCCGAGCTGCCCGAAGGCGCCAGCGTGGCCATCGCCAACGACCCGATCAACAGCGGCCGTGGCCTGCAGCTACTGGCCAAGGCGGGGCTGATCACGCTTAAACCTGGGGTCGGCTACAAGGCCACGGAAGACGACATCATCGCCAACCCCAAGCACCTTAAAATCCTTCAGGTCGAGGCGGTGCAACTGGTGCGCGCCTATGATGACGCCGACCTGGTTCAGGGCTACCCGGCCTACATCCGCCTGGCCAACAGCTTCGACGCCACCTCCGCGCTGCTGTTCGACGGCCTGGAAAACAAAGAGTACGTGATCCAGTTCGTCATTCGCCCGCAAAGCAAGGACGACCCGCGCCTGGCCAAGTTCGTCGATATCTACCAGCACTCGCCCGCGGTGCGCGCGGCCTTGAACAAAGCCCACGGCAACCTCTACCAGGCCGGTTGGGAGGGCTGACATGAGCCAGGCCAGCGCGCTCAGGGCGCCGACACCCCAACCATTGCCGCCAACGGCCAAGGAACAGGCCCTGCGCCCAGAGGTCAACGAAGCCCACGTGCGCTTCATCGGCCTCGGCAAGACCTACCCTGGCCAGGCTCAGCCTGCCTTGCAAGGCATCGACCTGAACATCCGCCATGGCGAGATCTTCGGCATCATCGGCCGCAGCGGCGCCGGCAAGTCGTCGCTGCTGCGCACCATCAACCGCCTGGAACAACCCAGCCAGGGCCGCGTGCTGATCGACCAGGTGGACATCGCGCCCTTCGACGAGGACCGCTTGGTTGCGCTGCGCCGGCGCATCGGCATGATCTTCCAGCACTTCAACCTGATGTCGGCCAAGACCGTGTGGCAAAACGTCGAGCTGCCGCTGAAAGTGGCCGGCGTGCCCAAGGCCGAGCGCCAGCGCAAGGTGCGCGCACTGCTGGAGCTGGTCGGCCTGCAGGAAAAGCACCACGTCTACCCCGCGCAGTTGTCGGGCGGGCAAAAGCAACGCGTCGGCATCGCCCGGGCGCTGGTGCACGACCCCGAGATTCTCTTGTGCGACGAGGCCACCTCGGCACTCGACCCTGAAACCACGGCCTCGATCCTTGAACTGCTGCGTGACATCAACCAGCGCCTGGGCCTGACCATCGTGCTGATCACCCATGAAATGGCGGTAATCCGCGATATCTGCCACCGCGTGGTGGTGCTGGAGCGCGGCGAAGTGGTCGAGCAAGGGGAAGTCTGGCGGGTATTCGGCACACCGCACCATGAAGTGACGCGGACCTTGCTCGCGCCCTTGCAGGCCAAGCTGCCCGCGACTTTGCAGGCCAGCCTCAAGGCCAGCCCGCAGAGCCGCGACAGCGCCGTGGTGCTCAAGCTGACCTTGCTCGGCGAGCCGGAGCTTTCTGCCCTGTTCACCGACCTCGGCGGCCGTGTGCGCCTGCTGCAAGGTGGCGTTGAAACCATCGGTGAGCATGCCCTTGGGCAGTTGATCCTGTCGGTGCAGCATTCGCCACACGACACCCACCAATTGCTGGAGCGTGCCCGCCGTTGGGCCGAAGACGTGGAGGTACTGGGCCATGTGGTTTGATCGCCTGCTTGAAGGCTTGCTCGACACCCTGCTGATGGTCGGCGTGTCGTCGCTGATCGCGCTGTTGGTGGGTGTACCGATGGCGGTGCTGCTGGTCACCAGCGACAAGGGCGGCATCTTCGAGGCACCGCTGCTGAACCGGGTGCTGGGCGCGTTCGTCAACCTGTTCCGCTCGATCCCGTTTCTGATCCTGATGGTCGCGCTGATCCCCTTCACCCGCCTGGTGGTAGGCACCACCTATGGCGTGTGGGCGGCCGTGGTGCCGTTGACCATCGCCGCCACCCCCTTCTTTGCCCGGATTGCCGAGGTGAGCTTGCGCGAAGTGGACCACGGCCTGGTGGAAGCGGCGCAAGCCATGGGCTGCCGGCGCTGGCACATCGTCTGGCATGTGCTGCTGCCCGAGGCGCTGCCCGGCATCGTCGGGGGGTTCACCATTACCCTGGTGACCCTCATCAACTCGTCAGCCATGGCCGGGGCGATTGGCGCCGGTGGGCTGGGCGACATTGCCTATCGGTATGGGTACCAGCGCTTCGACAGCCAGATCATGCTGACCGTGATCGCCATGCTGGTGGCGTTGGTGGCGTTGATTCAACTGGGTGGGGATCGGCTGGCGAAGGGGTTGAACAAGCGGTGAGTTATTTGGGGCCCTTTTACGGCCCCATTCGACGTCGCGCAGAAAACTAAATTATCGTTGAGATAGAAACCATATAAAGGCGCTAAACCGTTCTAGCGAAACAATACTTTCGTTTTTTTTGCACTGATCTCTTCTCATACCCTAAAACTAAATAAAACCTTAGTTTTCCTTGAATGTTCCCTGTCGCCGACCATAATCGAAACTATTCTTTCGAACCGGCTGAACACCCATGGGCTCCCTCAAACAGATCCAGACACCTCTCGATTTGGGAAATGCAGTACGTGAGGTACGCAAAAACCAGGCAATAACCCAATCGGACCTGGCCCTCATCGTCGGCAAAAGCCATGTCCTGCTCAGGGACATCGAGCGAGGCAAGGGCAGTGTGTCACTCGCAAGCGTCCTGCAAGTGATGCAGGAGCTTGGCATACGGGTCTATGTGGATGTGCCTGACAAATGAGAACCCTCCAAATCCTGATCAACAGCCACCACGTTGCAACGCTCAGCGACAACGCAGGTGTCTGGAGCCTGGAATATACGCCAGCCTGGATAGCCCGACCCGACGGCTATGATCTGTCGCCCGCACTGCCTCGTGCCAAAGGCTTGCTGGTTGATGGATCATCCGAGCGCCCTGTCCAATGGTTCTTCGACAATCTGCTGCCCGAAGAGCAAGCACGCACATTGCTGGCCAGCGATGCAAAGCTCGAATTCGCGGACGCTTTTGGCTTGCTCAGCTACTACGGTTCAGAGTCGGCAGGTGCAATCACATTGCTACCTGAGCCACAACTTGAGCAGGCGAGCGGGCTGAAGCCCATCTCGGACGCTCAGTTGAGTGAGAGGATTCGCAACCTGCCCCGAGTCGCACTGACCACAGGTGCCCCGAAGCGTATGTCACTCGCTGGCGCGCAGCACAAGCTGCCGATTGTCATGGAAAAAGACGCCCTGTTCGAACCGATCGGCAACACGCCGTCGACCCATATCCTCAAGCCCGACCACCCTGACCGTAACCTCTATGACGCGACCGCAGTGAACGAGTGGTTCGTGATGAGTGTTGCACGAGCGGTAGGGCTGCAAGTACCCGATGTGAAGGTTCGCCGCGTACCCGAGGCAGCCTATCTGATCGAGCGCTTTGACCGCACACGGGTGAATGATCGGCTCGAACGCGTGCATGCGCTGGATGCTTGCCAATTGCTCACGCTCGACAAAAGCTTCAAGTACCAACAAGCGACTGCAGAAACGTTACGAAAGATTCTCGGGCAGGTCCGGAATGTGGCCCAGACGCGGCTTCAGCTATTCAGGTGGTTGGTATTCAACATTGTCGTTGGCAACAACGATGCCCACTTGAAAAACCTGTCGTTCTTCGTGCGTCCGGATGCGTATTACCTCGCACCGCACTACGACCTCTTGTGCACCGCCGTTTACGGCGAATCCGCTGCCCCTTGGCTTGAGGCAGAACTGGTGTGGAAGCCAGAAGGCGTCCGCACCTACGCTGACATTACCAGGGCCAGCGTCATCAGCCTCGGTGAAGCCATTGGCGTACGCGCGCCGCTGGGTAACAAGATCATTGATGAGCTGGTACCGGGCGTGGAAGATGCAGCAAGAGACCTTCTGGAAAAAAACGTCCATGCCTGGCATGCCGGTGAAAGCAGGCTGGTCAGGCGCATCGTCCATGGCGTGATCCGCGACATGACGGAAAAACTACGGCCCTGAGCCATCACCCCCAATCTAGGTCTTGCGCCGGCACCGGCCGGCCGAACCAGTAACCCTGGCCCAACTGGCACTGCTCCTGCAGCAGGAAGCTGGCCTGCTCTTGCTGCTCGATGCCCTCGGCATGCACTTGCATGCCCATGCTGCGGGCGAGGGCAATGATCACCCGCACGATCGCGATGTCGTCATCGTCATGAGGCAGGCCCGCGACAAACCCCTGATCGATCTTCAGCTTCTGCACCGGCAAACGCTTGAGCCGCAGCAACGACGAATACCCCGTGCCAAAGTCGTCGATCGCCAAGGTCACGCCCAGTTCACGCAGGCGATGCAGCTGCTCCAGCGCCACTTCCGGGTCTTCCATCACCGCACTCTCGGTGACTTCCAGCTCCAGCATCGCCGGGGCCAGGCCGGTTTCGTGCAGCACTTCGGCCACCTGCCTATACAACGCGTGCTGGCCAAACAGACGGCTTGAGATATTCACCGCGACGAACGCCAGCTGCCGGCCTTCGCGCTGCCACTGCACCATCTGCAGGCAAGCCTGACGCAGCACCCAGGTGTCGATCTCGGCAATCAACCCGGTGCGCTCGGCGATCGGTATGAACTCGCTCGGCGGCACCAGGCCGCGCTGAGGATGCGCCCAGCGCACCAGGGTCTCGACCCCCACCCGCTCGGCCGTGGCCAGGTCATGCACCGGCTGGAAGTACACCCGCAGTTCATCCTGCTCCAAGGCACGGCGCAACTCGCCCGCGGTTTCCACCCGGTGCTGGGCGTGCGCGGTCAGCTCTTCGGTGTACAGCGCATAGCAGGCCCGCCCGCTGCTCTTGGCCTTGAACAGTGCCGCGTCGGCATTGCGCAGCAACTGCTCGGTGCCCAGCGCATCGCTGGGGAACAGGCTGATGCCGACGCTGACACTGATGAACAGGCGATGGCCATCAAACACGAACGGCTCGCGCATACGCTCGATGATGCGTTGCGCCAGCTTGCCCGCCTGGCCGACCTGCTGGCAGTTCTCGGCCAGAACACCGAACTCGTCCCCCCCCAGCCGCGCCAGGGTCACCCCATTGCCCACCACCTCGCCCAGGCGCTCGCCCACCAGCTTGAGCAACTGATCGCCGATGGTGTGGCCAAGGCCGTCGTTGATGCTCTGGAAATGGTCCAGGTCGAGCAGCAGCAAACCGCAACCGCGTTTGTTGGCTTGCGCCGTCACCAGCGCCTGCTCGACGCGGTCGGTGAACAGCAGGCGGTTGGGCAGGCCGGTCAACGGGTCGTGATGGGCCAGGTAGGCCAGTTCCTGCTCGGTATGCTTGATCGCACTGATGTCGCTGAAAACCGCCACGTAATGGCTCAGCTCGCCAGCGTCATCGCGTATGGCGCAGATCGTCTGCCATTGCGGATAGATCTCGCCGCTTTTGCGGCGGTTCCAGATCTCGCCGCTCCATTCGCCCTTTTCGGCCAGGGTGGCAAAGATCTGCTGA
Source organism: Pseudomonas sp. ITEM 17296 (assembly GCF_028895205.1). Taxonomy (NCBI): domain Bacteria; kingdom Pseudomonadati; phylum Pseudomonadota; class Gammaproteobacteria; order Pseudomonadales; family Pseudomonadaceae; genus Pseudomonas; species Pseudomonas sp. ITEM 17296. The sequence goes on along the minus strand of NZ_WJRS01000014.1, from coordinate 61,825 downwards.
TAGAACGACGCCCCATGGCGGCCCGACTTGAACTTGTTCGGGCGCTGGCCAATGACCTCGTCCTGCTGGTAACCGGTAATACGCATGAAGGCGCGGTTGACGTGCACGATCAGGCCTTGGCGGTCGGTCACCAGCACCCCTTCGAGGGTACTGTCGAACACCGCCGCCGCCATGCGCAGCCGCTCGCGGTCCTCACAGCGCAGGCGCGCGCCAATGCCAATGAAATTGAGCAGGCGTGCCCGCGACACGAAAATCAGCACCGCGCTGAACAAGACCCAGATCACCACATTGATCTGCCGCCCCACCGTCAGTGCCAGCGGGTCGTCAGTCATACCATGCAGGAGCATCTCCGCCAGCACCAGCCAGAGGATCGACAGCACCACATAGAGCGCAGCCATGCGCAAGGCGTCGCGAACGGAAACAGACATGTCGGGTGGAATGGCCCATGAACGAAGAGCGCGCATTATAAAGGGTGAAACATATCGTGACGTCCTATCTGAAAGGGTGACTGGTTTTATTTCCCTGCCAAGGGATAATCAGACCCTTCCCCTGTGTTCTCGAGGGTTTTAACACCTATGTGGTACAACGGCCTGCTCGACTTGTCGGCCTGGCAACTGGTCGGCATCACTTTGTTGATGACCCATGTGACCATCGTCAGCGTCACGGTTTACCTGCATCGCTACTCCGCGCACCGGGCCTTGGAGCTCAACGGCGCGCTCAAGCATTTCTTCCGTTTCTGGCTGTGGCTGACCACGGCGCAGAACACCCGCGAGTGGACCGCCGTCCACCGCAAGCACCACGCCAAGTGCGAAACCCCGGACGACCCGCACAGCCCGGTGCACAAGGGTTTGAGCACGGTCCTGCGCAAAGGCGCCGAGCTCTACCGCGAAGAGGCACGCAACCCCGAAACCCTGCGCATCTACGGCAAGAACTGCCCGGACGACTGGATCGAGCGCAACCTCTACTCGCGGTACAAGCTAGGCGGCATTGCCCTGCTGGCGGTGATCGACTTGTTGCTGTTCGGCACTCTTGGCATCACCATCTGGGCGGTGCAGATGATGTGGATTCCGTTCTGGGCCGCTGGCGTGGTCAATGGCCTGGGCCATGCCGTCGGCTACCGCAATTTCGAATGCCGGGACGCCGCCACCAACCTGGTGCCGTGGGGCATCGTCATCGGTGGCGAAGAGCTGCACAACAACCACCACACCTACCCCAACTCGGCCAAACTGTCGGTAAAACGCTGGGAATTCGACATGGGCTGGGCCTGGATACGCCTGTTCTGCTTCCTGCGCCTGGCCAAGGTGCAGCGCGTGGCGCCGATCGCCCACAGGGTCGAAGGCAAGGCCAACCTGGACATGGACACTGCCATGGCGATCCTCAACAATCGCTTCCAGATCATGGCCCAGTACCGCAAGCTGGTGATCGGCCCGCTGGTGCAGCAAGAGCTGGCCAAGGTCGACGCGTCGATGCGCCACCGTTTCCGCCGCGCCAAGCGCCTGCTGTCGCGGGAGACCAGCCTGTTGGAAGACCGCCACCACGTGCGCATCGAGACGCTGCTCGCGCATAGCCAGGCCCTCAAGGTCATTTACGAAAAACGCCTGGCCCTGCAGCAAATCTGGGCACGCACCAGCGCCAATGGCCACGACATGCTCGCGGCCATGAAGGACTGGGTGCACGAGGCCGAAGCCAGCGGCATCCATGCCCTGCACGACTTCGCCGCACAACTTAAAACCTACTCCCTGCGCCCAACTGGCGCCTGACCGCCGTTGATCGGCACGCCCTGCTGGCAGGGCGTGCCGCCTGGAACTTCCCCCCCTGCCCACCACTCCAATTCGGCACATCGCCCGCGTGGCGGGCCTGATGCTGGCCGCACGCTCACTTGTCGAGACTCGCTCGTGCACATGGCCAAGAACATTCCAACTTCCCTGCCCGGCACCCCACCTCCAGAAGCCGCCAAGACCTTGCTGGCCCTGCTGCACGCCCAAGGCGAAGTCGCCCGCCTGAGTGAACGCGAACAACTCTTCAGTTCGTTGCTGGACAGCGTCAATGCCGTACTCTGGGCCTTTGACTGGGAAGCTCGCCAGGTGCTCTACGTCAGCCCGGCGTACGAACGTATCTTTGGCCGCCCGATCAGCCTGGTGCTGGCCGACTACAACGAGTGGCGCGACAGCATCTACCCCGACGACCTGGAGTACGCCGAGCGCAGCCTGGCCCAAGTGCTGCTCAAAGGCTCGGTGGAAGACCGCGAATACCGCATCCTCAATGCCGAAGGCCAGGTGCGCTGGCTGAGTGACAAGTGCTACATCAACCAGCACCGCGAGGGCGAACAGCGGGTCATCGTTGTCGGTATCGCCGAAGACATCACCGAAAAGAAGCAACTCGAAGGCGAACTGCATCGCCTGGCCACCACCGACGTGCTGACCCAGAGCAGCAACCGCCGGCACTTCTTCGAATGTGCCCAGCAGGCCTTCGACAGCGCCCGCGAGGACGGCACGCCACTGGCCTTCCTGCTGCTGGACATCGACGATTTCAAACAGATCAATGACAGCTACGGGCACCAGGAAGGCGACCAGGTGCTGCAGCGCATCGCCGACAGCGGCAAAGCCGTGCTACGCCGAGGGGACCAGTTTGGACGTATTGGTGGCGAGGAGTTTGCGGCCGTGTTCCCAGGCTGTAATGCACAAGTGGCCGAGCAGATCGCCGAGCGTTTGCAGCGAGAGATCCAACGGCTGAGCTTCAGCCACGACGAGCACGTCTACGGGGTGACCGTGAGCCAGGGGCTGACGGCGTTGACGGATGAGGATGAGTCGCTGGACAGCCTGTTCGCCCGCGCCGATGCGGCGATGTATCGGGCCAAGCGGCAGGGGAAGAATCAGATTGTGCGGGGCTGAACTCAGCACAGGCCATGCACGATTTGTAGGAGCGGCCTTGCGTCGCGAAAGGGGCGCGTAGCGGCCCCAGGCTTTCAGCTTCGCCGCCGATATTGCCGGGGCTGCTTCGCAGCCCTTTCGCGACGCAAGGCCGCTCCTACAAGAATCGCACGTGATGTCAGATAGAGGCTTCGTCCTGCGGCTTCTCCACTTTGCGCAGCCGGCCCAGCTCCGCCAAGCCGAGCTTGAGCAGCCGTGCAGTCTTGTTACTGGCAACCTGCTCCAACCCATGCTCAGCCGGCAGCCGTGACAATTGCCCGGCCAGGTTCATCGCCAGGATCTCCCGCGAATACACGCCACCGCCCAGTTGGTAAATGGCCGCAATCAATTCACGCAGTGCCAGCGGCAAGCGCCAGCGCGTGCGCAGCGCCGAACCGAATGCCGCGCCGTATTCATCGAGCGACTTGCGGACCATGCCCTCGTCCAACTCACCGCCGGCCAGGCGCCACTCTTGCAGGCAGCGCAGCACCGCCAGGTCGCCCAGGCAATGCAACAGCCCGGCACAGTAACAACGCCCTTCATCCAGCTCCAACATACGCGCCAGGCTGCGGCCGTATTCAGCGCAGTGCAGCGAGAGGTTCCAGAAGTGCGCCGCGTGCTGCGCCAGCAAGGGATCGCTCAGCCGTGCGCTGCGCTTGAGGGTCATGCCCAGGATAAGGTTCATGCTCTGGGTGCTGCCAAGCTTGTTCAGCGCCTGCAGCAACGTTTGCACGGGCGCGTCGCGGTGCAGGGCGGCGCTGTTAGCGGCGGCGATCAGCACCGCGGTAACCTGCGGGTCGTTGCGCACTTCCTCTTCAAGCACCTTGAGGTTCAGGCCCTGAGGGTTCAGCGCGCGCTTGATCGCCACCTGCACATCGGCCAGCAGCGGCCCGCCATCGGCAGTCGCGCGGCGCTGCTCGAGGTAACCGGTCAGGCTGGCACCCGGCTGCAAAGGCGGCACCGGGCAGGCGATTTCTTCGCCAACGGCCAGCAGGAGTTCTTCCAGGCGCTTGCGCAGGTTGTCCAGGTTCAGGGGCTTGCTCAGGTAAGCGGTGGGGTGCAGGGGCAACGCTTCGCGCACGCTGGCACTGTCGCTGCGGCTGCTCATGAGAATGAACGGCAACCCCGGGCCTTTGGCGCGGACCTTGCGCAGCAGGTCAAGGCCATCGACGCCGGCCAGCTCACGCGCAGCGATGATCAGGTCGGGCTTGCTCGACAGCGCGCTCAGTGCCTGCGAGCCGTCGGCGCAGACCTGCAGACGGGCGTCGCAACGCACGCTGAGCAGCATCTCCTTGAGCATGTCACGCACCCACGGGTCGCCCTCGACAATCAGTACGCAAGGTGGGGTGGGGTCTACAGCGCTCATGGCCAACTCCTGAATATCCCTGACACGCAATCCGTCGCAGCTTCCAAGGCAAGTCCTGCGTCAACGATAGCGTCCATCGCGTTTTCTGGGCACAAAAAAAACCCGCCGAGGCGGGTTTTTTCTGAAGCGTGTCACATTAGGCGAGTTCGGCGAAGCACTCTTCGATGATCGCCAGGCCTTTGTCCAACAGTGCGTCTTCGGCGGTCAGCGGGACCAGAATACGCAGGACGTTGCCGTAGGTGCCGCAAGACAGCAGGATCAGACCCTTGTCGCGTGCCTTGGCAACAACCTGGCCAACAGCAGCAGCGTTCGGGGTGTGAGTGCCTTTCTCGAAGACTTCGACAGCAATCATCGAGCCCAGACCACGGATGTCACCGATGATCGGGTTCTTTTCCTGGATCTTGCGCAGGCCAGTCACCAGGTGCTCACCAACAGCCTTGCTGCGGTCCAGCAGTTTTTCTTCTTCGAACACTTCGATCACGGCCAGGGCCGCGGCGCAAGCGATCGGCGAACCGGCGTAGGTGCCGCCCAGGCCGCCTGGTGCGATGGCGTCCATGTACTCGGCCTTGCCGCACACACCGGCCAGCGGGAAGCCGCCAGCGATGGATTTGGCGAAGGTGGTCAGGTCAGGCGCAACGCCCATCTGTTCCATGGCGAAGAAGGTGCCAGTACGGCCAGCGCCGGTCTGCACTTCGTCGGCGATCAGCAGGATGCCGTGCTGGTCGCACAGGGCGCGCAGGCGCTGCATCAGCTCTTTCGGCGCTGGCAGGAAGCCGCCTTCGCCTTGTACGGGCTCGAGGATGATCGCGGCGATGTCCTTAGGCTCGGCATCGTTCTTGAAGATGCGCTCAACCGAGGCGATGGCGTCGTCGACGCTCACACCGTGCAGTTCGTTCGGGAACAGTGCGCGGAAGATGCCGCCTGGCATCAGGCCCATGCCAGCGGAGTACGGCACGACCTTGCCGGTCAGGCCCAGGGTCATCATGGTACGGCCGTGGTAGGCGCCGGTGAAGGCGATCACGCCAGCGCGGCCAGTGGCGGCACGGGCGATCTTGACGGCGTTTTCAACGGCTTCGGAGCCGGTGGTGACCAGCAGGGTCTTCTTGTCGAAGTCGCCTGGGACCAGCTTGTTGATCTTTTCGCACAGCTCTACGTAGGGTTCGTAGGCCAGCACCTGGAAGCAGGTGTGGCTGACTTTGGTCAGCTGCTCTTGCACGGCTGCAACCACTTTCGGGTGCAGGTGGCCGGTGTTCAGCACTGCGATGCCGCCCGCGAAGTCGATCAGTTCGCGGCCTTCAACGTCGATCACCGTCGAGTTCTTCGCGGTGTCTACGAAGATCGGGTGGATTTGGCCGACGCCACGTGGGACGGCGGCTACACGGCGTTGCATCAAGGATTCGTTGGTCTTGCTCATAATGCCCTCATTGCGCCGATCAGAATGGCGCTTTTATTCGGGGGTGGCTGGGAGTGCTCGCGCACAGTATTCGTTGATCGACTGCCGTGAACGCCCTGGCCACCAGGTACTGCATGTAAAAAAGGCCAGCGAGACGTCGCTCTCGCGCCCCGCTGGCAGAGGTAAAGCCTTTTAACCGGTGATCAGACGCTGATGCACAGGTATTTGATTTCGAGGTAGTCCTCGATACCGTATTTGGAACCTTCGCGGCCCAGGCCCGAAGCCTTGATACCGCCAAACGGTGCGACTTCGTTGGAAATCAGGCCGGTGTTGATGCCAACCATGCCGTATTCCAGCGCTTCGGCAACACGGAACACACGGCTCATGTCGCGGGCGTAGAAGTACGAAGCCAGGCCGAACTCGGTGTCGTTGGACATGGCGATGACTTCAGCTTCGTCCTGGAAGCGGAACAGCGGCGCCAGTGGGCCGAAGGTCTCTTCCTTGGCGACAGCAGCGGTCTTCGGCACGTTGACCAGAATGGTCGGCTCGAAGAAGTTGCCTTCGATCAGCTTGCCACCGGCCAGCACCTTGGCGCCTTTGGCGACCGCGTCTTCGATGTGTTCCTGAACCTTGGCGACAGCCTTGCCGTCGATCAGCGGGCCAGTGGTGGTGCCGTCTTCCAGACCGTTACCGATTTTCAGCTTGGCCACTGCAGCGGCCAGCTTCTCGGCGAACGCGTCGTAGACGCCGTCCTGCACGTAGATACGGTTGGCGCAGACGCAGGTCTGGCCGTTGTTGCGGTATTTGGAGATGATCGCGCCTTCGACTGCCTTGTCCAGGTCAGCGTCGTCGAACACGATGAACGGCGCGTTGCCGCCCAGCTCCAGGGAAACCTTCTTGATGTCCTTGGCGCATTCTTGCATCAGCTGGCGACCGATTTCGGTCGAGCCGGTGAAGGACAGTTTGCGAACCAGGGAGTTGCCAGTCAGCTCGCCGCCGACTTCGCCAGCGCTGCCGGTGACGACGCTCAGCACACCAGCCGGGATGCCGGCACGGTGAGCCAGCTCGACCAGGGCCAGAGCGGAGTACGGGGTCTGCGAAGCAGGCTTGAGCACCATGGTGCAGCCAGCGGCCAGGGCCGGGCCGGCTTTACGGGTGATCATGGCCGCCGGGAAGTTCCACGGGGTGATGGCCGCGGTAACGCCGATTGGCTGCTTGATGACGATCAGGCGCTTGTCAGGCTGGTGGCCTGGGATGGTGTCACCGTAGACGCGCTTGGCTTCTTCGGCGAACCACTCGATGAACGAGGCGGCGTAGGCGATTTCGCCTTTGGCTTCGGCCAGTGGCTTGCCTTGCTCGGTGGTCATCAGGCGAGCCAGGTCGTCCTGGTTCTCGATCATCAGTTCGAACCAGCGACGCAGCTTGGCCGAACGCTCTTTGGCGGTCAGGGCGCGCCAGGCCGGCAGGGCCTTGTCGGCGGCTTCGATGGCGCGGCGGGTTTCCGCGGTGCCCATCTTCGGCACGGTACCGATGACTTCGCCGGTGGCCGGGTTGGTCACCTTGATGGTCTGGCCATTGTCCGCATCCAGCCACTCACCATTGATATAGGCTTGCTGGCGGAACAACTGAGCGTCTTTGAGCTGCATGTCGGCTTCCCGAATTGTTGATTGTTGAAAAGCGCCCAAAGCAGGGCATCGAGCGTTTGAAATCTCAAACGAATGCTAAGCGGCTGCTGGGGTGTAGGACAATAGGCTGTTCGAAAAAAAGAACGAATGGTTGAACAGCCTGGGGAAATTTCATGATTTTTTACACCGCAGCCGGCCTCTTCGCGGGCAAGCCCGCTCCCACAGAGTGCACATCCCTAGGAGATTGTGGAGATCTGTGGGAGCGGGCTTGCCCGCGAAGAGGCCGATACAGGTTAGACGATCGAGCGGGAAGAAATGTGAAGGGAGGACCGACGGCCCTCCCAGACGGGATGGATCAGAACGCCTTGCCCAGGTCGATCACCAACGCCCGATACCCGACACTGCCCGGCTGCCGGCTGTGCACCTTCAGCTCCACCAGCACCTCCTGCGTCCCGCGGCGCACCTCATTGAGCACAGTGGTGGTCAGTTTCTCTGGGGTCAGGAAATTCACCGAGGCCGAATAGATGAACTGGGTATCGGTCTCGGGCCGGTAGGCCACCACCGAGGTCACCGGGCTGTACCATTCGTCACCGCGCGCTTTGCCGTACTCCCACACCTGCTCGACCGTGCCCTTGGCCTCGTCGATCTTGTACTCCACCGCGCGGCTGTAATTGCCGGCCAGCTTGGTCGGGGCAAAATCGCGCCCCCAGCCGTTGTCGAACACGGTCAACGTGCCTTTGCCCGTGAGCCAGGCAGTGTGCTGGGTCCAGGACCAGTCGAAGCCTTCGCTCTGCACCGGCGTCAGCACCTTGTCCTGCAAGCGCTCCGGCCACCCCTGCGGCGAGGCGAGAATCCACTTCACCGTTTTGTCACGGCCGATCTTCACCACGCCTTGATGGCGTGCTGAAACGATGATGCTGTCGTCATCTGCGTCGTAGTCGATGGCATTGACGTGCGCCCAGTTGCGCCCGGTGCCAACGCCTGGGGTGTCACCGAATGGCAGGTCGCCTTCGGCCAGTTCGTTGGCCAGCCGGTCTTCGTGCTTTTGCACGCCGTCGGGTAATTGGATCGCCGCCTTGCCAAGGGTTTCCAGCAGGTCGCCGCGGTACGGGTCGAGGATCTGGTTCAGGTCCCAGAAGTCCAACACATCACCCGCTTCGCTCACCTCGATGATGTGGTCACGGATCGAGCGCACGCGCTTGCCGTCTGGCCGGCGATAGTCGCTGGTACCGACCCGCAACAGATAAGTGCCGTTGGCGGTCTCACGGATTTCGTGGGAGAAGTCGGCAAACTTGTCCGGCAGGCTGCGTTGCCAGATGCGCCGGCCAAGCAGGTCGTATTTGGAATAAGTCTGGCCCTGGCCCCAGATCAACTTGCCGTCACGGGTTTGCTGGAAGCCCATGGTGCCGCCCAGGCCGTCCCGGCGGTTGGAATCGTGAATCTGCTCGATATCCAGGTACCAGCGCACGTCGCCATTACTGTCGGCGATCCAGTTGTTGCCCACTTGGTCCCACTCGGCCGCACCGCCCAGGGCATTCCACTTGAAGGCCCGGCCGCCCGGGATATCCCCCTGCAGGTGGTTGAACAGGTAAAGACGGTTTTCGAAGCCGGGCGCTACCTTGATGGGTTCGACCTCTGGCAGCGCCGCAGTCTGCTTCGCCACCACCGGCAGGCGCACTGCCGGCGCATAGACCTGATAACGCTCGCGGATGCGCTCGCCATCGAGTTTGTAGGTTACTTCAACCTGGTTGACGTAGTCGGGGTACAACCCGAACACCGGGATGCCGCCATAGGTCCACAGCGAGCGGTCCGACACCTCGTAGGCAATGTCTACACCCCGCTCGCCGCGGCCCAGCACGCGCACATGGGCCGCACTCAGCGTACGCCCGCCATCGCGGATGATGGCCGTCAGCGGTGCCAGGCGGTACGGGTTGACCACCACGTCGCCCAACAGCGCCTCATCAGGCCCGGGGACCTTGGCTGTGAGGCAGGCGCCTTCGGGCAATGCAGGGGTTTCGGTTTTAGCATTCATGGCAAAGCTCCTTGTGCTCAGAAGTCGTAACGGGCGGTAGCGCCGAAGGTGCGAGGGGTGCCGAGTACCCCGGCATAGCCACCGTTGGCGGAGTTCCACAGGCTGGTGAAGTAGGTTTTGTCGCCGGCGTTTTTCACCCACAGCGACAGGTCGAGCACGCCGTCGCCCTGGTCCAGGCGCACGCCGGTGGAGAGGTTGACCAGCGCATAGCTGGGGATCTGGCCGAAATCAGAGTCGTCGATGGTGCCCACCGCCTTGGAACGGAAGGCGTAGCTGGCGGTGACGTAGGGCTCGACGCGCTCGGCCAGCTGCCACTTGTACTGGGCGTTGAGGTTGGCGATGTACTTGGAGGCGCCGACCACCTGATGGCCCGACAGGTCGCAGGTGGCGGTGGCATTGGCCAGGCTGACTTCGGGCGGGCATGGCGCATCGTCGTACTCGGTGTAGCGCACGTCGTTCCACGAGCCGTTGAAGTTGACCGTGAGGCCGCGCACCGGCAGTGCCGTGGCCTCGAACTCCAGGCCACGCGAACGCACACGCCCCGCGTTGGCCAGGTACTGCACGCGGTTAGCCTCGTCATACACGTTGGCCTGGTAGCCATGCACTTCGGCCCAGAACAGGTTGGCGTTGAGCTGCAGGCGATCATCCAGCAGCGTGCTCTTGACCCCGATTTCGGCGTTGTTGACCCGCTCGGTGCCGACCAGCAGCGAGTCAGTGCCCAAGCGCGGCGCGGCGCCGACGGTAAGGTTGATACCCCCGGATTTCTCGCCATGGGTCAGGGTGGCATAACCCAGTACCTGGTCGTTGAAGCGGTAACTCAGGCCCAGCAGGCCAGAGGGGCTGAAGCTGTACTGGTTGAGATCCCCCGAGTCGTAGGCCCCCACCCGGCCCTGGCGCGCCGCCGCTGCGGCGCCGGTGACCGCCGCGCCCCCCGTAGGCGCATCACGGGTCACCCAGGCGCTTTTCTCCTCGTAAGTGCCGCGCAAACCGGCGGTGAAGTCCAGGCGGTCGGTAAGGTGCCAGGTGCCCTGGGCGAACAGCGCATAGCTGTCGGTGTCGATGTGGCCATCACCGAGGGTGTTGACGTTGTTCAGGGCGCCCGCCGGGGTGATGTTCCAGATGTCTGCCTGAGGGCCGTAATAGGTGAAGGACTTATTGTCCAGGTCCTGCTTGAAGTAGTACGCGCCCAGCACGTAGTCGAAGGCACCACCGGTCGGCGAAGCCAGGCGAATCTCCTGCGAATACTGCTTGTCGCGCACCGACACACCAGCGCTGTAGAACACCGGCACGTTGAGGCCATCGTCGTTGCGCGGGGTAAAGTCCCACCAGCGGTAGGCGGTGATCGAGGTGAGGGTGAAGTCGTTGGGCAAGGTCCAGTTGGCCTCGACCGAAGTGCCACCCTGGAACACCGTCACCTGCTGATCGGCATCGAAATTGACCTTGCGGTCCTTGCCCGACACCAGCGTCGCGCCGGCCTGCGCTGCCAGGCTCTCGTAGCGGTTGACGCCGTTGATGGTCGGGCCGGTGCTGTACAAGCTGAGGATACCGTTGTTGGAATCTTCTTCGTTGTACTCGCCGATCCAGCGCAGGTTGAAGGTTTCGCTGGGCTTGAACAGCAATTGGGTACGAAAGCCCTGGCGCTTGCCGCCGTTGAGGTCGTCACCGTTGTGGATGTTCTTCACGTAGCCATCGTCTTCGGTGCGGTAGGCACTGATGCGCCCGGCCAGGGTGTCGCTGATCGGCCCGGAAAAGCTGCCCTGGGTCTGCAGGTAGCCATCTTCGCCAATCGACTGCTGAACGCTGCCCTCGCGGTGGAAGGTCGGCTTGCGCGTGGTGATGTTGAGCACACCGGCGGTGGTGTTCTTGCCGAACAGCGTGCCTTGCGGGCCGCGCAGCACCTCCAGTTGCTCGACATCCAGCAGGTCGAACACCGCCATGCCGGGGCGACCGAGGTAGACGTTGTCCAGGTAGATGCCGACGCTGCCTTCCAGGCCATCGCTGGCCGGGTTGTTGCCCAGGCCACGGATCGAGATGCTCGATTGACGGGCATGCACATAGGCGACGTTGGTGCTGGGCACCAGTTGTTGCAGGTCCTGCACGCGGTAGATGCGCTGGGTTTCCAGGGTTTCGCTGTTCAGCACGCTGATCGGCGTGGGCACGCTCTGTGCGGTTTCTTCACGACGGCGGGCGTTGACGGTAACGGTGCCAAGCTTGGCCTCCTGCTCCACGGCAGGGGCTGTGCTGGCAGGCGCTTCGGCAAAGCTGCCAGTGGATGCCGCCAGCAACACGCCAGCGGCCAAGGGTTGCAGGGTGAACCGCGATGCGCGCGCAGGCCAACGGGAAACTCGGGACATGCTGATGCTCCTTGAGGCATGGGCCCTGAGCGAGCATTTCCGTTGGCGGAACCGAATCGCGGTCAGTCGGGCTTATATTCTTTTAAGTGATATAAATATTTGTAATTCATATTTAGTGGAATAAGTAACAGCCTTTATAAGGGGACTCACCCTTATCAGCAATTGCATTTGACCGAAGGTTTTAATGTAGAAAATGCATATCGATCTCCGTCAGTTGCGCCATTACATTGCCCTGGTCGAACACCGCAGTTTCGTGGCCGCGGCCGCGGCGGTGAACCTGTCGCAATCCGCCTTCAGCCGCAGCATCCAGACCCTCGAGCACAACATCGGCTGCCGCCTGGTGGACCGCGCCAGCAAAGAGCTGGCCCCCACCCGCCAGGGTTTGCTGGTGTTGGAGCATTCACGGCGGCTGGTGCACGGGGCGCACAACCTGGTCAATGAAATTCACCAGTTCAACGGCGCTACCACCGGCGTGGTGCGCTTCGGCTCCGGCCCTGCGCCAGCGGGGGGCTTGGTGCCACGGGCAGTGGCGCGCTTCGTCGCCGAATACCCAGCGGCGCGCACGTGTTTTCAGGTGGATAACTGGCAGGCGTTGAACCGCAAGCTGATCGCCGAAGAGATCGAGTTTTTCGTCGCCGACACGCGCCAGTTCGAGTCAGACCCGGATTACCGCGTGCACAAGCTGGCCCCGCAGCGCTGGCACTTCTGCTGCCGCGCTGGGCACCCGCTGACCACGCGGCAGGCAGTGCAGGCGCGGGACCTGTTCGAGTACCCACTGGCCACCACCTTTCGCCCGCCGAACATCCGCAAGGTCCTCAGCGACCTCAGCGGACGGCAGGATTTTCTGCCCACGGTGGAATGCGAACATGGCTATGCGTTGCTGAATGTGGTGATGCATTCGGACACCATCGGCATTGCCTGCAATGCCAACCTGAGGCCGTATCAACGTGACGGGGGGCTGGTGGCGCTGAAACTTTCGGACTTGGCGCCGGAGCACGAAGAAGCGTTTTATACCCGCTATGGGGTGGTGAGCCGGGTGGGGTATGGGTTGTCGCCGTTGGCGCAGGGGTTGGTCAGGCAGTTGATTGCCTGTGATACCGACCTATGAACAACCCTATCGCCCGCTGTGTGTAGGAGCAGCCTTGTGCTGCGAAGAGGCCGGCGCATGCCAAACGTAATGAGCATGGCAGCACCGGCCTCTTCGCAGCACAAGGCTGCTCCCACAGACTGGGCAGTACTTAGCCTTTACGGGTTGTGCGGCTCAGTTGCCCATCCACCCCCACCGGCACCTCACCCGCCAACGTCACCCGCCGAACCACACGCGGCTGGGTGCCATAGTCATCCACCGCATAATGCTGTGTCGCGCGGTTATCCCAGATCGCCACATCCCCCGCTTGCCAGCGCCAGCGCACGGTATTTTCCAAGCGCGTGACATGCCCCTGCAGCACGGCAAACAGGTGCTGCGAATCGGCCAGCGAATAGCCCTTGATGCGCTTCACGAAGTGCCCCAACTGCAGCGCCCGCTCACCGCTGACCGGGTGCACGCGCACGACCGGATGCTCGGTCTCGTACACCGTCGAGGTGAACACCTGGCGATAACGCTCCAGCTTGGCCGGGTCGACGTCAGGCTTGAGGGACGCGTAGTCGTATTCGTTGCTGTGCACCGCCCACAACTTGTCGGCCAGCTCGCGCAGTGGCTCGGGCAGCTCCTGGTACGCCGCTGCGGTGTTGGCCCACACGGTATCCCCACCAGACGCCGGCGCCACCACGCTGCGCAGGATGGACGCCTTAGGGTAGGCATCGACGAAGGTCACGTCTGTGTGCCAGGAGTTGGCCCGCTGGCCTTCGGCACCATCGAGCTGGAGCAGGTAGCTGGTGCCATCGACCACCGGCACGGTGGGGTGGGCGACCGGTTCGCCCAGCAACTTGGCGAAGCCTTCCTGGCTCTGGTCGTCCAGGTGGGTCTGGCCACGGAAGAAGATCACTTTGTGCTCGACCAAGGCCGCCTGTATGGCATCGATCGTGGCGGCATCCAGGTCGGCAGACAGCTTCAACCCGCGGATCTCGGCGCCGATACGGCCGGCAACCGGGTGGATGTCGAGTTCAAGGGCGAGTGGCGCGGTGGCCAGGGCGGCATTGCTCATGGTCGTGGTCCTTGCGGTAATTGTCGGTTCAAAGGGTTAGCGGGCGGCCTGGACGGCCTGTTGCTGTTGCAGTGCGGTGTCGAGAAAGCGTGGTTCGACCCAGTCGGCAACCTGGAAGCCACGGCGGATCAGGCGCTCTTTGGCGGCCAGGTCGACGCCCTGCTGCAGTTGGGCCAGAAAATCAGCGTCCAGGCGTGGGTCGAAGTAATGCGCGAGGTTTTCCTTGGCCAAGTCATCGCTGAGGATGCTGCGCGGCCAGCTGGCGTTGTTTGCCACCAGGTCGACATAGGCGTCGCGGTTGTGTTCGTCACGCAGCCACGCGGTAGCCTGCTCCTGGGCATTGACCAGGCGCTGCACCAGGTCTGGGTGCTGGCGGATGAATTCGCCGGTACCCAGCAAGACCGCCTGGGTGCTGCCGGCGCCTTGCAGGTCGCGGGAATTGACGGGCAGCTCGACCAGCCCACGTTCACGCAGCGCCAGCAGGTTCGACAGGCCCCAGGTGGCATCGATCTGCTTGGCGGCGATTGCGGCGTTGGCAGCGTTGAAGTCGAGGTTGATCACCTTCAGGTCACGCTCGGACAGCCCCTGGCTGGCCAGCGCGCTGGCGAACGACAGCTGGTTGGCAGTGCCGCGGAACACCGCCACACGCTTGCCCTTGAGGTCGTGCAGGGTCTTGATGCCAGACCCCGGCACCACCCCCAGGTAGCTTTTCACCCCGCGCACGCCGGCCGACAGCACGCGGGTATCCAGGCCATTGGCCTTGCCGACGATCGCAGCCAGGTCCCCGAGGTAGGCAAAGTCGGCTTGGCCATTGGCCAGGGCCTCGTTCACCACCGGCCCTGCGCCCTTGAAGAAGTGCCAATCGATGCGGATGCCGTCCTTGGCAAATTCCTTCTCCAGCAATTGCTGGTCGCGCAGCACATCGACCACGCCCCCGGCGCTGTGTTTGCTGCCAGCGCTCAAGTCGGGCACGGCGATGCGGATGCTCGCTGGCTGGGCTGACTCGGCAGCGTGGGCGTTGAGGGTGAAGACCAGCCCAAGGGCGGTGATCAGGTGGCGTAGTGGGGTTTTCATGGCAAGGCTCCTTGGCAGGCTGCCACCGACGAAGGCCGGCGCTTTGGCCAGAAGCTAGGCAGGTCTGGTTAGAACCTACAAAGATCAAAACTTCATTTTTTAGTAACCAGAAGGCATAAATCAGGCGTTATGCGGGCCTGAGGGGGGCTTGCGGGGAACGCATGGAAAATATGAGGAAAACGCAACGGTAAGGGGTTTGCGCATGCAAGGGTTGCATGCTCTTATCTCTTGAGATGCGCACTTATGAATTTTTAATTCCATTAGTGCATAAGATAACAACGCTTCGTTCGAGAGATGCCGATGAATGGAATTCTGAACAGGAGTTGGGGGTGGCTTCGGGGGCCGCTTCGTGGCCCTTTCGCGACGCAAGGCCGCTCCTACCAGAGGGCTGCGTACCTTTCTTGGGTATTGCCGGTGTTGATCGCGGTGTTGTGGGTGGTCGCCAGCCAGCAACATTGGATGAGCGAGCAGATTTTGCCGGCGCCTTCGCGGGTGTGGGAAAGCGCGCTGGAGTTTGGCTCTGGGGAGCTTTGGGGGCACCTGTGGATAAGTGTGCAGCGGCTGTTCTGGGGCTTGGCGGTCGGGATTGTCAGCGGGTTGCTGCTGGGCACCTGGCTGGGGTCGTCGCGGCGGGCACAGACGCTGGTGCTGCCCACCTTCGTCGCGCTGGCGCAAATTCCCACCCTGGCCTGGATTCCGCTGTTCATGCTGTTTTTCGGCATCGGCGAGTTGCTGAAGCTGGTGGTGCTGGTCAAAGCCGTGGTGGTGCCGGTCACCCTGCACACCCTGGTCGGCGTGCGCGATGCCCAACCCAAACTGCGTGAAGCTGCAGCGGCGTTGCGCTTGCCACGTCACCTGTTGTTCCTGCGGCTGCTGTTGCCCGCCGCCCTGCCCGCCTTCCTCATGGGCGTACGCCTGGCCCTGGCCACCGGCTGGACGTCGTTGCTGGCCGTGGAGCTGCTGGCCTCCAGCGAGGGCATCGGCTACCTGATGGTGTGGGGCCGGCAGTTGTTCATGCTCGACCTGGTGCTGCTCTGCATCCTGGTGATCGGCCTGGTTGGGGCGCTCATGGAGCAAGGCTTCTCGCGCCTGGAGAAACGCCTACTGTTCTGGCCGCAACCCGCAACCGGCGAGCAGCAGCGCGGCCCGATCCCAAAAGGTTGGCAAAGCCTGCTGCTGCCGATTGCACTGCTGGCACTGTGGCAGGTCACCAGCAACGTTGGCTGGGTCGACCAGAACATCCTCACGTCACCGCTGGGCGTGCTGCACACCCTGTTCAGCGGGCTGGCGGACGGCACGCTGCCACAGGCGTTGCTGCTGAGCCTGCAACGCACCTTGACCGGCCTGGTGCTGGGCGGTGGCGCGGGTTTGCTGGTTGGCCTGCTGCTGGGGCTTTCGCACCGCGCCGAGCGCGTGTTCGGCCCGAGCCTGACGGCCGTGCGCCAAGTGGCGCTGTTTGCCTGGGTGCCTCTGCTTACGGCCTGGTTCGGCCTGGGCGAAGGCGCCAAGACTGTGTTCGTGGCCCTGGCGGCGTTCTTCCCGTTGCTGATCGCCACCCAGCGCGGTATCGCCGGGCTGTCGCCTCAGCTGGGCGAGGCCGCCCGCACCTTGCGCCTGAGCCTGTGGCAACGCTTGCGCCGGTTGGTGCTGCCCGGCGCTGCCCCGGCGATTTTCGCTGGCCTGCGCCTGTCGCTGATCTACGCCTGGCTGGGCACCATCGGCGCCGAATACTTCATGCCTTCTGACGGCGGCATCGCCAGCCTGATGATCGGCGCCCAACAGCTGTTCCGCATGGACCAGGTGATAGCCGCCATGGTCCTGATCGGCCTGGTCGGCGCCCTGCTCGGCACCCTCGGACAACGCCTCGAATCGCGCGCCACGCGCTGGAGAACCGCATGAATGCCTTCAACACCTCGCACCTGCCTGCGGCCAATCAACCCGACGTTACCCCGCCATTGGTCAGCTTCGAGGGGGTCGGTAAGGTATTCCGCGTCGATGGCCAACCGTTGGAGGCCATTCACGATTTCAACCTGTCGATCAACGAAGGCGAATTCATCGCCATCGTCGGTGCGTCTGGCTGTGGCAAATCTACCCTGCTGCGCCTGCTGGTGGGGCTCGACACCGACTACAGCGGCAGCATCCTCGTCGACGGGCGCGCGGTCAGTGGCATCGGCGGCGAACGCGGCATCGTGTTTCAGGAACACCGCCTGTTCCCCTGGCTGACGGTAGAGCAGAACATCGCCCTGGGGCTGGTCAACGAACAGCTGACCCAGGGTGAGCGCGCCCGGCGCGTGCATGAATTTGTGCTGCTGGTCGGCCTTAGCGGGTTCGAGTCTGCTTACCCGCACCAGCTTTCCGGCGGCATGGCCCAGCGCGTGGCAATCGCCCGCGGGCTGGTGGCAAGCCCACGGATCCTGTTGCTTGACGAGCCCTTCGGCGCGCTCGATGCGCTGACCCGCCAGCAACTGCAGGATGAGCTGCTGGCCATTCGGGAACGAGCCGGCATCACCACCCTGCTGGTGACCCACGACGCCGAAGAGGCCACCTACCTGGCCGACCGGGTGGTCGTGCTAGAACCGCGCCCGGGGCGGATCAAGTCGGTGGTCGAAATCGACCTGCCACACCCGCGCCTGCGCACAGGCGTGGCGCTGCATGGGCTGCGCGAGAAGGTGCTGCACCAGATCACCGGTGCCGGCGGTTACCTGCCACCCGTGGTTCGCCGGGTGGAAGGGCTGCGGCCCGAGCTGATCGCACTCTGATGGCCTGTAGGAGCAGCCTTGTGCTGCGAAGAGGCCGGCGATAACAGCACACGTCTGTGTTGCTGCCACTGGCCTCTTCGCAGCACAAGGCTGCTCCTACAAGCGTTATGCCCAAAGCACGGGTAAAAACAGCTACAGATCAAGGCGATGGACGCAACCGAAACAGATGGGTATCATGCGTGCGCGTTGCACTCGTAGCTCAGCTGGATAGAGTACTGCCCTCCGAAGGCAGGGGTCGTGGGTTCGAATCCCGCCGAGTGCGCCATCTTCGAAAGCCCTGGGATTTTTCCCGGGGCTTTTTCGTTTGTGCGACATGTCGCGTTTCTGGTACTCCCGTACTGCAGAGCATTGGTGTTAGCGTGGGCACCTTCCCGTTTTTCGAACGGGTACCCCCAACAATGACTCGCGAAGGAATGCGCGCGCCCATGTACCTGAAAAAACTCACCGCTACCTCACTGCTGCTGGCCAGCATCGGCCTGTTCAGCGTACCGGCCCAGGCCAACCTCTCCCAGCAACAATCCGCGGCCATCATCAAGGCCTACGACGGCACAGAACTGGCGGACTTCAAACAGTTCATCGGCAAGCTCAACGGCAGCGACCTGGCCAAGGCCGACAACCTCGGCGAGACGCTGAGCGCGTACCTGGCCAACAAGCCGCTGGCCGACGAGCAGCAGAACGAAATCAACCGCCTGCTGGGCCTGTATACCCGTATCAAGTACGGCAAGGCCGCCACCGAGACCCTGCGCGAACTGGTGGCCATCCCCACCTTCAGCGTCGATGGTGTGCCGCAGCACGAGAACCCCGAGTTCCTGAAGATCGCGGACAAGATCAAAGCCCTGGCCGAAGGCTTTGGCCTGACGTTCCGCAATATCGACAACCGGGTCTACGAGATCACCCTGGGCGAAGGCAAAGAGGTGGTCGGCATCCATGCCCACGCCGACGTGGTGCCGGTCAACCCGGACAACTGGAAGCTGGACGATGGCACTCACCTCGACCCCTTCAAGGTCACGCTGGTGGGTGACCGCATGTATGGCCGCGGCACCGAAGACGACAAGAACGGCATCGTCGTGGCGCTGTATGCGCTGAAAGTGGCCAAGGACGAGAAGCTGCCGCTGGCCCGACAACTCAAACTGCTGGTGGACACCACCGAAGAAACCAGCGGTGACGCGATCCCTTACTACTTCGAGCGCAACCCGACGCCCGACTACAACCTGGCGCTGGACGGCGGCTACCCTGTGGTGATCGCCGAGAAAGGCTACGGCACGGTCATGGCCAGCTTCGCCAAGCGCGCCGCCACCGGCAAGGGCGCCGAAATCACCCACCTCACCGGCGGACTGGCCACCAACCAGATCCCGACGACGTCGGTCGCCACCCTGGCCAGCGACAAGCCTGCCGAACTGGCAGCCAGCCTGAACAAGGCCGGTGCCGCGTATGTGAAGGGCAACGGCGGTGATTTCAGCATCGATGCCAAGGTGGTCGGCAAGAACGTGCAGCTCACCGTGAAAGGCGTCTCGGCCCACTCCTCGGAGCCAGAGTCCGGGGTCAACCCGGTGGCGCGCATGCTGGTGTTCATCAATGGCCTAGGCAAGCAGGTGCCACTCAAGCACAACCAGTTCACCGACGCCGCCCGCTATGCCAGCGACAACTGGGGCCTGGACTACCTGGGCAAAAAGCTCGGCGTAGGCTTTGAAGACGCGTTCATGGGGCCGCTGACCGCCTCGCCGACCTTTGTCGGCGTAGACGACAAGGGGCTGAAACTGGCGGTCAACCTGCGTATCCCGAAGGGCAAGGAAATTGCCGTGATCAAGGATGACCTGGCGACCAAGCTGGATAAATGGAAGAGCACCAGCCACGTCCCGGTGGCCTTCGACTACAGCCTCGACGCGCCGATGTACCGCAACCCGGAGGGCGAGTGGGTCAAGGCCCTGCTTGCCGTGGCCAGCGAGAACCTGGGCATGAAGCACGAGTTTGGCACGTCGGCGGGGGCTACCTCGGTGCATGACTTGCCCAACGGCGTGCAGTTCGGCCTGGCCATGCCTGACGTGAAATACACCGGGCACAACGACAACGAGTTCAAGACCGTGGAGCAGTTCATGCTGGATCTGCAGGTAGTGAGCGAGATGGTCGCGCGCATCGGGCAGATGCCGAAGCTGTAGCGCAATCACCTATAGGAGCAGCCTTGTGCTGCGAAGAGGCCGGTAAACCTAGCAGAGTTGCATACTCAGTACCGGCCTCTTCGCAGCGCAAGGCTGCTCCTACAAGGGTGCGTATTACCCGGAAGGCCGGGTTACCGAAGGTCGGTACTCAGGCTAGGCGTGCCAAAGCCTTCCAACGTTGCGTTGGACGCATTCAAGTACTGCGCCCAGAAGTCGTTCAGCGCATCCATGGTCTTGCCAGAGCGGTAGGCATGCTTCACCGCGTCGGTGACCAGCCCAGCGCCAGACACATACACCCGTGCGCCTTGCAGGTCGGCGTACAGCCCCTTGCTCTGCGCAAGCTTCAGCTCGTTGCCAACGTTCAGTTGCTTGATCTGGTTGGCCGCGTAGAAGCTGGTGTAGTCGGAATGCTCAAGCATGTCCGAAATCAGGTACACCACCCGCTCCTGGATACCCTGCTCTTTGCCCATGTCTTCACCGACACGGCGCAGGGTGTTCATGATTTCGCTCTTGGGGATGTCCTGACGCGCCTCGCGCAGGCCCTTCACGAACAGCCCGCCGAAACCGGTCTGAAACGCCTTTTTCTGGGTCGCCAGGCACTGGTCCAGGCCACGCAGCTTGCGCATGTTCACATCGTCGCGAACCTCGCCCTGCAACGGCGTGTCCAGCTCGCCGGCATACACCAGGCGCTGATACTCACCCGGCAGGAACGCCGAGAAGGTATAGAGCCTGACGCGATCGCCCGGCTGCACGAACCGGTCGATCTGGCCCCAGGCGCTGCGCTGCAGGTCTTCTGGCATCGGGATGGTCTGATCGATGATCACCACCAGCTCGCGGCCGGAACCTGCAGGCTTGATGTCTGCCAGGCCATTGCGCGTGTAGCAGCTCTGCAGATCGTTGCGTTCGGCGGCCAGCGCTGCACACGGCAGCGCCAGCGCCAGGATCAGGGCCTTGGCAAGCCTCATGACAGCATGCCCTCCTTCTTCGCCGGGAACAGGCCAAGCGCCTTGAGTGCTTGCTGTTGCTCGCGGATGTCGCGCAGTTGCGCCTCGCTGACATTCAGCGCACGGCTGGCGGCGGCCAGGCTTTCTTCCGGCAGGCCAGTCACATCGTGGAACTCGGAGGCCTTGATAGCGACGGTGGCGACCGGCTCGGCCACTGCAGCAGCAGGGGCTACAGGGGCAACGGCAGGCTGCGGCTCGACCGGCGTCGCTGCGACAGCGACGGCTACAGCCGCGGGTGCTGGTGCCACGGTTTCAATCGGCCGCGCTGGCTTCTCTGGCTGTTCCGATACCTTGTCAGCCTTGTGTTCGACGAAGCTCAAGAAATTGCGGCGGGCGGTGTTTTCCCCATCCAGTGCCGTCAGCACATTGGCATCGGTGTGATCACGGCTGGACAACAAGGTCTGCAAGCGACGCAGCTTGTCATCGGCATGGCTGGCGATGGCCGAACGCTTCTGGTCCATCGCATCGAGCATCTCTTCGGAGGTGGCGTACTTGTGGGTACGCTGCCAGGCGGTGTGCGAGTGCGTACCGGCGAAGAAGTAGCGGCTGGCCAACCACAGGCTGATGCCTTGGATCGCCACGTAGATCAGCGACAGCATCACGTAGGTCGTCAGGCTGGCCTTGCGGATCGCCTGCATCTTGTCGTCGATGGTGGCGTTATCCGCTTCATCGTTGATGGCCTGGGATTCTGCTGGCAGGTCGAACGGCGAGCCTGCGGTGCTGCTTTGCGTGGACGCTTCGGCACGCATGCCGTTGACCATCTCGGTCTCGATGCTGTCCAGGGTGGCCGAACGGATGAGGAAGGCACCAATGGCCATGGCCACCACGAACGCACCGCAGGTGATCAACCAGAAGAACTTGCGCGTGACGTTGGCGTTCACGTCCTTCACACGGGCCAGCAACTGCTCGTAGTCAGGCTTGTCCGAGTCGCTGAAGGAGTCTTCCAGGTTGATGGCTTTGTTGGCTTTCAGCGAGCGCGAGCGCTTGGAAGGCTCTTCACCCTGCCACCAATGGCGGGCGCGAGCGACCAGGCTGTTGTGGTGCACCGCGTGCCCGGCAGCCTCGGCCAGAAACGCCGACGCAACGGCCAGCAGAATCGCCACGAATGCCGTCAGCCAGTGACGGTCATTGGTCGACGCGTCCATGTTCACCCAGCCGGCGACCACATAGGCAAACCCCATGGCCTCGATCACCACCAGCAACAGGACAACCGCCAACACCCACCACGGGCGCGCAGAACGCCCGGCCTCACCGGCCTTGGACAGGTAGTCCAGGTAGGCGCTGTAGGCGTTCGCGTCCTTGGCGTAGAGCTTGAACTTCTTGTTGTACACGTTCGACAGGGTGACTTCGTGGTTGATCCAGCCTTCAGCGTCGACCGAAGCCGGCTTGCGCGACAGGCGCGCGACCGTACCGATCAAGGGGAAGCTGTGCCAGACACGGGTCAGGAAGTAGGAAACCTCTTCCCAATAGTTACGCACGATCACCGCAGTGATCAGCAACGAAAGCAGGCCGGCAGAGAGCAACTGATTGGCGAGAATCAGTGATTTAAGTGCAGCGAGCGAAAAGTCTTCCATTCAGGACGTCCTTGACTGGGGTTATTTGGTAGCCGGGATCGGCTTGTAGGAAGCGACAAACGCGTCACTGCCGGCGGCATAGAACAAGGCACCTTGGCTGACCTCGGCGTTGCCTTTGCTGAATACGATGTCCATGCACGAAATCGATGCCTGGGCATCACTGGCGAAGACCCGGTAGAGCACTTCGCTTTCGCCTTCATAGGTGTTGGCCACGGCCTTCATGGTGCGTGGTTTGTGCTGCGTGGGCTGTTTGTAGTCTTCGACCAACTGCAGAATCGGCTGGCGGTCGACCATGGCGTTCTCACGCAAGATCGATACCGGCGACACGGTCACCAGGTGCCCGTTGACCAGGTTGGCCCAGACCCGGTTGTTGTAACCCGGCAGGTAGTCCTTGGTGGCACGGCGCTGCAAAGGTTGGTCGTTGACCATGCTCAGCACTTCACCGGCATTGCGTGGGCGGTCGGCCTCGCAGCTGGACATCGGCATCTGCGCGGCGTATGCGCTGCTGATCAGCGTGAAGCCACTCTGTTTCGGCTTGATATTCTGCGCCATGGTCCAGCTGTAGTTGGCCACGGGGGTACCGGCGAAATCGACCTGCGGACGCACAGCTGCAACAGCCTTCGCGGTGCTGGTGCTGGTGCTGCTGGTACTGGTGGTTGCGCTGGCGGTACTGCTGGCCGTGGCCGGCGTGCGCTGTGCCGTGGTCGGCTTGCTCGCGGCAGGCTTGCTGCTCGCTTGTGCGGTAGTGGTCGCCTGCCGAGGTTTGGCAGCGGTCGAGGTGCCGTAGTGCAGGTAGCGGGTGTTGCCCGCTTCTGCCTGGGCGCGCATTACCAGGGCCTGTTCGTTGGCCAGCTCGACGATTTCCACACGGCGGTTCTGGCCACGCAGCAACGGGTCGCTGTTATCGGCAATCGGGCGCGATGCCCCGGCGCCTTGGTAATAGATGGCACTGGCCGGGATGCCGGCCTGCAGCATGACCTTGCCCACAGTCTTGGCGCGGCGCTCGGACAGCTTCTGGTTGAAATCGGCATTGCCCACGGCATCGCTGTGGCCAACGATCAACAAGCGACGTGCCTGCGCCTCCTTGGCGGCGGCCTGCTTGTCGGTGGCGGCCGGCTTGGCATACATCTGCGCCAGCTTGGCCACGGCGCGCTGGCCGTTGGGGGTCAGTTGGTCGGAGCCAGTGGCGAACATCCCGGTGTCTTCGATCTGGGTCACCAGGCCCGCCTGTTCAGGGACGGCGGTCACCACCGCAGCCGAGGCAACGGTCAACTTCTCGGTGGTGATCTTCAGGTTCTCTTCCTTGGCGATGCGGTCAAGCTCCTGCAAGCGCGACTGCCAGACATAACCGGCGATGCACCCCAACGTGCCGCCGACTGCAACGCCCGGCAAGATGCCGTCCTTGCCTTTAAGGGCATAACCGGCAGCGCCCCCTGCAACAACCCCGACACCACAGAGCACGGGCATGCCGTAGTCCCTGCCAATGTCTTTAACGCTCTTGGAAATATTGTCGATCTGTTGGCTGCTGCAACCGGCAGCGGTGATGAAGGCGCAACTGAGCGCTGTGAGGCGAAACATGCTTTGCATTGCGGCTCCTTGCCGAAACAGGTCTGGATGATGGCAACTTGACATGCATTGTCACAGATTATCGGGGATTTTGCCCCACCCAGGTAAGCATCTCCAGCGCCGGATACACGGCATGCCGGAGTGCTTGGTACACAATCGATTCAACCATGACGTTTTTCTATCGCCTCCATGCCGTTTCCTGCATTGCCGTGCAGAGCGCCGTATCGGATGCTTTATTTACGTTGAGACAGCGCTTATTCCATCCGCAGAGGCCCGTATGAAGACCGTCAAAGAAATCCTCAAGACCAAGTCGCAACACCAGACCGTTTACACCATAGGCCCTGATGACTCGGTGCTGGAGGCCCTGAAGCTGCTGGCGGATAAGAATATCGGTGCGCTGCCGGTGGTGGAGAACAATCAGGTGGTGGGCATTGTCAGTGAACGCGACTACGCCCGTAAGTTGGTACTGAAAGGCCGCTCGTCAGCGGCTACGCCAGTGCGTGAGATCATGAGCGCCCCGGTGATTACGGTGGACCCGACACAGAGCTTGGCATATTGCATGAACGAGATGACCGATCGGCATTTACGTCACCTGCCGGTGGTCAGCAATGGCGAACTGCTGGGCCTGTTGTCGATTGGCGACCTGGTGAAGGAAACCATCGCCGAACAGGCCAACCTGATCCTGCAACTGGAGCAGTACATCCGCGGCGAGTAAACCGCCTCAGTGGTAAGCGCGCTCCAGTTCGTCCAGTTGGTGGTCGAAGCTGCGCAGGCGCGCCGACCAGGTGTATACCAGCACTTCAAGGTCGCGGTTGAGCACGGCAGTGGTGCCATTGCCCGTGCTCGTCGGCTCGCCCAGGTCGAGCTGATAGCGTTCGCGGGCCATGGCCGCCGCCACGCTGGAGAGGTCCCGTGCGTTGGCCAGCCAGTGGTGGTGGTGATCGTGGATTTCACGGTCGAGCGCCCGGCACTGGCGCTTTAAAGCGTCCAGGCTTTGCTCCAGCGGGGTGCCCTTGAGCTCACCCATGACTTCTTCGAAGGTGCGCCCGGAGTGCCAGTAGCTGCCCCAGAAATAGCGGTCGAATACCGTTTCGACCCGGCGCAGGGCAACCTTGGTGTTCCAGATGGTCAGCAACGTTCGCCCCTGGATCACCTCACGCTTGTTCAGGCGCAACTGTTGCCAGGCGATCCAGGTCAGCGCCACCAGCGCAACCGCCACGGTGACCGCGGCGGCGGCGTAGAGAAACTGCACCGCCTGGTTCATCTGTTGCGTCTGCCTGATGCCATAGAAGTAACTGGCCGTCAGCGTGCCCAGGATCGTCACGGAGCACCAGAACCCTGGTGCGTAGGGATCTTTCATCGCGCTATCCCCTTATTGTTTTCCTGAGCATAGCAACGGCCAATCACTCGTCAGGTGCCGCTCGGCGCTTTATTTTCGAGGGCGGCGCAACGCCTCGTTGAGTTGGTCGAAAGGGACTGCCCAATCAGCATCTTCGTTGATGCTGTCCTTGAGGAAGTTGCGCTGGGCATCGGTCCAGAACGGGGCATCGACCAGCTTGATCTCGTTTTGCAGCGGCGAGTGGCTGGTGATGAATTGATCGATACTCAAAGCATCGTCAGGCAAGCCCAGCTGTTTGAACAGCTCGGCGAATGGATGGATCGGTGCTTCCATGATTCCTCCTAAAAGCCGGTCAGGCCGTCCACGACGCCCGCCCGGCGTTGGCTTGAGAACATCAGCACAGCTCACGCACTTCGGCGTGCGGTACCAGCTTCATGAACTGCTCCATGCTCATGTGGATCAGGTGATCGTGGTCACCCGCCTCCAGGTAGACATCACCTTGCCGGGTAAGGGTCGGGTCGAGCAGCATTTTTATATCGTAGGCATCGCCAAGTGCCGGCACTGCGCCGCGTTCGCAATCGCCGAACAGCGTCGGCAGGCCGCTTTCGCGGGTCAGTTGCCAGGCGCCCGACATGCGCACCTTGCTCATGTCCAGATGCCGGTTGGCCGGTAGCACGGCCAGGATGTAGTTGCCATGCCGGTCATCGAGCACCACCGACTTGGCGACCCGCTCGGCGGGTACACCGGCCGTACGTGCCGACTCCAGGCTGGTGGCTGAATGTGGATGGGGAATGATGTCGTAGTCGCAGTTGGCCTTGTCCAGGCGAGCCTGCAGGGTCTTTGCCATACGCATGATGCACCTCCGGTATTGCGCCCCCAATCTTCAATTTTAGGCCCTGGCCCGGCAGGCATGACTAAACTTGTGTAATAGAGACGAACGAGGTGACGACAGGTGGCCGCTCGCTGGTGGCGCTGGCTGTTGCTGTTGATGCTGCTTGGGCTGGCACCGGGCAGCCAGGCAGCGCCCGGTGCCGTCTGGGTGTTGAGCATCGACGATGCCATCGGCCCGGCCAGTGCCGACTACCTGGTGCGCAGCCTGGACCAGGCCCATGCGCAAGGCGCGCAACTGGTGGTCATCCGCATGGATACCCCTGGCGGCCTGGACAGCGCCATGCGCCAGATGATCAAAGCCATCCTCGCCAGCCCCGTGCCGGTTGCCAGCTTCGTCGCGCCCAGCGGTGCACGGGCCGCTAGCGCTGGCACTTACATCCTTTATGCCAGCCATGTCGCAGCCATGGCCCCCGGAACCAACCTGGGCGCGGCCACCCCGGTGCAGATCGGCGGCCCCCCGGGCATGCCCAAGGACGACAAGGCCAAGCCCAGTGGTGATGAACAAACCCTCGCCCGCAAGCAGGTCAATGACGCTGCTGCCTACATACGCGGCCTGGCGCAGCTGCGCGGGCGCAATGCCGATTGGGCGGAGCAGGCCGTGCGCGAAGCCGTCAGCTTGTCGGCCAGCGAGGCATTGCGGCTGAAGGTGGTCGACCTCGTGGCAACTGACCTGCCCGACCTGCTGCGCCAACTCGACGGCAAAACACTGGACGCTGCCGGCCAGCCGCAGCAGATGCACACCCGCGCAGCCAGCCTGGTCGAACACCTACCGGACTGGCGCACACGCCTGCTGGCCGTCATCACCAACCCCAGCGTGGCGCTGATCCTGATCATGGTCGGCGTGTACGGCCTGCTGTTCGAGTTCATGAGCCCCGGCTCCACCGTGGGCGGCGTGATCGGCGGTATCTGCCTGCTACTGGCGCTGTATGCCCTGCAATTGCTGCCGGTGAGCTACGCCGGGGTGGCGCTGATCCTGCTCGGGCTGGCGTTCATGATTGCCGAGGCGTTCTTGCCCAGCTTTGGCGTGGTCGGCTTTGGCGGCATCGTGGCCTTCGTGGTCGGCGCAGTGATTTTGATGGACACCGACGTGCCTGGGTTCGGCATCCCCTTGCCCTTGATCGCCAGCCTGGCAGTGCTGTCGGCGCTGTTCATCGGTGGCGTGCTGGGCATGGCCCTGAAAGCGCGCAAGCGCGCCCTGGTCAGCGGCGATGCCGGCTTGGTCGGCAGCCTGGTCACGGTTACCCAGGTGCTGGCAGACAACCCGTTCTGCGGTTCGGTGCAGGCGCAGGGCGAACAGTGGCAGGTTCAGTGCGCGACGCCACTGCAGCCTGGCCAACACGTGCGAGTCACGGCGCGCCGTGGCGTGATGCTGGAGGTCAGCGCTGCTGCACCTGCGGCCCAAGGAGAATGACGATGTTCATGCAATTGGGTTTCGGCGCCCTGCTGATGCTGCTGGGCGTGTTGTTGCTGTCGGCGTTCCGGATCTTGCGCGAGTACGAGCGCGGCGTGGTGTTCCAGCTGGGGCGGTTCTGGCAGGTGAAAGGGCCGGGGTTGATCCTGCTGATCCCGGTCATCCAGCAGATGGTTCGGGTCGATCTGCGCACGGTCGTGCTGGATGTACCGCCGCAGGACGTGATCACCCGCGACAACGTCTCGGTCAAGGTCAATGCCGTGCTGTACTTTCGCGTGCTCGACCCACAAAAAGCGATCATTCAGGTCGAAGACTTTCTCGTCGCTACCAGCCAGCTGGCCCAGACCACCTTACGCGCCGTGCTTGGCAAGCATGAGCTGGACGAGCTGTTGGCCGAGCGCGAGCAACTGAATGCCGATATCCGCCAGGTGCTGGACGCGCAAACCGATGCCTGGGGCATCAAAGTGGCCAATGTCGAGATCAAGCACGTCGACCTCAACGAATCGATGGTGCGTGCCATCGCGCGCCAGGCCGAGGCTGAACGTGAGCGACGGGCCAAGGTGATCCATGCCGAAGGGGAGTTGCAGGCGTCCGAAAAACTGATGCAGGCGGCGCAGATGCTCAGCAAGGAGCCAGGGGCGATGCAGTTGCGCTACATGCAGACGCTGGGGGCGATAGCCGGGGACAAGAGCTCGACCATCGTCTTTCCACTGCCGCTGGATTTGCTCAAGGGCTTTGTGGAAAAGCCGAAATAACCGGGGGCGCTTGTGCGCCCCCGATGGCCTGTCAGATAGGCGCGCGACGCAGGGTCGCGAGGAAGGTTGCCGCGCCGATGAACAACCCGGCAAAGGTGCGGTTCAGCCGCTTCTGCTGTTTGGGTGTACGCAGCAGGCGCAGCACCCGCGAAGCCAGGCCGGTGTAGCCCGCCATCACCAGCATGTCGACGGTGATCATGGTGACGGTGATGGCCACGTACTGCGGCAGCAGGGCCTCATGTGGGTTGATGAACTGCGGCAGCACCGCCAGCATGAACACCAGTGCCTTAGGGTTGCTGACGTTGACCAGAAAACCACGGAACACCAGGCTCAGCGGTTTGCCGATCGGGCGCACGGCAGACTCTTCGCTCATGTCCATCGGCAGCGCGCGCCATTGCTTGTAGGCCAGGTAGACCAGGTAGGCAACGCCAAACCACTTGATCACCGTAAAGGCGGTGGCGGAAGCGGCGAGGATGGCGCCGACGCCGGCGGCGATGATGGCGATCTGTACGATCAGGCCAATCTGCAGGCCTAGCGCGTTCCAGTAACCGCGCCAGAAACCGTACTGCAGGCCGCTGGACATCGAGGCAATCGCCCCGGCCCCCGGTGAAAGGCTGATCACCCAACACGCGGCAAAGAAGCCCAACCACACTTCCATCGACATCACACACCTCGCTCAAACATATGTTGCAAAACGTTAAGCTAAGATGTTGGCGAAAAAATAACCAGCGGATTTTGCAGATTTGTTTAGGGTTTGGGGTTTTGGGTGCAGTTGAGATCGAGCGCCGCCCGCGCGGCGCTTCGCAGCACAAGGCTGCTCCTACACGGGCCAGTTATTCCTGTGGCATGGGCGCGAGCCCCCTTTGCGCCTGACACGAACAGATGTAGGAGCAGCCTTGTGCTGCGAAACGCCGCGCAAGCGGCGCTCGATCTCACAAGCGCTAAAAGGCTCCCGCCCTACGCCCCAAAGACCTCAGCCTCAGGACAGCGCCTCAAGCTCGGTCTGCATGCTTTCCAACGTTTCCAGCGCTTCCATCCAGGCTTCTTCAAGCTCGCCTTCGCGCTGCTTGAGTTTGCTCTGACGGGCCAGCACATCGCGCAGTTCATCCTTGCGCGCCGCCTCGTACAGGCCACTGTCGCCCAACGCTGTTTCGATCTCAGCCAGTTGCGCATGCACCTGGTTAAGCTCGGCTTCCAGCTTGTCGGCCGCCTTTTTGTGCGGTGCCAGTTGCTGACGCAAGGCCGCTGCAGCCTGGCGCTGAGCTTTCTTGTCGGTCTTGTCCGGGTTGGCCGGGCTGTTGCTGACCGGCGCGTTGCGCTGACGGTACTCGACCAGCCAGCGGCTGTAGTCTTCCAGGTCGCCATCGAACGTATCGACCTTGCCGTCAGCCACCAGCAGGAAATCGTCGGTGGTGCTTTTGAGCAGGTGACGGTCGTGGGAAACCACCACCACAGCACCGGCGAACTCCTGCAAGGCCATGGTCAGCGCCAGGCGCATTTCCAGGTCCAGGTGGTTGGTCGGTTCGTCGAGCAGCAACAGGTTCGGCCGTTCCCAGGCGATCAGCGCCAGGGCAAGGCGGGCCTTTTCACCACCGGAGAAATTCACCACCGGCTCGTCGACACGGTCACCGTGGAAATCGAAGCCGCCGAGGAAGTCGCGCAGCGTCTGCTCACGCTCGGTCGGGGCAATCCGCTGCAGGTGCAACAGCGGGCTGGCCTTGTCGTCGAGGGAGTCGAGCTGGTGCTGGGCGAAGTAGCCCACCGCCAGGTTCTCGCCACGTACCAGGCGCCCGGACAGCGGCTCCAGCTCGCCGGCAAGGTTCTTGATCAGGGTCGACTTGCCCGCGCCGTTGGGGCCGAGCAGGCCGATACGCGCACCCGGCACCAGCTGCAGCTTGACCTTCTCCAGGATGGCCTTGTCGCCATAACCCAGGCGGCCTTCGGACATGTCCAGCAGTGGGCTGGAGATTTTCTGCGATTCGCGGAAGACGAAGTCGAACGGCGAATCGACATGCGCCGCCGACAACTCTTCCATGCGCTCCAGGGCCTTGATCCGGCTCTGGGCCTGGCGGGCCTTGGTGGCCTGTGCCTTGAAGCGGGCGATGTACTTTTCCATGTGCGCACGCTGGGCCTGCTGCTTCTCGTAGGCTTGCTGCTGCTGCGCCAGGCGCTCGGCACGGGTGCGCTCGAAGGCGGTGTAGCCGCCCTTGTACAGGTTCAGCTTGCGCTGCTCGACGTGCACCACGTGGTCGACCACGGCATCGAGGAAATCGCGGTCGTGGGAAATCAGCAACAGGGTGCCGGGGTAGCCCTTGAGCCAGTCTTCCAGCCAGAGGATGGCATCCAGGTCCAGGTGGTTGGTGGGCTCGTCGAGCAGCAGCAGGTCGGACGGGCACATCAGTGCCTGTGCCAGGTTCAGGCGCATCCGCCAGCCACCGGAGAAGTCACCGACGCGGCGGTCCATCTGTTCGTTGGTGAAGCCAAGGCCGGCCAGCAATTTGCGTGCTCGGGCATCGGCGGTATAGCCATCGGCACTTTCCAGCTCGCTGTGCAGGCGCGCCAAGGCCGTACCGTCGTGCGCCGTTTCGGCGATGGCAAGCTCGGCCTGCACCTTGCGCAGGCGCACGTCGCCATCGAGCACATAGTCCACCGCGAGGCGATCGAGGGTGTCGACCTCCTGGCGCATGTGGGCGATGCGCCAGTCGCCGGGCAGTTGGCAATCGCCGGAATCGGGCGAAAGCTCACCGCGCAGCAAGGCGAACAGGCTGGATTTTCCGGCGCCGTTGGCACCGATCAAACCGGCCTTGTGGCCGGCGTGCAAGGTCATCTCGGCGCCTTCTAGCAAGCGCTGCGGACCACGCTGTAAAGTGAGGTTGGATAGTCTGATCATGATGGTCGCGGAGTCTACCAGCTTCCTCGGCCCGTAGCGTGAGTGGAATCATGTACACCGACCTGTGGAATCACGCCCTGGCCTTGTATGCCAGGGCCGGCGTGGAAGAGGCCTGCCTTGACGTGCAAGCGTTGGGCGGTGACGTTTGCCTGTTGCTCTGCGGCACCTGGCTGCAAGCACGCGGCGTGGCCGCGACAGGTCAGCGCGCACAAGCCCTGCGCGACATTGCCGAACCTTGGCAGCGTGAGGTGGTGACGCCATTGCGTAACCTGCGCCAGCAATGGCGCACGGCAGCGCACAACGATGCGCAGTTGGCAGCGTTGCGTGAGCAAGTAAAGGGGTTGGAATTGCAGGCCGAGAAGGCCTTGCTGGAACGCCTGCAGGCGTGCTCGCAACAGTGGCCCGCGGACTCGCACGAGCCCACGGACGACTGGCTGGCCCGGCTAGCGCCGGACCAGGCCCAAGATCACCGCGCGCTGCATCAATTGCGCGTCGCGGCGGCAGGGCTTCAGGATGCCGAAGACGGCGCCTGAGCCGGGGTGCTGGCGGGTGCCGACGGTGCTGCGGCCGGGCTGGCCGAGTTGGTCGCGGCGGCAGGCGCACTGGTGGCAGCCGTGGCGGGCTTGGTTTCGGCTGGCTTGCTCGCGGCTGGTTTGGCAGCAGCCGGTTTTGCAGCAGCTTTCACCGCCGGTTTTGCAGCCGGTTTGGCGGCAGTACGCGCGGGTGCTTTAGCGGCAGCCGCGGGCTTGGCAGCAGGCTTGGCCGCAGGTTTTGCAGCTGCAGGTTTGGCCGGGGCTTTGGCCGCTGCAGGTTTGGCTGCCGGTTTAGCAGCGGCGGCCTTGGCTGGCGCCTTGGCAGCAGCTGGCTTGGCTGCGGGTTTTGCAGCTGCAGCCTTGGCCGGTGCTTTGGCAGCGACGGCTTTAGCGGCTGGCTTGGCCGCAGGTTTGGCGGCGGCGGTTTTGGTTGGTGCCTTGGCGGCAGCGGCTTTTGCTGGCGCTTTGGCCGGCGCTTTGGTGGCAGCGGCTTTGGCGGCTGGCTTGGCGGCAGCAGCTCTGGCCGGCGCCTTGGCTGCAGGTGCTTTGGCGGCAGGTTTGGCGGCCGTGGCGCGTGCTGCTGGCTTGCTAACAGCCTTGGCCGGTGCTTTAGCAGCAGCTGGTTTTGCAGCCTTGGCAGCGACGGCGCGCTGGTCCAGTGCCTTGCTGGCGGCTTCACGCACCTTGCCCACACCTTGGGCCAGCTTCAGGCTGTCCTGGGCATCACGCTTGAGCTGTTGGATGTAGGTACGGGTCTGGGTCTGGCGGTCCTTGAGCGAGTCGAGCAACCCTTCAAGTTCACCGATAGCTTTTTGTGCCTTGGTCTGCGCCTTGGCTTTACCTGCCTTGGCCGCATCCTGCAGTTTCAGGCGACCGTTGTGCAGTTTCTCTTGTGCCTTGCCACGTTGCTTTTCCAACTTGGCCAGCAGTTTTTCCGCATCAGCCAGCGCTCGCGAGCAGGCATCTTCCAAATGTTCGAGCAGGCTGCCCGAAAGTTGCTGGAGCAGGTGCAACGGCGTACTTACTGGCTTCTTTTTGGCCGACATGGTTTACCTCCTGGCTGACGAGATTGCGGCTCATACTATGCTTCTGCTGCTACCGCCGCTAGGGCATGTTGACAGTAATATTTACGCCGCGTTGCATGCCTGGGCAAAGTTGTTATCTTGCAGCTCCGTGAAAGTGTAGTTGCTGAATTAAGCGTTGCTCATATTTGGCAGATACAGGCCAACCCCGATGTTGGCTGCCACGGCCCGCTCATTGCGCAGGAACTGTCCATGCCGCGTTTTCTTGTTTTAGGTTTGTGCCTGGTGGCGCCCTTTGCCCTGGCCAATGCAGACGACCACGACCTGGCCTACAGCCTGGGAGCCAGCCTGGGCGAACGGCTGCGCGAAGAGATGCCGGGGCTGCAACTGGACGCCCTGGTCGAAGGCCTGCGCCAGTCTTATCAAGGGCAACCGCTCAAGCTCGACAAGGCACGCATGCAGGCTGTGTTGCAGCAGCATGAAGCGCAAGCCGACAACGCCGCGGAGCAGGCTCAGGCAGAAAAACTCAAGGCGGTGGAAACACGCTTCATGGCCAACGAGCGGGCACGTGCTGGTGTGCATGAACTGCCCGAAGGCGTGCTTTACAGCGAACTGCAAAGCGGCGCCGGCGCGCAGCCGAAAGCGGGTGGCAAGGTGCAGGTACGCTACGTGGGCAGGTTGCCGGATGGCTCGGTGTTCGACCAAAACCAACAGCCACAGTGGTTCAGCCTGGATTCGGTGATCGAAGGGTGGCGGGTGGCGTTGCCTCGGATGCATGCAGGCGCGAAATGGCGCCTGGTGATTCCGTCGGCGCAAGCCTACGGTGCCGAGGGCGCGGGTGACCTGATCGCGCCCTATACCCCCTTGGTATTCGAGATCGAACTGCTGGCGGTTGGCGACTGACGCCACGCCTCAGGCTTCGACCGTGCCCTCTTCCTTGTGCGCGTTGTGCAACACCTCGATCAGGCAATCCTCCAGCTCGAAGCGCTCGTGCAGCAGGCCGCCCAGCTTGGCCAGTTTTTCGGCGAAGCGCTCGGGGTCTGTGCACTCGCCCTTCTCGCAATGGTCATTGAATGCCAGCGCGATCTGGGTGCTGTCATCGATGCGCGGGTTGATCTGCGTGGCCAGTTCAAGGCCGCGAGTGTCGCCGAAGGCCTTGGCTTCACTGACCAGCTGTTCGCTGACTTCGAAATGCCAAGCCGAGACATAATCGACCAGCACCGCGCAAAAATCGCGGTTCTTGTCCTTGTCGGCGAAGGCTGGCTTGGCGTCGCGCAACGCGCGGAAAGCCTGCACCAGTTCATGGCGCTCCTCCAGCCAACGGTCGATCAGCTTGTGAACCCCACCCCAGCGTTCCTGGGCGTTCTGACAACTATCGAGCATGGCGATCTCTTCCCTTCTGGGTAGATGCCGCTGCACCTCGCACCACGACCGCGCAGCACAAAGGTGACATCAGCAGGACGGCATCGAGCAGTTGTATTTTCGGTATGCGTGCTGGGAGATTATTCCCGCGCGTGCTGACCATCAAGGTACGCAGCAGACAAAGTTCATACAAGTGTTTAATACCCCGTTACAACACCATTGGTCGCGATAGCGTCCCAGGCTTGCGCCAGGTCAATCGCCCGCCAGGGTGCGGAAACGATACGCCAGCAGGCGGCTCAAGGGCAGCGCGCCCAGTAGCAGGAATGCCAGCAGGCTCCATTCAGGCAGTGTCAGGTCAACAAAGCTCCAGGTCAGCGCGTTGCAATCCGGGCCACCCAGCAGCAATTGCCGCGCAGCTTCACGCCAGGATTGCTCGAACACATCCCAGATCGGAGCCGGGCACACGTGAACTGCCCCACCCGCCCCTTGCAGCCAGACATGCCGTGCCGCCAGCAACGCCCCCGCCGCCGAGCAGGCCAACAGTGCTTGCGAGTAACGGCGGATACCCGACCTGCCCGGTGCCTGCAGCACTGCGCACAGGCAAAGCAGCCCATACAGGCCCAGTAACAAACGTTGGCTGAAGCACAACGGGCACGGCACCAGCCCCAGGGCACTTTCCAGGTGAAATGACCCGGCCAGCACAGCCAACGCGGCAAGGCAGGCAGGAAAGAAAAAAGTGCGTAAACGGGCCGGCAGCATGGGCGATGGAGGTCCCGGGGAATGAAGTGGCTTGAAACGGTAGAGGAAGTAACCGCTGTGTTTCAAGGCACTACAGGGACGACAAGTCGCTGAATAGCAAAGGAAGTTTCCTGCCTGGCAGTAGGAAACGTCTTAAGAAATGGACTGCAGAACTAACTTATATCGCCGGACAAGTTACCCGCCCCCTTAGCCCGCACGCTGGCGCGAACTAAGGGGTAACCCAGGTAAAACGATTAGGCGTAACTCAGGCGCGCACTGCTTCTGGCAACGGCAGCGCCAGCAAGCGCTCATCCAGCAAGCCGAGGCCTTCCTGGAACAGCTGGTTGCTGCGCTCGGTCTCGCCAAGGCCGGCGAGCAAGCGGGCCAATTCGGCACAGGTTTCCGGGTTGCGCTCCATCTGCAAGCTGCTTTCCAGATAGTCCCGCGCCTTGCCCCACAGGCGGTTTTGCAAGCTCAGGCGGCCGAGGGTCAGCAGCAGGCTTGGGTCCTGTGGATGCGCCTTCAGCCAGCCTTCGGCTGTTTGCAACTGGCGCGCCGGGTCATCACCGCGTACTAGGCCATACAAGCGAGCCAGGTGGCTTTCGTACTCACGCTTGAGGGCCGTGCGCAGCACGTGCTCGGCTTCGCCCTGGGCGCCGACCTGGCGCAACTGCTCGGCGTAGGCCAGCACCAGCTGTGGCTCCTGGCGCTGGGCGGCAGTCAGTTGCTGCCAGGCACGTTCCAGGGCCTGACGCGCACTTTGCGCATCCTCGCCGCGGGTTGTCGCCAGGCTCAGGTTCTGGCCCCACGCACGCTTTTCAAGCTCGGCGAGCTCAGCCGCTGGCAGCACCTTGCCCTTGCGCAGGTCAGGCAGCAGGCGAATCAGCGCCGACCAATCGCCACGTTCCAGGTACAGGCGCTGCAGCAGGCGCAGCACCTGGGTGTTATGCGGGTGCCGCGCCTGCATCGCCAACAGGGTTTCCAGCGCACCGTCCGTGTCGCCACGGTCCATCTGCAACTGGGCATGGGTCAGGGCAATGGCCAGTTCCGCCTGCGGCTGACGCTCCAGGGCGCGCTCAAGCAGGTTGTCGCTGTCTTCCTTGCGGCCTTGCTCGTTGGCGGCGCGGGCGGCGCCGAGGTAGTACAGCAAGGGCTGGCGCTCAGCTTCGGCGGCGCGGTGCAGGTGGCGCTGGGCACTGGCCCAGCGCCCCTCGGCGAGGTCCAACTGGCCTTGCTCGATGGAAAGACGGATGCGCCGGCTGCGGTTACGACGCGACCACGGGTTGACCACGCCGCTGGAGGTCAGCACCAGGCCAACCAGGTAGCGCAGCAACCCGAGCAGGGCGATCACGGCCACAAGCCCGGCCAGCGCCGCCCAAAGCCCCGACTGGTAGCGGAAGCTGCCATAGGCGATCAAGACGTAGCCACTGTGCTTGGCCACCGCAATGCCCAGCGCGGCGGCGATCACGATCGCCAGTACGGCCAGCAGGTAGACCCGCTTCATGGCTTGCCCCCTTCACCCTCGGCCGGCAGGTGGCGGCGCTGGATGTAGGCTTGCACCGAGGCCAGGCTCTCGCTCAGGTCAGGGGTGACCACAGACACCGGTTGCTCGGCCAAGGCGTTGAGGCTGTCGAGCATGGCCTTGCTTTGTGGGTTGTCGGCATTGAAGTTGGCCAGCAGTACGCTGCGCGCATCATCCAGTGCCTGGGTGTAGACCTTGGCCTCGCCATTGAGCGCGGCCCACTGGGCTTGCTCGATGGTCAGGCTCAGGGCCAGGCGCAGCTGGTTGAGCGACTGCCCGGCCAGCAGCGGCCGCACGTTGTCATCGGCGTTGAAGTCGATCTGGAAATACTTCGAGATTTCCGCCCACCACTGCGACCAGCGACTGGCGCCATCGCCGTCGGAGGTCAGCGCACCGAGCGCATCGGCATTGCTCTCGAACTCAGGCGACTGGGCGCTGAGTTGTTGCACCAGCTCGCGCTGTGCAGCCAGTTTGAGGAACAGGCCCGTGCGGTCTGGCTGCTGCGTGCTGTTGAGGGTTGCCAGGCTGCGCGCCAACTGCTCGCGGGCGGCGAAGGCACCGGGGTCGCTCTGCTCGCGAAGGATTTCGTCGGCACCTTCGACCAGGGCCTTGGCGCTGGTGATGTCCTGCAGCGCCGAGAGGCGCAGGGTAGCCAGGCGCAGCAAGTGTTCGGCCTCTGCCAGGCGCCATTCCTTGCGGCTCTCGCCCAGCACGGTTTCCAGACGCTGGCTGAGGCGTTGCTGATCGCCTTGCAGCTGCGAAACCAGGCGGCGGCGGTCTTCCAGCTCGCTGGCGGCCGGCAAGCTGGCCAGCTGCGCGCTGATCTGCTGTTCACGCTGCTGCAGCGCTTCGGCGCGCTGGTTCAGGGCTTCAAGGTGCTGCCCTTGGTTGAATTCGCTGCCTTGCAGTTGCCGCACCTGCCAGACACCCCAGCCACCTATTGCGACCCCGGCCGCACCCAGCAGCAGCGCCAGCGCTGCCAGACGGGTGGCGGAGCGCTTGGCGGGTGTGGCGGTGACGGGATCCGCCGGCGTCTGGGCCGACGGCTGATCGTTATTGGACAAGACAGTTTCGCTCACGTATCCATCCTTTGCATGGGGGCGCTAGGCGTTCAGCTTAGCGCCTTAAGAGGCAGGTGCAGCGCTGCGCTGCACAGCTGCCAGCAAGGCCGTGGCACTGGCGCCACGGCAATCCACAACCTGTTGGGCCCCGGCGGCCCTGGCCTGCTCGGCAACCCGCGGGCTCGGCACGAACAGCGGCAGACGCGCCACCTGCGGCCAATCGGCGCCGGCCATCTGCTGCAAATGTTCAAAACCCTGCCCACTGCTGACCACCAGGCCATTGAGGCGTTCCGCTTCGATGCGACGCATCAGCGTGCCCGCCGGGTACTCCGGCAGGCAGCGACGATACAGTTCCAGATAATCGACACTAGCACCTTGCTCTGCAAGACGCTCTGCCAGCAGTTCGCGACCTCCCACGCCACGGACGATAAGGACGCGTGGTGTAGGA
Organism: Pseudomonas sp. ITEM 17296; assembly: GCF_028895205.1. Lineage (NCBI taxonomy): Bacteria > Pseudomonadati > Pseudomonadota > Gammaproteobacteria > Pseudomonadales > Pseudomonadaceae > Pseudomonas > Pseudomonas sp. ITEM 17296. Next base: position 23,897 of record NZ_WJRS01000014.1, on the reverse strand, counting down.
AGCGCGATAGCGTCGCGCAGGACCGGCAGTGCGAGCAAGGCCTCGCTGTCGTCACCTTGCGTAGGGAAAGTCACCTGAAGACCGGCGGACTGCAGCACTGCAGCCGTTGCTTCACCGACGGTAAACCAGCCGGTTGCCGGAGGCTGCAGGCCGGCGTGCGCGAGTTGCTCAAGCAGCAACCTGGCGGCCGGTTTGCTGACCACGATCATGGCCTGGTAGTGCCCCAGCCCAGCAAGCCGCTGACGCGCCACGTCGCCCAATCGCACAGGCTCGATCGCCAATAAAGGCAGGCAGTTGCTGGCCACGCCGGCGGCTGCCAGGCTCTGCGCCAGTGCCGCGCAGTCCTCTTCAGGCCGGGTCAGCAACAGGCGCCAAGGGCTCACGGGTGCCCGGCCTCGCCATAGACTTCCTTGAGGATGGCCTCGGCGCCTTGGCCGAGCAGGTCTTCGGCAACCTGCACGCCCAACACTTCAGCCGACGCGCGCGGCGCCCGGGCATCGGCCACCAGCAAGGTGCCCCCGCTCGGCTGGCCGACCAGGCCGCGCAGCCACAATTGGTCGCCTTCAAGCACTGCGTAGCAGGCAATCGGCACCTGGCAGCCGCCATTAAGGCGCTTGTTCAGGGCCCGTTCGGCCACCACCCGGTCGGCGGTGTCGAGATGGTGCAGCGGCGCCAGCAGTGCATGGATTTCGCTGTCGGCACTGCGGCATTCGATACCCACTGCGCCTTGGCCGCCCGCGGGCAGGCTGTCATCGACGCTGATGCTGGCGGTGATGCGGTCTTCGAAACCGAGGCGGATCAAGCCGGCGGCGGCGAGGATGATCGCGTCATATTCGCCAGCGTCGAGCTTGGCCAGGCGGGTATTGACGTTGCCCCGCAGGAAGCGGATTTCGAGGTCTGGCCGACGCGCCAGTAACTGGGCCTGGCGGCGCAGGCTGGAGGTGCCGACGATGCTGCCGGCGGGCAAGGCTTTAAGGCTTTCAAAACGGTTGGAAACGAACGCGTCGCGCGGGTCTTCCCGCTCGCAGATGCAGTACAGGCCCAGGCCTTCAGGGAAGTCCATGGGCACGTCTTTCATCGAGTGCACGGCGATGTCGGCTTCGTTGTCCAGCAGGGCGGTTTCCAGTTCCTTGACGAACAGGCCCTTGCCGCCGATTTTCGCCAGCGGCGCATCCAGCAGCTTATCACCGCGGCTGACCATGGGCACCAGGGTCACGATCAGCCCAGGGTGCGCCTGCTCGAGGCGGGCTTTGACGTATTCGGCCTGCCACAGGGCCAAGGCACTTTTACGGGTGGCAATGCGGATTTCGCGAGTGGACATGGAACGCCCCGATGCAGAGAAATGCTGCCGATGATAACAGCTCCGGCGGCATCACCAGCAGATGCGGGTCAATGGCTATGTACGTCCCATGCGCGGCCGTGGGCAGCGGCCGCGCAAAGACGTGGTCAGAGCGTCTGCATCATCTTGCGCACGCCAGCCACATGGCGCCGGCTGACGGTCAGGGCATCGCCGTCCAGGCCTTTGAGAAACAGCTGAAAATGCCCAAGCGGGGTGCGCTGCAGGCGTTCGATACGCTCGCGGGCCACCAGCGCGTTGCGGTGGATACGCACGAAGCGTTCGCCAAATTCGTCTTCCAGGGCCTTGAGGGGCTCATCGAGCAACACCTCACCGCCCTCGTGGCGCAAGGTCACGTATTTGTGGTCAGCGATGAAATAGATAACCTGGGGCAAGGGAATCAGCTCGATGCCCTTTCGCGTTCGCGCACTGATATGGCTGCGCGGGCCGCCGCCTTCATTGGCCGGCCGGGTGAGCGCCGCCAATTGGGCGCGGTTGGGCTTCTCGGCCTTGCGCAGCGCATCGCGCAACGCCTGAGGCTGGAAGGGTTTGGTCACATGGCTGAGGGTGCTGTCCTTGAAAGCCTCTGTGCCGTATTCATCGTCGCCGGTGCAAAACACCACCGAGGGCGGCGCTTCGCGCTCGCACAGGCGAGCAGCGACCTGAAGGCCATCCAGGCCAGGCATGCCGATGTCCAGCAGGACCACATCGGGCTTTAGGCTTTCGATCAGCGCCAGGGCCTCCTCGCCGTTGGTGGCGCTTGGCTCCAGCACGGTATAACCCTCTAGTTCGCCGAGTAGCCTACTGAGGCGTTCACGGCCTTGGGGTTCGTCATCAACGATCAGGACATTCATAATTGCGCTGGATTCCTGAATGAGTCTCGCACAGGTGTAGCGTAGACAAGTGTGGTTCGAGCGACACTGCGTGTCACGCTCTAGACCGGTGCAATGGCCAAAGATTCACTCGGCCGGCAGATTCACTGCCAGTCCTCTGTCCAACTGTAGACGGTCCGTGGAACACTGCCGTTCAATCCTGCAAATCCTTGCTTGCTCGTTTGCCTGCCCATTTGCCGTCATTTCTCTCGACCGGCGTCCTGCGGCAGCCAGCCCAACCCTGCTATTATCGGCGCCACTTTTTCGTTCACGCCTGCAATGAGTGAATCCATGAGCACCGACAAGACCAATCAGTCCTGGGGCGGCCGCTTCAGTGAGCCCGTCGACGCCTTCGTCGCCCGTTTCACCGCTTCGGTCGATTTCGACAAGCGCCTGTACCGCCACGACATCATGGGTTCGATCGCCCACGCCACCATGTTGGCGCAGGTCGGCGTGCTCAGCGATGCCGAGCGCGACACCATCATCGATGGCCTGAAGACCATCCAGGGCGAGATCGAGGCCGGCAACTTCGACTGGCGCGTCGACCTTGAAGACGTGCACATGAACATCGAGGCACGCCTGACCGATCGCATCGGCATCACCGGTAAAAAGCTGCACACCGGCCGCAGCCGCAACGACCAGGTCGCCACCGACATCCGCCTGTGGCTGCGCGACGAGATCGACCTGATCCTGGCCGAAATCACCCGCCTGCAACAGGGCCTGCTAGAGCAGGCAGAGCGTGAAGCCGAGACCATCATGCCCGGCTTCACCCACCTGCAAACCGCCCAGCCGGTCACTTTCGGCCACCACTTGCTGGCCTGGTTCGAAATGCTCAGCCGCGACTACGAGCGCCTGGTCGACTGCCGCAAGCGCACCAACCGCATGCCCCTGGGCAGCGCCGCGCTGGCCGGCACCACCTACCCGATCGACCGCGAGCTCACCTGCAAGCTGCTGGGCTTCGAGGACGTATCGGGCAACTCGCTGGACGGCGTTTCGGACCGTGACTTCGCCATCGAATTCTGCGCTGCCGCGAGCCTGGCGATGATGCACCTGTCGCGCTTCTCCGAAGAGCTGGTGCTGTGGACCAGCGCCCAGTTCCAGTTCATCGACCTGCCTGATCGCTTCTGCACCGGCAGCTCGATCATGCCGCAGAAAAAGAACCCAGACGTGCCAGAGCTGGTACGCGGCAAGAGCGGCCGCGTGTTCGGCGCCCTGATGGGCCTGCTGACCCTGATGAAAGGCCAACCGTTGGCCTACAACAAGGACAACCAGGAAGACAAGGAACCGCTGTTCGACGCCGCCGATACCCTGCGCGACTCGCTGCGTGCCTTTGCCGACATGATCCCGGCCATCAAGCCCAAGCACGCGATCATGCGTGAAGCGGCCCTGCGCGGGTTCTCCACCGCCACTGACCTGGCTGACTACCTGGTACGCCGTGGCCTGCCGTTCCGTGACTGCCACGAAATCGTCGGCCACGCGGTGAAGTATGGCGTGGACACTGGCAAGGACCTGGCCGAGATGAGCCTGGACGAACTGCGCCAGTTCAGCGACCAGATTGAGCAGGACGTGTTCGCTGTGCTGACCCTGGAAGGGTCGGTCAATGCCCGTGACCACATTGGTGGTACCGCACCGGCGCAGGTGCGTGCGGCCGTGGTGCGCGGCCAGGCGCTGCTGGCTTCACGCTAACTGCTTGTTGTAGGAGCAGCCTTGTGCTGCGAAGAGGCCGGTGAAAACACCATGGATCTAAGGTGTTTGCACCGGCCTCTTCGCAGCACAAGGCTGCTCCTACAGGTTCAGCGCTAGCTACAGTTAGCGTTTGCCGCTACGAATCATCTCCATGAAGGCAGGCATCGCCGCCTCCTTGTCTGCCACGATCCGCGCCATGTGCGGGTTCTCGCCCATCAGCTGCAGCAATGCCTTGGCCTCGGGGAAGTCCGCGAGGAAGTCGAGGTTCAGCACCTTCTTGCCCACCGCGTAGGCCAGGTCGACCGAGAAGCAGAACATCAGGTCGGCAATCGTCAGCTGCTCACCCGCCACATAGGGTGCGAAGCGCCCATTGCGCTTGAGCGTGGCGAAGCCGGCCAGCAAGTCGGCACGGGCGCGTTCCTTGATCAACGGCTCCACCGCCATGCCAAAGAAGGATTCGGCATAGCAGGTACGCGCCGGCAGTTCGATGTACAGCTCGATTTCCTTCAGCAGCTCACGCACCTTGGCCTGCTCGAACGGGTCGGTTGGCAATAGTGCCTTGCCGCCTTGGGTCTGCTCGATGTAGTCGAGGATCACACTGGTTTCGCTGATAAAGCCGTGCTCGGTTTCCAGTACCGGTACCTTGCCCCGCGGGCTGACTTCCAGTGCCTTGGGCGCCTGGCCGCCGTAGAAGGTGACCTCCTCGAAAGGCAGGCCTTTTTCCAGCAGCGCCAGCTTGACCATGTTGTAGTAGTTGCTGACCGAGAATCCGTGAAGCTTGAGCATGGGGTAACAGCCTCCAGGCCGTATGGGGATGGCCCGGCTTTTATAGCCCCTGCGCCAGCGCCTGACCAGCGTCATGCACCCGGTCGATGACCGGACATTGCCAGCACAGGCGTGGCAAACTGTATGCCCCATCACAGGAGTACCGCCATGAGCGAGCCCACCGACATCGACAATGACGACGAAGCCTTCGCCGAGGCAACGCTGACACAGGCCATCGAGAACCAGATCGAAAGCGGCGAGCCGCCTGCCGCCAAAGCCACCTTCAACAAGCTCACCCTGGTCGGCTACGCGCGCGAGGACATCCTCAACCTGATGGCCCATGTGTTGGCCTTCGAGATCGACAACATGCTGGTGGAAGACCGCGCCTTCAATAGCGAGTGGTATGAAAACGCCCTGCGCGCCCTGCCCGAGCTGCCACCTGAGATGGATCAAGGCGACGACGAATAACCCGACTACACTCGAAGGTCAGGCACCGATGACGGTGCCGCCATCCTCGTCTGGAAGTCAGGAGTCGCCATGTCCTTTACCCCCGATCTGATCGCCGAACTGGAAGTCCTCGCGCTGTTCAAGCACGACAGCAGCCAGGAAGGCATCAAGATAAACAGCCACGCCTCCCCTGCCCTGATCGCGGCCGCTCAGCGCCTGTTCGAGAAAGGGCTGACCGATCAACCCGATGGTGGCTACCTGACCAGCCTGGGTCATGACGCCGTCGACAGTGTTCAACTGCTGCAGAACATTCTCAAGGCGCCACAACCGGCCTGATCGAACAGGTATACCAGGAGGGCGGCCTTAGCTGGCCGCCGCCCTGCGCTTCTCGGCCAACCGCGAGCGCCCGTACAGGAACACGATGGCCAGCAATGCCACCGCCTGGGCTGCCAGCGAGTAGGCATCGGCATGAATGCCCAGCCAGTCGAACTCGAAGAACGCCACCGGCCGCGTGCCCAGCACCCCGGCCTCTTGCAGTGCCTTGACGCCGTGCCCGGCGAACACCACAGACAGCGCGCACAACAGCGCCGCGTTGATGCTGAAGAACAGCGACAGCGGCAGCTTGGCCGAACCGCGCAAAATCACCCAGGCCAACCCCACCAGCAGCACCAGCGCCGTGGCGCCCCCTGCCAACACCGCCTGATGCCCGGCAGGCCCCGCCTGCAGCCACAGGGTTTCGTAGAACAGGATCACCTCGAACAGCTCGCGGTACACCGAGAAGAACGCCAGCATGGCAAAGCCGAAGCGCCCGCCGCCACTGACCAGGCTGCTCTTGATGTAGTCCTGCCAGGCCGCAGCGTGGCGGCGGTCGTGCATCCATACCCCCAACCACAGCACCATGACCGCAGCAAACAGCGCCGTGCAGCCTTCCAGCAGCTCGCGCTGGGCACCGCCCACGTCGATCACATAAGCCGCCAGGGCCCAGGTGGCAAAGCCGGCAACCAGCGCCAGGCCCCAGCCGATATTGACGCTGCGTACAGCCGACTGCTGGCCGGTGTTGCGCAGGAAGGCCAGGATCGCCGCCAGCACCAGAATCGCTTCAAGGCCTTCACGCAGCAAAATCAACAGCCCGGAAATGTAGCTCAGCGACCAACTCAGGCCATCGCTGCCCAGCAGTTTGGCGGCCTGGCCGAGCTTGGTCTTGGCTTCGGTCAGGCGCTGCTCAGCCTGGGCCACCGGCAAACCATCCTGAAGCGACTGGCGGTAAGCCATGAGGGATTTTTCGGTGTCTTTGCGCGCTTGGGTATCAATGTTGTCCAGCGAGCTTTCCACCAGCTCGAACCCTTCCAGGTACGCGGCCACAGACAGGTCATACGCCTGGTCGTGATCGCCTTCGCGGTAGGCGGCCAGGCTTTTATCCAGGGTGCTGGCGGTGTACTCGAGCAACTGCGCCGGGCCGCGTTTGACCTGCGGCGGCTGGGCACGCTGGGCACGGAACGCGGCCAGCGCACTGGCACCTTCGTTGGCCGCGACTTCAGCCGGGGTCTGGCGGGCAAGGTCGGCCAGGTTCCAGACCTTGTCACCTTTGGCGGCTTCAGGCTGGGCCGTGAAGCTTGCCACATAGGCAGCGACGTCCCAGCGCTGACGCTCATCGAGCTGATCGGCGAACGATGGCATCTCGGTGCCTTCGATGCCCAGGCCAAGGGTGTTGTACAGGTCGAACAGGCTCAACTGGTCAAGCCGCTCGACGCTGCGCAGGTTAGCGGGCGGCGGTTCCAGGCCGACACCGGCCGGGCCATCGCCGGCGCCGGTATCGCCATGGCAGATCGAGCAGTTCTGCGCATACAGCGAGGCCCCGCGGGCCGGGTCCGGGGTAATCACCGGGGCCTGGCTAACCTCGTAGGCCACCGCCAGGCGCGCGCCCAACTGGCGGGCCTGACGGGCAACGGCGGCGCCTTCATGACGCTGCTCAATGGCCTGGCGCAAACCCTCTACGCCCTGCTCCAGTGCCGTTTGCTCAGCATGCGCCGGCAAACCTTTGACCAGTTCGGCCAGTAACGCAGTGAATTCCTGTTGCTCGCGGTATTCACCCTCGTCGATCACCTTGCCATCGCGCACGGTCGGCGGGTAGTCGGCACCGATGTAATCGAGCAGGTGCAAGGCCTTGGCGGCCTCGGCGGGGGCTTCGGCCAGCACCACGGTGCTGCACAGCGCCAGCACTGGGCCAAGCAGTAAAGCAGGCAGCCAGGCAAGCAGACGGGAACGGGTTTTCATGGCCAGTCTCGGAGGGAATGCGAAAGAGAACATTGTTCACTTCCACTCTATTTCTCTCAAGGGTAGCGGGCGGATTTCATGAAAAATCTTGTGACAAACGAACTTCAACCCAGGAGGCGCGTTGATTCTTGTAGAAGGCGTCGAAACTGAGGCGCAGGTATTGTCAGAAAAAAATCGGGGAAAATGCTAAAAATCAGAATTTTCATGGCGCAGTGAGAAAAAACTTGAGGATCAAGCCGATTATGAGGATTTCCGTAAAGTCGAACCCAGTGCGCACAGAGCATTGCATCGAGAGGGCTGCAAGGCAGCCCTGTATTCACTAGACAACTACTGAACAGCCTTGGGCATCCCCCGCTCCATATCGTCGATCAATGCCTTGGCCATCTCGCTGAGAATCCGCGCTGCGCTGCCGGCCACGCGGTCATTCTCCATTTCCGCTTCGGTGGTCAGGTGGCGGATGCAGCCGAGCAGTACGGACAACTGAGAGAAGGCGTGGTTGAAGGGGACGTCAGGTTGCAGGCGGAACAGGTCGAAGGTTTCCTCGCCTGCGGTGGAAGACGCTGTGGGGTCGTCGCGCATTGTGTTGGTCCTCGGCTCAGGCGCTGGCGCGGGTGTGGTCGCACAGGGCGTTGATCATCCGGCACAACAGGCGAATGTTCATGCCCATCGCGTCACGCATCAGGCCAGGGCTGCTGTCTAGCAGGGCGGAGGTGGTCTGCTCCACAGTCAGGGTCAGGGCGCGGATCAGCAGGTCGCACGTTTCGGCGCAGGGAGGGTCTTGGAGCGTGATGAGGGGTGGGTCGAGCAGAAGGAGAGTTGAGGGCGGTGGGTCGGGGACGATTTTTTTCATGGTGGGGCTCCGTATGCGGAAAGAAAAAACTACCGTCCTCCTCGTCTCACGGAATTGGGTGGCAGTCGTGCACGGAGTGAGACCCGGGACATACGGTAACCCCGGCCAGGCCTAAGCCTGCCCGCGCACGACCGCCATGAAGCGGTGCTACCGAATGCAAACCGGGTGTCTCACGCCCGATCGCCTTGCGAGGCGACCCGAGGACATTATTCCTGGGGCATCTCCCCGCCTAGACAGCACCTTCCGACAGGCGCGTAGGATAGTTCGCCTGATAGCGAGAGCTGAAGCATTTGGTTTCAGATTCGGAAACGTCTTACGTATTCGGGGTGTTCGACGTTAGAGGTTCGGCGCCCTCAAGACCGAGCGCCGCCCGCGCGGCGCTTCGCAGCACAAGGCTGCTCCTACATTTTTTTCGGGCCAGTTATTCCTGCCCCATCGGCGCGCGGGCCGTTGGTGCATGGCACGATATCGAATCCTACAAACAAGGCGGTCGCGCGCCGCCTTCACAGGCGTGACTGGCCCGAAAAAAATGTAGGAGCAGCCTTGTGCTGCGAAGCGCCGCGCGGGCGGCGCTCGATCTCATAGGCGCCGCAGCTCTATCGCCAAACACCTTCGCCCCCCAAAACGATCAAGGCGTGCCGCCCCCCTTCCATCCCCCACCCAGCGCCAAAAACACCCCAATCTGCCCCACCGCCACCTGGCTATTCGCCGCCGCCAACTGCGCGCGCATATCGGTATACGTCCGCGTCGCCTGCAAATCCGCCAGGAACGACTCACGCCCAGCCTGGTAATACCGGTGCGTCTGGTCCGCCGCTTCCTTGGCCGACTTCTCTGCCTCGGCCAATGCATCACGCCGGTCGAGCAAGGCGCTGTACTGCGCCAGCCGGGTCTGGGTCTCGCGGATGGCGTTCAACACCACGCCGTCAAAATGCGCCAGCGCCGCTTGGGTCGAGGCTTCGGCCATGCGGATGCGGGCACGGGTGCCGTTGGTGGGGATGGTCCAGCTGATCTGTGGGCCAAAGCCCCAGCGGTTGGTGGAGGGCTCGCCAAGGTTCTCGAGGATACCGATGGTGCCCACCTGGGCGCCGATGCTGATGTCCGGGTACAGCGCGCCCGTGGCCACGCCAATGTATGCGGTGGCGGCCGCCAGTTGGCGCTCGGCCTGGCGCACGTCGGGGCGGCGTTTGAGCAGCGCGGCACCGTCGCCTACCGGGATCAGTTGGGCCAGGTGCGGCAGTTCGGCGCAATCGGCGGTGCCGGCGGGCAACTGCTCGACCGGTTTGGCCAGCAGTGCAGCGAGGGTATACAAGCCCGTCTCGCGCTCGGCCTTGAAGCGTGGCAGCTCAGCGCGCAGGGATTTGAATTGGGTCTGCGAGCGGGTGACCTGGGTTTCGTCGCCACGGCCGGCATCGCGCAGGCGCTGGTTCAGCTTTACGCCTTGCTCCTGCAGGTCCAGCGACTCGCGCGCAATGTGGTACTCCTCGTTGGCCGAGCACACCTGGGTGTAGGCCTTGACCACATCCGCCACCAGGGTGATGCGTGCGGTGTCTGCTGCGGCCTGCACCGCGTCGGCGTTGGCCTTGGCCGCCTCGGTGCCGCGCTTGAATGTGCCCCACAGGTCGAACTGGTAGGAGGCGCTGATGATGGCTTCACCGATATTGGCCACGGGTACCTTCTCGGGCAGCAAAAAGGCCTCGCCAGACTCCTGCAAGCGCTGGGCGCCAGCCTTGATACCACCACTGAAACCGCCCTGCGACTCGGCCACTTCGACCTGGGCGCGAGCCTTGGCGATGTTGGCCGCAGCCACGCGCAGCTCGGTATTGGCGCTCAATGCCTGGCGCACCAGTTGGTTGAGGCGCTGATCCTGATACAGCTGCCACCAGTCTTCGGGCACCGGCGCCGATACCACACTGTCGGCGTCCTGGCGCAGCGGGCCGTTGAGGTCGCTGCGCTGCACGGCCGCGTCTTTCGGCACTTCGTAATCCGGGCCAACCAGGGCACAGGCACCGAGGGACAGGGCCATGCCCACCAGCATCAGGCGTTTCATGGGCGCTTGTCCTCGATGATTGACACCGTGGCCGTGCGCCCGGCGATCATGCGGAAGTCTTCCGGCACTTCGTCGAAGGCGATACGCACCGGAATCCGCTGGGCCAGGCGCACCCAGCTGAACGCCGGGTTGACGTTGGGCAGCAGGTTGGCGCCGCTGCTGCGGTCGCGGTCTTCGATGCCGGCGGCAAAGCTTTGTACGTGGCCGCGCAGGCGGGTGTTGTCGCCCATCACGCGGATGTCCACGGCATCGCCGATGTGAATGCCACCGAGCTTGGTTTCTTCGAAGTAGCCATCGACGTGATACGAGGCGCTGTCGACCACCGACAGTACCGGGCGGCCGGCGGTGACGAATTCGTGGTTACGCGGGGCGCGGTCGTTAAGGTAGCCGTCCACCGGGCTGCGTACCACCGAGCGATCGAGGTTGAGCTGGGCGGTATCGACGGCCACTTGTGCCTCGTTGACCGCCGAGCGGGCGCGGGCTTCGCGGGACTGGCTCTCTTCCAGTTGCTCGGCCGCGACCAGGTTGCCCAGCTTGCGGTTACGGCGCGTCTCGCGGGCAGCCTGGGCCAGGGTTTCCTCGCGCTCGGCGAGGGTCGCCTTGGCCTGGCGCAGGGCCAGGCTGAAGCGGTCTTGGTCGATGGTGAACAGCACGTCGCCGCGCTTGACCACCTGGTTGTCACGCACCTCGACCTTCTGGATCAGCCCGGACACATCCGGGGCGATCTGGATCACATCGGCGCGGATGTGACCGTCGCGGGTCCAGGGGGCGAACAGGTAGTAGCCCACCATCTGCCACACGAGCACGGCGGCGAAACTCACGACCAGCAAGGTCAGGACCACACGGCCCAGGGTCAGCAAAGGTTTTTTCATGGCAGCATCAGGTTTCGGCAAAAGTGGTCGACCGCGCCCAGCATTACGGCGTAGAGGGCAACGTTGAACAAAGCCCGGTGCCAGACCAGGCGGTAAAAATGCAGGCGCACGAGCAAGGCATGCACGCCCAGAAACAGCAGGTAGGTGAACACCATCATCACCAGCAGCGTGGGCAGGAACACCCCGCTGATATCCAGATCACCGATCACAGTGGGGCTCCATCGATGCCGGGGGGCAGTTGCGGTTGTTCGGTCGGCTCGAGCATCACCTCGACCCCAGGCAGCAAGGCCAAGCGCAGGCCACTCAGGGCATGCAGCAGGTGCACGCGGGCATCGCCGCGGTCGTTGTGGTCGTCCAGCGCCAGCCCTTGCCGCGCGCGCTCCATGTTGCGCAGCAACGTGGCCGGTGCGTGCAGGCGTTGGTTGGCGCGCAGGCAAGCGGCGTAGTGGGCGCCGACTTCCTCGATGACCGTGGCTAGGCGCTCACGGGCCTGCGGGTTGGCGCGGGGCATGTAGGCCAGCAGGTCGAGCAGGTTCAGGCCCACGCGCAGGTCACGCAGTGCCACGCCGCTGTCCTGGCCGGTCTGCGACAATCGCGGCAGGTGCTGCATCAGGCGGTCGAGCATCTGTACGCCCACCTGGCGGTGTTCGGCCAGGGTGGCGGGCTGGGTCATCTCGACGATGTCGCGCCAGGCGAAGCGGGTCATGCGCTTGGCTGCCAACTCGACGCCGAACGGGCGCAGCAGCAAGGTCCAGATGAACGCGAACAGCAGCCCCACCGGGCCGGCCAGGTTGGCGTTGATGAAGGTCAGGAAGTCTGCGTCGTACGCGCCCTGGATGCTGATGAAGGTGGCGGTGTTGACGATAGTCAGCAAGGTGCCGAGGTAGAAGCGCGGCTGCACGGTCAGCGTGCCGACGCAGATGAACGGCACGGCGAATGCCAGCACCAGCATCGGGAAGTCGTGCAGGTTGGGCAGCACCAGGAACAGGTAGACGCTGGAGAAGATCACCGACATCAGCGTCCAGAAGAAGAACCGGTAGATCTGCGGCGCCGGGTCGTCCATCGCGGCAAAGAAGCTGCAGGCCACGGCCGCGAGGATGACCGCACTGCCGCCGTCGTTCCAGCCGAGCAAAATCCACAAGCCGCTGGCGACGATGATCGCGGTGACAGTGGAGAACACCGAGTACAGCATCAGGCCCCGGTCGAAGAAGGGCGTGAGGCGGCTCAGGCGCCAGTGGCGGTAAGCGGCGCGCCAGGGCGTGGCGTCGTCCTTGCGCAGGGCGTGCTGGAGGGTGCAGCAGTCTTGCCAGAGGTCGACCCACTCGGTCAGGCGATACAAGGCGTTGGACAGCAACAGGCCGGCGCGCTGGTCCAGTGCGGCGGCGCTGGGTTGCAGGCGGGTGATCTGCTCGTGCAAGGCGGCCCAGGGCGCCAGGGAGGCATCGTCGGCAGTGCCTTTGAGCCACTCGCGGGCCTCGGCCAGCAACGGTTGCAACTGGGCGAACTGCACGGGCGCGCGGCCTTCGAGGGCGACCAGGGCGTCGTCCAGGGCGTCGATCACCGGCAGCAGGTGGATCATCCGCCCACGCAGCTCGCTGGCGTTCTTCAGGGTGTGAGGGCCGGCACCCTCGTGGCCGAGCTGGCCGATCATCATTTCCAGGGTGTTGAACGTGGCCACCATCGAGGCACGCATGCCGCCCACCTTGTCGGCGGCGACGTCACGGGCCAGGTAGGTATCACTGTAGCGGATCGCCTCGGCAAACCAGTTGCCGGTCGAGCCGACCACCACCGGGGCCAGGCGGCGCGGCCAGAAGATTGCACCGACCACGGCCGCGCAGACGATGCCCAGGCAGATTTCCTGAGCCCGCGATGAGGCCACATCGAACACCGCGGTGGGGTTGTCGACCACGGCCAGGGCAATCATCGGTAGCGTGTAGCCCGCCAGCATCAGCACGTAGTTGTTGGCGGTGCGCAGGTTCAGCGAGAGGAACAGCAAGGTGCCGGTCCACAAGGCGATGGCGACGCTCAGCAACAGCGGCGATTGCACCAAGGGTGGCACCAGGAATATCGCCCCGCCGGCCCCGAGCAAGGTGCCCAGGGCGCGGTACAGGGCCTTGGAACTGGTCGGGCCGACGAACGGGCTGGAGACGATGTAGACGGTCGCCATCGCCCAGTACGGGCGCGGCAGCTGCATGAGCAGGGCAATGTACAGGGCGATCATCGACGCGGCGAAGGTGCGCACGCCGTAGAACCAATCGCGGGCTGGGGGGACCGAGCTGAAGAATCCGTTCATGCTGCCCCGCCGGGTGTGCCGAGGCCGGCGGCTTCGAACGCGCGCAGCACGCGCAAGGCGGCCTCAAGGTCAGCTTGGTCGATGCCCTGCAGCACCTCACGGCGCAAGCGCACCAGCTCGGCTTCGATGGATTCGGCCAAGGCGCGGCCTTCGGCGGTCAGGCTCAGGGCCTTGGCGCGGCGGTCGAGAGGGTCCTCGCTGCGGCACACCAGCCCGGCTTTGCACAGCTGGTCGAGCAGGCGTACCAGCGACGGGCTTTCGAGGCCAGCGGCCTGGGCCACCGCCACCTGATGCACACCGTCGCCCAGGCGCACGATCATCAACAGCGGCGCGGCGCAGGCTTCAGAAATGCCATAGCCAGTCAGGGCCGCGTGGCAGATGCGCCGCCAATGGCGAGCGGCAACCACCATGCCGCTGCTGACTTGCAGGCGCAGGAGATCAAGGGTCATGAAGGGAACCAAGGATATTCATAGTTTGCTAACTATCAATATACGCCTCGCCCTCCCCCTGTCGTCAACCGTGGGCGACGGGTAGCGTGGGTGAAATTCTGTTCATGCGTGGTCTCTAGGCCATGCGCGCTCTGTGTGTAGGAGCGGCCTTGCGTCGCGAAAGGGCTGCGAAGCAGCCCCAGCAATATCTGCAGAGACGATAGAATCTGGGGCTGCTTCGCAGCCCTTTCGCGACGCAAGGCCGCTCCTACACGGGACTGCGTTGCGCCCTGAATTAGCTATAACGATCAGGGCTGGACCTGGTCTTCCAGCTTCATCGTCAGCGCCAGCGTGCTGCCCATCTGCACGGCCCGGTCGCGCCAGTCGAGGTAACGCGCGCGGTCGCGGCTGCTGAAGTGCACCGCCAGCTCCTCGGCCGCCTGCATCACCCCTGCCGCAGCCGCCAGCTCAAGCCAATAAAGCGCGCCTTTGATATCAGCCTCCACATACAGGCCATGCATCAGCCGGTACCCCACCTCGAACCGGCACCGCGCTTCGCCCCGCTGGGCACCGCGCAAAAACCATTGGTAGGCCTGTATCAGGTCGACCTGCCAGTCCAGGTCGCCATCGCACACTTCTTCTTCATACAAGTCACCGAGTGCGGCAGCAGCATGCAACATGCCGCGGTCAAACGCCTGCCGATAACACTCGGCCGCCTGCACGTAGGAGGTTTCGATGCCTTTGCCGAAGTAATGCTGCTGGCCCAGGTTGAACCAGGCCGCGGCGTTACCCTGCAAGGCCGCCATGCGCAACAGGTGGCCGGCCAGCACGGTGTCGGCACGCCAGTACTTGCCATTGAGCCAGATCCAGCCGAGGTCATTCAGTGCGGCCACGCTGCCTTGCAGCGCTTGGCGGCGCAGGTCGGCGTACACACCCTGCAAATCGCTGGCCTCGTCCAGGCGGCTGACCAGCAACGACCGCTGGCTGGGCAGCCCGACCCCGGCAAACAGCCGATGACGCCTCCCGGCAGGGGCTGGCGGGGCGATGACCCGCTCTGGCAGAAGACGGGCAAGCAGCGAATGGATATTGCTGGCAGCAGACATGTTCATCCTCATTGAACGACACACAACCTCGACCTCGGCTGTGATGAGGCGTGATTCTGCGTGACGTCACGACAAAACCTGTCGCGAACGATTCGGCACGAGGCAACCAAATGCGACTTCCTTGATCTGAGCAGGCTGTGGCCAATTGCCATGCCCCGCTCGTGCCGCCATCCTATTGCGGCAAGCCTAGACAAGGACGTTATCTTTTGCCGTTCGCCACCACTCGCGCCACCCTCAGTCGTCAGTGGGCGCTGCTGCGCCAACTGCCCAGCCGCTCCCCAGGCATCACCAGCGCCGAGTTGGTGTGGCGCCTGCGTGATGTGGGGTTCAATGTCAGCAAACGCACGGTTGAGCGCGACCTCAACGAGTTGTCGCTGATTTTTCCGCTGGAGCGCAATGACAAGAGCATACCGTTCGGCTGGCACTGGTCGTCGAGTGCCGTGGGCGAGCTGCGCGGCAATTTCGACTTGCTGACGTACTTGCGCGGTGATGCGCTGCAGCCGGCCCAAGGCGAGGGGGTAGAGCTGGTGGCGCGGGTCAGTGATGCCTTGGCGCGGCAGTTGCGCGAGGCGCCGTTGAGCAGCGACATGCAGCTGACGGCGCTGGAGCATGGGCATCGGTTGCGGGCCACGGTAAGCGATGGCTGGCCGCTGCGTTGGTGGCTGCTGAGCCAGGGGGATGGGGTGGTGGTTGAGCAACCAGAGGGGTTGCGCGAAGAGATTGGCAAGATGCTGAGCAATGCGGCGGCTCAGTACCAGAATCCATAGCCTGTATCGGCCTCTTCGCGGGCAAGCCCGCTCCCACAAGGTCATCACCCACCTTGAAGGCGTGCAGCCCCTGTGGGAGCGGGCTTGCCCGCGAAGAGGCCGGGGCAGGCTTACTGGCTAGCGCTGCATCCCCCACCGCCGCACGGTCAGCCGCTCCAGGGTGTTGAACACCAACCCCTCGACCAGCAAACCAATCAGGATCACCACCGCCAACCCGGCAAACACCTTGTCGGTGTACAGCTCGTTGCGGTTCTGGAAGATGTACCAACCCAGCCCGCCCTTGCCGCTGCTGGCGCCAAACACCAGTTCGGCGGCAATCAAGGTGCGCCAGGCAAACGCCCAGCCGATCTTCAAGCCCGACAGAATCGACGGCAAGGCCGCCGGCACCAGGATGTACAGCACCAGGCGCAGGCCCTTGAGGCCATAGTTGCGACCGGCCATGCGCAACGTCTCGGACACCCCGAGAAAGCCCGCATACGTATTCAGCGCCAGCGCCCATAGCACCGAGTGCACCAGCACGAAGATCAGGCTGTTGTCGCCCAGGCCGAACCACAACAGCGCCAGCGGCAGCAAGGCGATTGCCGGCAAGGGGTTGAACATGGAGGTCAAGGTGCCCAGCAGGTCACGGCCAAGCTGGGTCGACACCGCCAGGCTGGTCAAGCCGAACGCCAGCACAATACCCAGCACATAGCCCTTGAGCAGGATCACCAGCGACACGCCGACCTTGGCGGGCAACTCGCCACTGAGCAGGCCGTCCCACAGCGCAGCAGAGGTTTGCAGAAAGCTTGGCAGCAGCAGGTCGTTGCCTTGATAGCGGGCCACGGCCTCCCACAGCGCGGCGATCACCACCAGGATGACAGCCTTGCGCAGCCAGCCTTGCTGCCACAAGCGCTGGGCTAAGGGCAGTTGGCGTTCCAGAGGCACACTGAGCAGCGGCTCCAGCTGCACCTCGTATTCCTGACGTACAGGTGTAGTGGTCATGGCTGAAGCTCCTGTCAGTAGGCGATACGGATATCGTTGAAGCCAAGGTCGTCGGCCTGCTCGGGCGTGTCCGCCTCATCGAACAACAGGCGATGGATACGCCGGGCACTGGCCTGGAAATCGGCGGCGCCCAGGCTGCCAAGGTCGTACTGATGGCTGTGTACCTCGGCCCGTACCCGGCCTGGGTGCGGCGACAGCAGCAAGATGCGGTTGCCGACCACCAGCGCTTCTTCGATGGAGTGGGTCACGAACAGCAGGGTAAAGCGCACCTCTTCCCACAGCAGCAGCAGCTCTTCCTGCATCTTGCGCCGGGTCAGCGCGTCCAGCGCGGCGAACGGCTCGTCCATCAGCAGGATCTTCGGCTGGGTGGCCAAGGCCCGGGCAATCGCCACGCGCGCCTTCATGCCGCCAGAAAGGGTGTGTGGGTAGGCATCGGCAAAGGCGGCCAGGCCGACTTTGTCCAGGTAGTGCAGCGCCCGGTCCTCGGCCTCGGCACGCTTGAGCTGGCCCGATACCAGCAAAGGGAACATGACGTTCTGCTTTACCGTCTTCCAGGGTGGCAACTGGTCGAACTCTTGAAACACCACGATGCGGTCAGGGCCGGGGCCTTTGACGGGCTGGCCCTGCAGCAGAATCTGCCCTTCCTGGGGCTCGATGAACCCGGCCACGGCCTTGAGCAAGGTGGACTTGCCGCAGCCCGAAGGCCCCAGCAAGACGAAACGGTCGGCGCGGTCGACTTCGAAACTGACCTGGTGGGTGGCCCGCACCACGCGTTGCGCGGTGCGGTATTCGAGGCTGAGGTTATCCACCGTTAGCAGCGGTGGCGTGGCGACACGGCTCAGGTTGCTGGCCGCGTGGCCTGGCAATGGGGCGGTCATGATCGATCAGCTCCCTTGCAACGGGCGTTCATCCTGGAAGAAGTAATCCTTCCACGACTCCGGCTTGTGCTTGATGGCGCCAACCCGATACAGGAAATCCGCCAGTTTGTAGGTGTTCTTCGGCGTTACCGTGAACTCGTACTGCGGGTTGTCGATCAGCTTGATCAGCACATCGCGGTCGATCTTGGCCTTGGTCACGCGGATGTACGTGTCAGCAGCGGCCGCCTTGTCCTTCTGGGCGAAGTCTGCGGCCTCGGCCAGGGCGTCGACGAAGGCTTTGTAGGTCTTGGGGTTGTCCGTGCGGAATTTTTCAGTGGCGAACAACAGGGTCGGCGAGTTGGGGCCAAGCAGGTCGTAGCTGTTGAGCACAACGTGTACATCCTTGTTGGCCAACGCCTGGTCCTGGAACGGCGGGTTTGAGAAGTGCCCGTTCAGTTCGGTGCCACCGGCGATCAGCGCGGCCGTGGCATCGGGGTGCGGTACGGCCAGGGTGTACTTGTCGAGGCGGTTGTATTCCTTGTCGCCCCACTGCTGGGCGGCGGCGTACTGCAGGAAGCGCGACTGCACGGAGACGCCCACGGCTGGCACGGCGATGCGGTCTTTCTCGGAGATGTCAGCGATGGTCTTCACATTCGGGTTGCTGCTGACCAGGTAATACGGGAAGTTGCCAAGCGAGGCGACCGCCTTCACGTTCTGCCGGCCTTTGGTGCGGTCCCAGACGGTCAGCAGCGGGCCAACGCCAGCACCGGCGATATCCACCGAGCCGGACAACAGCGCATCGTTGATGGCCGCGCCGCCCGAGAGCTGGGCCCAGTCGACTTCAATGTCGACGCCCTGTTCTTTACCGTGTTTTTCGATCAGGTGCTGGTCACGCACCACGTTCAACAACAAGTAGACGATGCCGAATTGTTCCGCGATGCGGATTTTGCCTTCGGCCTGGGCCACGGCGGGGGCCGCCAGGCTGCCGACGACCAGGCTCGCGCCCAGGCCAATGCTTGCCGCCAGGCGGCTGATGGATTTACGCATGGTGTGTTTCCTCAGTCGTCAGAACGGGGCATCGCCCTGGATGGTGGTGCGATAGAGCTTGCGCCGCAGGTGCGCGGGGCAGCCGGTGGCGAGGTGGATCAGCGAACGGTTGTCCCAGAACACCAAGTCGTGGGGCTGCCACTGATGGCGGTAGATGTTCTGCTCGAGCACGCTCAGGGCATACAGCTGCTGCAGCACGTCGCGGCTTTCGTCGTCCGGCAGGCCGACGATGCGGGTGGTGAAGCCTTCGCTGACGAACAGCGCCTTGCGGCCGTTTTCCGGGTGGGTGCGTACCACCGGGTGGATCACTTCCTGCACCTGGGCCAATTGCTCGGCGCTGAGGGCCGGGCGCCAGTTGCCTTCGAACTTGGTCTCGGCATACCGGGCCGTGTAGGAATGGGCCGCGTCGCGGCCGGCGATTACCTTGCGCAGGGCTTCGGGCACGGCGTCCCAGGCTTTGTGCATATCGGCGAACAGCGTATCGCCGCCCTCGCTGGGCAGCTCCTGGGCATGCAGCATCGAACCCAGGCTGGGGAGCTCTTTATACGACAGGTCCGAATGCCAGAACTTGCCAGCATCGCCCAGGCCGACGTTGCGACCGTCTTCGACGATGTTGGAAACGATCAGGATTTCGGGGTGCCCGGTCAGCAGGAACTGCTTGAGCACATGAATCTGCAGCTCGCCGAAACGGCGGCTGAAGCTGATCTGTTGCTCCGGGGTGATGCGCTGGTCGCGGAACACCAGTACAGGGTGATCGAGGTGGGCGCGATGAATTTGGGTGAAATCCTCGGCGTTGACCGGTCGGGTCAGGTCCAGGCCGATGATCTCGGCACCGACGGCACCGGAGAACGGGCGGATTTCAAAGTTTTGCGGCTGGGCGCTGTCGATGGACGACAAGGCGTTCGAGGCGGCGGACATGGTTCACTCCCACGCAGTGCGCGACGTCAAAGGCGCGCAACGATCAGAAACGCACGGGGATTTCCCGTGTGGGTTCAAGTCGTGCGGCGCATCGATTGGTCGACGGGTACGCAGTGGGAGCAACTATAAAGTCATAAGAAAGATATTTTAAATATCTTTAATGAATAACCATATCACTGTAGATCGGGGCTGATCCGGGGTCAGATCAACCCGCCCTGCTCTTCTTCATCGATCAGGTTGTTCAGGCTGCCCAGCGCCTTGCGCGCCTTGGAACGGTTAAGCAGCTTGGCCTGCGCCCCGGCCGGCAGGTCGGTGATGCTGAACACACCCTTGGCGGTCAGCACATCGATCAAGTCCTCAAGCACGCGGATCATGTCCAGATCACTTTGCTTGAGCTCTTTGAGGCTGTTTTCCACTTCGTCGTCGGCAAACCATTCCTGAACGTCGGCATGGTCAGCAGGGAGTATTTCGGTGAATTCGTCAAAAGAGGCTGCTTCTACCCGCAGCAACTGGCCGCTAGCGTTGCGTTGCACGTAGAACATGGCGGTGTCCCTCGTCACGTTGGTTCCTTGTTGGTAGACAGCAGCATAGGCAAAGATTCCCGGGCACGCAGGCCCGGCGCACGAGTATGCGCTGTCAGGGGAAGGCAGGAAAGAGCCGGCACCTACCCGGGCGGTCTTCTCGACCGCCCGGGTAGGCTGGGCATCAGCTGTCTTTGTTATCGATACGGATGGTCGGGTCGCCACCGCTGATCAACGAGTTGATCGAGGTATTGGACCAGTTGACCCCTTCCAGCTTGATCGTCACATCGGCGTTGGCCAGGCCACCGGTGGCGTTGAGCTTGCCCTCGCTGCTGACCTGCAGCGTCGAGGTGCCGTCCACCGTGGTGATCTTCAGGTAGTTGTCGATGGTGCTGCCCTTCTCGAACTGAAGCAGATCCTTCAGATCGATACGGTCACCCTCGGCCACCTTGAAGTCCTTGATCACGTCGTTGCCGACATCGCCCGACTTCCACACGAAGGTGTCCGCACCGCTACCGCCGATCAGGATGTCATCGCCTTGGCCACCGATCAGGATGTCCTTGCCGGTACCGCCCAACAGGATGTCGTTACCTTTGCCACCATCGAGCGTGTCATCGCCACCTTGGCCGAAGAGGATGTCGTTGCCATTGCCGCCCGACAGGAAATCCTTGCCGTCGTTGGCACCGGAGATATCGAACTCGGTGTAGTGCTCGGTGATGTACTGGTGGACATTGTTGGTGGTGATGGCACTGGCCTCGACACCGCTCTTCTGCGCAACGTACGCCTGCAGGGCTTGGTAGCCCTCGCTGACGACACCGTTGAGGGTGATCAGGTCACCGAAGATGATGTCGTTGCCGTTGCCGCCATCGACCTTGTCGGCGCCTGGCAGGGTCGCCTCGGAATGCCCGAGGATCGCGCTGGCCAGGTTGGATGGGTCGATATTGGCCTGCGGCTTGCCGGCGCTGTCGTATGGCTTCAGGTCAGTCAGGCTGACATCGCTGTTCAAACCAATTGCCTGAACCTTGCTTACACCGTTAGTCCCACCCAAGAGGGCGAAGCTGGCAGATGTGTTGCTCGCCGAATCCGCGTAGTTCCAGGAATCGGCATAACCGGTACCGCCCAGGCCGGAGAACTCGTAGGTGCCATCCCCTTGAGCATGAATCGTCCCGATCGTGCGGGTGGAATCAAGCACCAGGTTGCCCCAACGGTTTTCTGTGTAGGTCAGCACTTTGAGGCTGCCTTCGCTATTGATTTCAACTTTGTGCGTTGCGTCGGCCCAGACACTGAAGGTCTCACCCACCTTGTAGTTGTTGACGTTGACTACGTCATCCAGGTACTTGCCGCCGCTCCACAGGCGGTAGTTGGTCGTTTCATTGGTCTGGTAATAGGTCGGCTTACCGTCGGTGATGAAGTAGGTCAGGTTCTCTGCACCGCTGTTACCGGTAGCCATGGTGCTCTTGAAGAAGTTGGCCGTGGTTTTGAACACATCCTCATAGTTGGTACCACCGCCGTAGCTTGAACCACCCACCATCGAGTCCAGCACCGCCTGAAGCTTGGTCAGTGCGTCGGTATCGGCAAGATTGACCGCCACGTTCTTGTTTACCTGGGTATCGAAGTCGGCGATGAAGATATTCACCGTCCCCGAAGTATCAGCGCCCAGGCTGGCTTTCAGCGTCTGGAACACCGATGCCAACTGCGCCTTGGCCGCAGCGACGGACTGGGTGCTCATACTGCCCGAGCTGTCGACCATGAAGGCAATGTTGTAGTTCTTGCCCGCAACCACGTTCAAGCCAGCCACGTCGGCGACGATGATGTCGTTGCCTTCGCTGCCATTGATGGTGTCATCGCCCGAAGTGCCCACCGTCGCCTTGTAGGTGGCGCCGTAGACAGTGACCGGAATCTTGCCGGTGATGCTGTCCGAACCGCCGAGGCTTTCGGTGGCCGTGGAGGTGACGGTGATGTCGAACGTGCCTTTGTAGTAGGTCGGCGGGGTCAGGGTCAGGCCGCTGAGTTTCCAGCCTGTCACGTCCACCGGCGTACCGCCGACAGTCACGGTGTGGCCCGCGCCATCGCTCAGCACAGTCCCTTTCGGAATGCCGCTGAGGGTCACGCTCAAGGTCTCGGAACCATCGGTGTCGGTCAGGCCGGTGCTGATACCGACCAGCTTGACCGAGCCACCTTCCGGCCCTTCGTTGAGCTTGTAGCCGTCGTAGTAGCTCTGGCCATTGACGGTGTGCAGGTCGGACACGCCCAGGCCAGCGTTGGCCATCTCGGTCACGTTCTGGTACATCGGGATGTTGCTGCTGCTCAGGTCGGTGACGGCACCGGAGCCCGCCTGAATGTTCAGGTCATAGCTACCAGGGCCTGATTGGTTGGCGTGGTAAACCTCGATCGGGTAGTAACCGCTGGACGTTGGGGTGAAGGTGCCAGAAATCTGGCCACCCGCGCCCCAGGTCGCAGTTACCACGGTCTTGCCACCAATGGTGACCACCAGGCTGTCATCGGCGATGCCGCTGAAGGTGTAGGTCTTACCGGCTTCCAGGAACAGCAGACCCGACGTCTTCGAACCGGTGCCAGCGGTGACGCTGCCATCGGACTGCACGTTGGTGGTGGTCGCGCTGGAGGTAGCACTGCCGGAGTTGGCGAAGACCGTTTTCAGCGCATCGCCAGTGATGCCGTTGCCGTCGGTACCCAGCCCTTTGAGGGTGGTCCAGACTTCCTTGGTCAGGCCTTTGGACGCGACATCGGTACTGCCAATCGTCAGGGTCGGTTTGTCGGCCACCGGGCTGATGTCGACCTTCATGGTCACTTCGCTGCCCAGGTTGGTGCCGTCGTTCGGCGTGTACTTGAACTGCGCGTAGTCAGCCTGTTTGTTGCCGACGCCCGAGCCGCCATAGCCGTCGGTGCCCGACTCGTTCGCCTTCGGCACGAACTTCAGGTAGTTGCTGGTGATGTCGGCCTGGCTGACGACCTGGCCTGCTTTCACATCGACCCACGCGGTGCCGTTGTAGAACTTCAGGCTACCGTCGACCGGCAGCGAGGTGATGGTCACGAACAGGCCGGTGTTGCCATCGGCATCGGTGACCTTGAAGTCGTTCCAGGTGAACAGGTAGTCGGTGTCTTCCACGCCATTGACCGCGCCGCCAGTCGAAACCGGCAGGTGGTCGTTGTCGAGGATGTTGGTGGTGACACTCGCCTTGGTGCTATCGACCTGCAGGTTTTCGAAGTTGCCACCGGTGGCAGCGCCGATGGTCACGGTGAAGTTCTCGGTACCTTCAACCAGCTTGTCGTCGATGGTCTTGATATCGAACGTGACGCTGCTGCTGTTGGTCGGGATCTTCACGGTGGTGACCGCGGTGTAGTCCTGGCCGTTAGCGGTGCCGCTGTAGGTCAGGGTAACGGTGACTTCCGCCTTAGCCGGGTTGCTCAGGGTCAGGGTGTATTTGCCGGTTTCACCTTCGGTCAACGAGGTGGTACCGGTGATACCGATGGTGGTCACATCGCCCTGGTTGCCAGTGCCTGGGGTGCCGACACCTGGCTCGTCGTTGACCACGGTGGTGGCCGTGGTCTTGTCCAGGGTCAGTTGCTCGAACTTGCTGGCACCCGCGCCGCCGACGGACTGCAGCGCCAGGCCGACAGAGGTCTGGCCGATATAGACATCATCCGGCGCAGCCACGTTGACGAAGCCTGTTGCACTGTTGGCCGGCACGTTGATGACGGTTTTGCCGTCGCTCAAGGTGAAGGTCAGGGCGCCGTGGTTGTTGATCGGCAGGCCATCTTTGCTGGTCAGAGTAACGGTGTAGGTGATCACACCGCCTTCGGTGACCGAAGGC
>NZ_WJRS01000013.1:0-174054 GCF_028895205.1 Pseudomonas sp. ITEM 17296 | reverse complement strand
CAAAGCGGGGAGGCCTGTCGGCCTCCCCGCTTCTATATAGCTACACCTACTAACGATCACTCAGCCTTTAGGGTGACCCGGGCAAACGCCTTCTTACCGGCCTGGCAAACGTGAGTGGCGCCCAGTGCAAAAACGAAGTCACGATCGACCACCGCACCATCTACCTTAACAGCACCGCCATTCAGCAGATCCCGCGCCATCGCCGAGTTCTTCACCAGCCCCGCCCGGTTCAGCACGGCAGCGATCGGCAGGTCTTCAGCCGCAGCAACTTCGATTTCTGGCAAGTCTTCTGGCAACTCGCCTTCCTTCATTCGGTTGCCCGCCGCACGGTGAGCATTGGCAGCAGCCTCTTCACCATGGAAGCGCGCCACGATCTCTTCCGCCAGCTTGATCTTGATGTCGCGCGGGTTCGCGCCACTGGCAACATCAGCACGGAACTGCTCGATCTCTTCCATCGAGCGGAAGCTCAGCAGCTCGAAGTAACGCCACATCAGCGTGTCCGGGATCGACACCAGCTTGCTGTACATCACCCCTGGCGCTTCCTGGATGCCCACATAGTTGCCCAGCGACTTGGACATCTTCTTCACGCCGTCCAGCCCTTCGAGCAGCGGCATGGTCACGATGTTCTGCGCTTCCTGGCCATAGGCACGCTGCAGCTCACGCCCCATCAGCAGGTTGAACTTCTGGTCGGTACCGCCCAGTTCCACGTCAGCTTTCAGTGCCACCGAGTCATAGCCCTGCACCAGCGGGTAGAGGAACTCATGGATGGCGATCGGCTGATTGGTGGTGTAACGCTTGTCGAAGTCATCCCGCTCAAGCATGCGCGCAACGGTGTACTGCGATGCCAGGCGAATGAAGTCAGCTGGCGTCAGCGTGTCCATCCAGGTGGAGTTGAACGCAACCTCGGTCTTGGCCGGGTCGAGAATCTTGAACACCTGCTGTTTATAGGTCTCGGCGTTATCCAGTACCTGCTCGCGGGTCAGCGGCGGGCGCGTGGCGCTCTTGCCGCTCGGATCACCGATCATCCCGGTGAAATCACCAATCAGGAAGATGACCTGATGCCCCAGCTCCTGGAACTGGCGCAGCTTGTTGATCAGCACCGTGTGCCCAAGGTGCAGGTCAGGCGCAGTAGGGTCGAAGCCTGCCTTGATGCGCAGAGGTTGGCCGCGCTTGAGCTTCTCCACCAGTTCCGACTCGACCAATACTTCTTCCGCACCGCGCTTGATAAGCGCCAGCTGCTCTTCAACCGACTTCATAGACAGACCCGCAAGGCTCAGATTCAAGGGGAGCCAACCATACAAGATCGGCCATCAAATACAAGTTTCGCAACGGAATGTGACCTGACCGCAGGCTTGCGGCGTCTACGCGCCCTTGCGTGAAAATGGATTTGGTTATATTTTATACAGTTATTTCATCTTCATCATGTCATTCATCTTTTCCATATTCACTTTTCTTCAAAAAGTCACCTTACCTATGACCAACGAACCGCCTAAAGCGCCCCCGCTTTATCCGAAAAGCCATCTGTTGGCCGCCAGCGGCATCGCCGCCCTGCTCAGCCTGGCACTGCTGGTATTTCCCTCCAGCGAAGTCGAAGCCAAGAAAACCACCCTCAACCTCGAACTGGAAAGCCCGGTCGAGCAACTGAAAGAAGAATCCAAGGCCGCGCCGCTGGTGCAGGCTGACGCTGAGCAAAGCTCGCCGTTCGCCCAGATCGAAGAGGCCGATTCGGCCACCGAGAAAGCCGAACAGGAAAAGCCTGCAGCAGCGCCGGTAGCCGAGGCCGCCAAGCAGCCCGGCCACCGCGAAGTCACCGTAGCGCGTGGCGACACTCTCTCCACCCTGTTCGCCAAGGTCGGCTTGCCGGCCAGCGCGGTCCATGAGGTGCTGGCCAGCAACAAGCAGGCGAAGCAGTTCAGCCAGCTCAAGCACGGCCAGGTGCTGCAGTTCGAGCTCGACAAGGACGGCCAGCTGACCAACCTGCACAGCAAGGTCAGCAACCTTGAAACCATTCGCCTGACCAAAAACGCCAAGGGCTACACCTTCAACCGCGAAATCAGCAAGCCCGTGGTCCGCACGGCCTATGCCCATGGCGTGATCAAGAGCTCGTTGTCGGCCTCCGCCCAACGCGCCGGCCTTTCCCACAGCATGACCATGGACATGGCTCGCGTCCTTGGCTACGACATCGACTTCGCCCAGGACATCCGCCCGGGCGACGAATTCGACGTGGTGTACGAGCAGAAAGTCATGGATGGCAAGGTGGTGGGCACTGGCAACATCCTCTCTGCGCGCTTCACCAACCGCGGCAAAACCTACACTGCGGTGCGTTACACCAACAAACAAGGCAATACCAGCTACTACACCGCCGATGGCAACAGCCTGCGCAAAGCGTTCATCCGTACCCCGGTGGACTTCGCCCGCATCAGCTCACGCTTCTCCGCTGGCCGCAAACACCCGATTCTGAACAAGATCCGCGCCCACAAAGGCGTCGACTATGCCGCCCCCCGCGGCACACCGATCAAGGCAGCGGGTGATGGTCGTATCGAACTGGCCGGGCGCCGTGGCGGCTACGGCAACACCGTGATCATCCAGCACGGCAACCGCTACAAGACCCTTTACGGCCACATGCAAGGCTTCGCCAAAGGCATCAAGACCGGCGGCTCGGTCAAGCAGGGCCAGATCATCGGCTACATCGGCACCACCGGCCTCTCCACAGGCCCGCACCTGCATTACGAGTTCCAGGTCAACGGCGTTCACGTCGACCCGCTGAGCCAGAAAGTGCCGATGTCCGACCCGATCGCCAAGGCCGAACGCCAACGCTTCCTGCAGCAGAGCCAGCCACTGATCGCCCGCATGGATCAGGAAAAGGCCACCATGCTCGCAGCGAACAAGCGCTAAGCCATGGCGCTTTATCTGGGGGTCATGTCCGGTACCAGCTTAGATGGCCTGGACATCGCCCTGATCGAACAGCGCGAGCAGCCTCAACTGCTCGCCACTCACTATATTCCCATGCCTACCGACCTTCGCCAGGACTTGCTGAGCCTTTGCGCCAGCGGCCCTGACGAGATTGCCCGCGCTGCATTGGCCGAGAACCGCTGGGCCAGCCTGGCAGCCGAAGGCATCGGCCACCTGCTCGCGAGCCAGGGCTTGCAAGCCAACGCTGTCCGCGCCATCGGCAGCCATGGCCAGACAATCCGCCATGAACCCGCCCGCGGCTTCACGGTGCAAATCGGCAACCCGGCACTGCTTGCCGAGCTTACCCAGATCAGCGTGATCGGCGATTTCCGACGCCGGGATGTAGCCGCTGGCGGGCAAGGGGCTCCGCTGGTCCCGGCCTTTCACGAAACGCTGTTCGGCCACCTGGGCAAACGGCTCGCCGTGCTTAATGTCGGCGGCTTCAGCAACCTCAGCCTGATTGCCAACGACACGCCGGTGCATGGTTTCGACTGTGGGCCGGGCAACGTGCTGCTGGACGCCTGGATCGAGCACTCGCGCGGCCTGCATTACGATGCTGACGGCGCCTGGGCGGCGAGTGGCGTGGTGATCGAGGACTTGCTTGCGGCGCTGTTGCGCGACCCGTTCTTTGCAGGCGCCGGCCCCAAGAGCACAGGCCGCGAAGTGTTCAACCTGGCGTGGCTGCACAGCCACCTGAGCCAGCTGCCGCCCTATCGTGCCGAGGATGTGCAGGCGACCCTGCTGGAGCTGACCGCGCGCAGCATCATCGAATCACTGGGCACTGCGCAGCAAGGCACTGAGGCACTGCTGGTGTGCGGTGGCGGGGCCCGCAACGGCACACTGATGCGCCGGCTTGCCCAACTGTTGCCAGGTGCCCAGGTGGACAGCACCGCAGCGCATGGCGTCGACCCGGACTGGGTAGAGGCCATGGCCTTTGCCTGGCTTGCCCATTGCTGCCTGGAAGGCATTCCAGCCAACCGCCCCAGCGTGACAGCAGCCCGTGGGCTGCGCGTGCTTGGCGCCATCTACCCCGCTTAACACCCTGCCAGAATGCAAAACGCCGCGCAAATGCGCGGCGTTTTCGTACAGCCCGTGATCAGATCGAGAACGAAGAACCACAGCCGCAGGTGGTGGCGGCGTTCGGGTTCTTGATGATGAAGCGCGAGCCTTCCAGGCCTTCCTGATAGTCCACTTCGGCACCTGCCAGGTACTGGAAGCTCATCGGGTCGACCACCAGCGACACGCCTTCACGCTCGACGATGGTGTCATCTTCGGCCACATCTTCATCGAAGGTGAAACCATACTGGAAGCCCGAGCAGCCACCGCCGGTCACGAACACACGCAACTTCAGACGCTCATTGCCTTCCTCGTTGACCAGGGTCTTCACCTTTTGGGCTGCCCCTTGGGTGAATTCCAGACCGGTAGGGGTGAAGGTTTCGACGCTCATGCTGATTCTCCCGGCGCAGTTGCCGCCATAAAACTCGATGACGCGCATTATCCGCTTCTCCGAGAAAAATGGTCAAGAATTGTGCGGCTTTAGTCGCGCCCACAAAAAGGCCCGCACACGGCGGGCCTCTGTGCCAGCTTACCCTGTTAGGGGAGCAGGCCCGCGTGGGACAGGCCCATACGCTCATCCAGGCCGAACAGGATATTGAGGTTCTGCACCGCCTGGCCCGACGCGCCCTTGACCAGGTTGTCGATCACCGACAGCACCACCACCAGATCACCGCCCTGCGGACGATGGACAGCGATACGGCAGACGTTCGCACCGCGCACGCTGCGGGTTTCCGGGTGGCTGCCAGCTGGCATCACATCGACGAACGGTTCATCCGCATAACGCTTCTCGAACAGCGCCTGCAGATCGACCGACGTATCTGCCACGGTGGCGTACAGGGTGGCGTGGATACCCCGGATCATGGGCGTGAGGTGCGGCACGAAGGTCAGGCCAATGTCCTTGCCCGCCGCCAGGCGCAAGCCCTGGCTGATTTCTGGCAGGTGGCGATGGCCCTTGACCGCATAGGCCTTCATGCTCTCGCCAGCCTCACAGAACAGCGAGCCCACTGCAGCGCCACGCCCAGCACCACTGACACCCGACTTGCAGTCGGCAATCAGGCGCGACGGGTCGGCCAGGCCGGCCTCCAGCAGTGGCAAGAAGCCCAGCTGGGTGGCCGTCGGGTAGCAGCCCGGGACCGCAATCAGGCGTGCCTGGCGGATTTTTTCGCGGTTGACTTCAGGCAGGCCATAGACGGCGTCCTTGAGCAGCTCAGGCGCGCCATGAGGCTGGCCGTACCACTTGCCCCACTCGGTAGCATCCTGCAGACGGAAGTCGGCAGACAGGTCGATCACTTTGGTGCCGGCCGCCAGCAGTTCGCCTGCCAGGGCGTGGGCGACACCATGGGGCGTTGCGAAAAACACCACGTCGCACGCCGCCAGGGCCTTGCTGTCCGGCACGCTGAACGCCAGGCCATCATAGTGGCCGCGCAGGTTCGGGTACATGTCAGCTACCGCCACGCCCGCCTCGGAGCGCGAAGTGATGACCGCCACTTCGGCCTGTGGATGCTGCGCCAGCAGACGCAACAGTTCGACGCCGGTGTAACCCGTGCCGCCGACGATACCGACCTTGATCATAACGCTTGCCCCTTATCAACGAGCCCACTGGAAAGCGCACGATAATAGGGGCGCAAGCCGCCTGTAACAACTCTTCGGGTGACCCTTCGGGCGCTTGACCACTACTATCTGACGACCGTGAAAACCTGAAGGAACTCCCTCAATGCTTTACCTATGGATCAAAGCGCTGCATATCGTCAGCGTGGTCTGCTGGTTCGCCGGCCTGTTCTACCTGCCCCGGCTGTTCGTCTACCACGCCCAGAGCCAGGACAGCATCAGCCAGGACCGCTTCGTGACCATGGAGCGCAAGCTGTACCGCGGCATCATGAACCCGGCCATGATCGCCACCTATGTGTTCGGCGCCTGGATGCTCTACCTGACCCCGGGCTGGCTGAGCCAAGGCTGGCTGCACGCCAAGCTCACCCTGGTCATCCTGCTGACCGGCTACCATCACATGTGCGGCGCGCAGCGCAAACGCTTCGCCAGCGGCGCCAATACCCGCAGCCACGTCTACTACCGCTGGTTCAACGAAGTCCCGGTGCTGTTCCTGCTGGGTATCGTAATTCTCGTGGTGGTCAAACCGTTCTGACGGTAACCCCCTACAGGAGCCTTGCCATGTCATTGCCCGCCTCGCTCGAACAACGCCTGCGCCTGCCCGTGGTGGCAGCACCGATGTTCCTGATTTCCAACCCGAGCCTGGTTCTGGCCTGCTGCGCCAGTGGCGTGGTGGGCAGCTTCCCGGCGCTGAACCAGCGCGACAGTGCCGGGTTCAAGGCTTGGCTAGAAGAGATCGAAGCAGGCCTGGCACAGTTGCAAGCACCGGCCCCCTATGCGGTGAACCTGATCGTGCACCCGACCAACCCGCGCTTGCAGGCCGACCTGGCCCTGTGTGTAGCGCACAAGGTGCCGATCGTCATCACCAGCCTGGGCGCAGTGAAGGAAGTGGTCGATGCCGTGCACAGCTACGGCGGCCTGGTGTTCCACGATGTCACCACCCGCCGCCATGCCGAGAAAGCCGCCGAGGCCGGCGTCGATGGCTTGATCGCCGTCGCGGCGGGTGCCGGCGGTCATGCCGGTACCTGGAGCCCTTTCGCCCTGGTGGCCGAAATCCGGCAGTTCTTCGACAAGACCCTGCTGTTGGCGGGCTGCATCAACCATGGCCATGAAATTCTCGCGGCACAACTGCTCGGTGCGGACCTGGCATACATGGGCACCCGCTTCATTGCCACCGTGCAAAGCCAGGCCCAGGATGCCTACAAGCAGATGCTGCTCGATGCCCATGCCGTCGATATCGTCCACACCCCGGCGGTGTCCGGTGTGCCAGCGAGCTTCCTGCGCCCCAGCCTGGAGCAGGCGGGCTATGACATGAACGCACTCAAGAATGGCCACGAACTGGGCAAGCTCAAGCCGATCGACGATGAAGCCAAGGCCTGGAAAACCGTATGGTCGGCAGGCCAGGGGGTGGGCGATATCCATGACCTGCCGGACGCCCGCGTGCTGATCGAACGCCTGCAAAGCGAGTACCGGGAAGCCCTGGATCGCTGCCAGGGTATTCGCGCTCAGGCCTTGTAGCAAAAGGCAACACCTTGCCCAGCCAAGCTGTACACTAGGCGCCCTCTTCAGCCCCCAGGAGCCTTTGCATGACCCGTTACGCCATGATCACTGGTGCTTCCAGCGGCCTGGGCCTGGCCCTGGCGGAAGCGCTGGCACGGCGCGGGCGCAATCTGATCCTGGTGGCACGTCAGCGCGAAACGGTGGAGCCGGTGGCCATCGAGCTGACCCAACGCTTCGGTGTCGAAGTGTTGTTCCGCGCCTGTGACCTCAGCCAGCCGCTTCGCCTTTCGGGCTTTGTGCTAGAGCTGGAAGAAGGTGAGCGGCGAATCGACCTGCTGGTCAACTGCGCGGGGCTGCGCACCTACGGGCCGTTCCTGGCCCATGAGTGGGCCGACGAGCAGGACCTGCTGGAGGTCAATATCCTGGCCATGAGCCGCCTCTGCCATGCCATCGGCAACCTGATGGCTGTACAGGGTGGCGGGCAGATCCTCAATGTCGCAGGCCTGGCCGGCGTCGCACCGGGCCCCTGGATGGCGGCCTACGCGGCCAGCAAAGCTTATGTGTTGAGTTTCTCCCAAGCATTGCGCGAGGAGCTCAAGCGCACCGGCATCAAGGTCTCGGTACTCTGCCCTGGCCCGGTACGCTCTTCGCGCCGGCGCATTCCGCGGCTCGAGGGCAGCACGCGCTGCCTCAGCCCCGAGGAAGTGGCGCTGTACACCGTGCGTGCCCTGGACAAAAACCGCACGTTGATCACCCCCGGCCGACGCAATCGCTGGCTGGCGTTCGCGCCACGCCTGCTACCGCGCTGGTTGGTGCGCAAGCTCGCCGGGGTAATCCATCGCCGCTACTGCCCGGTCGGAATGGAATAGCCACTGGGCGAGCGGCGCCCGGCTGAGTACACTCGGCCCGGACCCTCACCATGGAGCAAGTGCTGTGGACGATTTATTCACCAGGATCATCAACCGGGAAATCCCGGCGAAGATCATTTACGAGGACGACCAGGTTCTGGCGTTCCACGATATCGCCCCCCAGGCGCCCGTGCATTTTCTGGTCATCCCGAAAAAGCACATCCGCACCCTCAACGATTTGACCGAAGAGGATAAAGGCCTGGCCGGCCACATCCTGTTCACTGCTCAGCGCCTGGCCAAGGAACTGGGTTGCGATGACGGCTTCCGCGTGGTCATGAACTGCAACGAGCAAGGTGGGCAGACCGTCTACCACATCCATATGCACGTGCTTGGCCAACGCCAGATGCACTGGCCACCGGGCTGATCCAGGGCAAGCGACCCTTGCGCTATTGCGGTAAACTGTCGGGCACACTCTTGCGGAGGTGCCCGATGGCTACCGAACGTCACTACTCGCCGCTCGACCGCTTGTTGCTGCAGGCCGATACCGCCATGCGCACCTTGCTGCCCTTCAGCGGCCAACCGTCCCGCCCATCCCCGGCCATCGTCCAGCCGGATGCCGACCTGGACGACGCCCAGAGCCGCCACATTGCCGGCCTCATGCGCATCAACCATACCGGCGAAGTCTGCGCCCAGGCGCTGTACCAAGGCCAGGCCCTGACCGCCAAGCTGCCCCAGGTACGCAAAGCCATGGAGCACGCCGCCGAGGAAGAAATCGACCACCTGGCCTGGTGTGAACAGCGCATTCGTCAGCTGAACAGCCACCCGAGCGTGCTCAACCCGTTGTTCTACGGCATGTCGTTCGGTATTGGCGCCCTCGCCGGCCTGGTCAGCGACAAGGTCAGCCTGGGCTTCGTCGCAGCCACCGAGCATCAGGTGTGCAAACACTTGGACGAACACCTGGAGCAAATCCCGCACGAGGACGAAAAGTCCCGCGCGATCCTTGAGCAGATGCGCATCGATGAAGAGCAGCACGCCGAATCTGCCCTCGAAGCGGGCGGCTATCGCTTCCCTGCCCCTGTGCGTTTCGGCATGAGCCTGCTGGCCAAGGTCATGACCAAAAGCACTTACCGCATCTGAAGGCACCCCCATGACGGAACGATTCAGCGCCAAGGACCTGGCGCGTGCCGTGCAAGCCGGCATCCTCCAGCCGGGCCAAGACCAGGCCCTGCTGCAGTTTCTGCGCCAGCAACCGGCAACACGTGGCAGCTTTCAGCTGGCGCACGTCGCCTTCTATTTCGGCGCCTTGCTCATCATGGGCGCCATGGGCTGGCTGCTGACTGAAGCCTGGATGTCGATCGGCGACTGGGCACTGCTGGCCATTGCCACCTTGTACATCGTCCTGCTGACCCTCTTTGCCCTTAATTTGCAACGGCGCGCTCAGCCGATTGCCGCCGGTGTACTGGCGGCGGTCGCGGTCAGCATCGTGCCGCTGGCGGTATTCGCCATCGAGCGCCTGGTGGGCTGGTGGCCGATGGATGACAGGCAAACCGCCTATCACCAGTACTACACCTATGTGCAGGGTGGCTGGCTGATGATGGAAGCAGCAACTGTGATTGCCGGGTTGCTCATGCTAAGGCTGATCCCCTTCCCGTTCATCATGATGCCGATTGCCGTGGCGCTGTGGTTCATGTCGATGGACCTCAGCGAATGGTTCTATGGCTCGCCGTTCAGCTGGGAACAACGACGCGAAGTGTCGCTGTGGTTCGGTTTGGGCATGCTGCTGGTGTTTCTGGTGGTGGACGGCCGCACGCGTGAGGACTATGCCCACTGGGGGTATCTGGCTGGGCTTGCGGCGTTCTGGGGCGGGTTGACCCTGGTGGACAGCGGTAGCGAACTGGGCAAGGCCCTCTACTGCCTGATCAATATCGGCCTGATGGGCATCGCCGTGCTGTTACGCAGGCCGGTGTTCATGGTGTTCGGGGCATTGGGCGTGGCGGCTTACCTGGGGTACCTGTCTTACGAGGTATTCGCCGAATCGCTGCTGTTCCCAGTGGTGGTGACGGTGATTGGGCTGGGGGTTATCTGGCTGGGTCTGGTTTACCAGAAGCGGCGGGAGCGGTTGAGCCAGGCCTTCAGAAACGGTTTACCGCAGTGGTTGCGGGTGGCCCTTCCGGCATTACGTGACTGAAGATAGCAGGGGCCGCTTCGCGGCCCATCGCAGGCAAGCCAGCTTCTACAGGTTAAACGCAAGCCTCCAAAACGGCGCGGGCCTGTAGGAGCTGGCTTGCCTGCGATGGGCTGCGAAGCAGCCCCAACAATCCAGCACTTAACCCAGCTCTACAATCTCGTAACCGTGGGTAATCTCGACACCTGCACGCTCCAGCATGATCGAAGCCGAGCAGTACTTCTCCGCCGACAGCTCCACGGCGCGTTTGACCTGGGCCTCTTTCAAGCCACGGCCCTTGACCACGAAGTTCATGTGGATCTTGGTAAACACCTTCGGGTCTTCACTGGCGCGCTCAGCCTCCAGAAACGCCTCGCAGCTTTCCACGGCCTGGCGCGACTTCTTCAAGATGCTCACCACATCGAAACTGCTGCAGCCACCCAGGCCCAGCAACAGCATTTCCATCGGGCGCACGCCCAGGTTTCGGCCACCGGCCTCGGGTGGGCCGTCCATCACGACGACATGCCCGCTCCCCGACTCGCCGAGGAACATCGCGTCACCGGCCCACTGGATACGTGCCTTCATCTACCCGGACTCCTAATATTCGGAAAAGGGTGTCAGCTTAGACCTTGTGTGGCTGTCGGAAAAGCTCGAGACGTGTCGGTTTAGTACCGAAACATCCTGTAGTGTCTGATAAGCTGGCGCCAAATGACTGGCGCGTTCTGCCAGACACTCTCTATAAGAAACCTATGCGTCGTATCGAACAGGATTTCGTGATGGTTGCCTCCGCCCTACCCGCCAAGATCAAGAACATCGACAAACTGCTGGTGCACTGCCAACGCCGCCGCTACACCGCTAAAAGCAACATCATCTGCGCCGGCGACAAGGCCGAAACACTGTCGTTCATCATCAAGGGTTCGGTGACCATCCTGATCGAGGACGACGATGGTCACGAAATGATCATTGCCTACCTCAACAATGGAGACTTCTTTGGCGAGCTGGGCCTTTTCGAGCCCGTAGAGGGCGAGCAGCAACGCAGCGCCTGGGTCCGCGCCAAGACTGAATGCGAAGTAGCAGAGATCAGTTACGACAAGTTTCGCGAACTCTCCCGCCAGGACCCCGACATCCTCTACGCCCTGGGCGGCCAGATGGCCCAGCGCCTGCGTAACACCACGCGCAAGGTTGGCGACCTGGCCTTCTTCGATGTCACCGGGCGTGTTGCCCGCTGCCTGCTCGAACTGTGCAAGCAACCCGATGCGATGACCCACCCGGACGGTATGCAGATCAAGATCACTCGGCAGGAGATTGGGCGTATCGTCGGTTGTTCGCGGGAGATGGTCGGCCGCGTCCTCAAAGACCTCGAGGAACGCAGCCTGGTGCAGGTCAAGGGCAAGACCATGGTGGTCTACGGTACCCGTTAGTCCTTGGGCAAATCGGCCAGCACCTTGGCATAAGCCTGTGACAGGCGCTCGAACCAGGGCGCTTGGGGCGCCACTTCGTGCAAGGCAATATGCGCATCGGCCCGGCAGCGCTGCTCCAGTTCGCAGCATTCGTTGAAGCGGTTGACTGCCGCGACCATCGATTCACGCTCGTTATCCAGCAGCAACGCGCCATGCACCAACACCACCGGGCGTTTGCCACCCAGCCCCTGGCGCCAGCGTTGGGCCGTGCCGACCAGTTTGCGGCCATTGAGGTTGACGTTATAGCGGCCGTCGCAAAACGCCCCGTCGATCTCGCCCACCGAAGCCACCCCGCCCCACTCGCGTAGCACCTCGCACAGCGGCAGGCACAGCCGCTCGTAGGCATTTTCGATGCGCCCATGGTCACCTTCAACGCGCGGCGCCACATAGACCAGCGCCACATTGACCGTGGCATGCGACTGCGGCACCGGTTCACCGCCGGTCTCGCGCAACAGCACCGGCCAGCCAGCGATCGCCAGCTCGGCACAGGCGGCTTCGAAGTTGTCCAGGCGGCTCATGCGCCGCGGCATGACCAGGGCATGGTCGGTCGGGCGCCAAAACAGCACACCGCTGTCGCGTTCGCCGCGGCAGACGGCGGCCAGCAGGTCCTGTTCGGCATGCAGGCCTTGTTCAACGGTCAGTGCCAGGGGTTGATCGGTCATTGATCCACCTTTGATGTTGTTATCGATCCCCGCAGGTTCAACACAGCCACAAGGGCGCCGAAGTACCTGTGGGTGCGGGTTTACCCGCGAAAGGGCCATTACAGGCATACAAAAAAGCCGGCAGTCACGCCGGCTTCGTTTCGATCAGTCCAGTGGCTGAACAGTCTTCTTCACCTGCTCCGGGAAGAACAACCGCTGCAATTCCAGCCCAGGCTGATCAGCGCGCATGAACGCCTCACCCACCAGGAACGAGTAAACCTCGTTGATTGCCATCAGCTCTACATCGGCCCTGTTGAGGATGCCGCTCTCGGTAATCGCCAGGCGATCACGCGGAATACGCGGCAGCAGGTCAAGGGTGGTTTCCAGGCTGACCTCGAAGGTGTGCAGGTTGCGGTTGTTCACCCCCACCAGCGGCGTGTCGAGGGTTTTCAACGCACGCTCCAGCTCATCGCCGTCATGCACTTCGACCAACACATCAAGGCCGACATCCTTGGCTGTGGCAGCCAGTTCGGCCATCTTCACGTCATCCAGCGCCGAGACGATCAGCAGCACGCAGTCAGCGCCCAGTGCACGGGCCTCGACGATCTGGTAGGGGTCGATCATGAAATCCTTGCGGATCACCGGCAACGACACTGCCGCGCGCGCCTGCTGCAGGTACACATCCGCGCCTTGGAAGTAATCCACATCGGTCAACACCGACAGGCAGGTCGCCCCGCCCTTCTCGTAGCTGACGGCAATTTCCGCTGGCACGAAGTGCTCGCGGATCACGCCCTTGCTCGGCGACGCCTTCTTGATCTCGGCAATGACCGCCGGCTGCTTGCGCTTGGCCTGCTCGATCAGCGCATTGGCAAAGCCACGTGGCGCGTCGGCGGCCTTGGCCAGGCGCTCCAGCTCAGCCAGGCTGACCCGGGCACTGCGCTCGGCCACTTCCTCAACTTTGCGAGCGATGATCTTTTCCAGCACGGTCGGTACGCTCATGCTTCGTTCTCCAGCTTGAATACGGCGGTGAAGGCACCCAGCTCCTGCAGTTTTTCCCAGGCAAGGCCGGTGTGCAGCACGTCATGGGCAAGTTCCACGCCCTGTGCCAGGGTCATGGCATGATCCGCGGCGTACAGCGCGGCGCCCGCATTGAGCACGATCATTTCCGCGGCTTTCTGGCCGTTCTCGGTCTTGCGTCGGCCCAAGGCATCACGAATCAACTCGAAGGAGGCCTGTGGGCCTTCAACCGCCAGGCCATGCAGGCTCTGGCTCTTCATGCCGAGGTCTTCCGGCTCTACCCAATACTCGGTGATCTGGCCATTTTTCAGCTCGGCGACAAACGTCGGCGCCGCCAGGCTGAACTCGTCCAGGCCGTCCTTGGAATGCACCACCAGCACGTGCTTGCTGCCCAACCGCTGCAGCACTTCGGCCAGCGGGCGGCACAGGGCCTGGGTGAACACGCCGACCACCTGGTGCTTCACACCGGCCGGATTCGTAAGCGGGCCCAGCATGTTGAACAGGGTGCGCAGGCCCAACTCACGGCGCGGGCCAGCGGCGTACTTCATTGCCTTGTGATGGCTCTGGGCAAACATGAAGCCGATGCCCAGGCTGTCGATGCAGCGGGCGACCTGCACTGGGGTCAGGTTCAGGTAGATGCCAGCGGCTTCCAGCAGGTCTGCGCTACCGCTCTTGCCCGAGACCGCACGGTTACCGTGCTTGGCCACCGGGCAACCGGCCGCGGCGAGCACAAACGAGGAGGCGGTGGAGACGTTGAAGATGTTGGCGCCATCGCCACCGGTGCCGACGATATCGACCACGCCATCGAGGCTCTTCAGCTCGACCTTGTCGGCCAGCTCACGCATCACCGACACCGCGCCGACGATCTCGTCAATGCTCTCGCTTTTCATGCGCATGCCCATCAGGAAGGCGCCGATCTGCGCCTCACTGCATTGACCGGTCATGATCTGACGCATGACGTCGCTCATTTCTTCGGTGGACAAGTCCAGATGACCGACGATGCGGCTCAGCGCGCTCTTGATATCCATGTTCGATCCTTAGCGGCGGCCGCCGGTCTGCTTGAGGAAGTTGGCGAACAGCTCGTGGCCCTGCTCGGTGAGGATGGACTCGGGGTGGAACTGCACCCCTTCGATATTTAGGGTCTTGTGGCGCAGGCCCATGATCTCGTCGACCGTACCGTCTGCATGGGCAGTCCAGGCAGTGACCTCCAGGCAATCGGGCAGGGTTTCACGCTTGACCACCAGGGAGTGGTAGCGAGTCACGGTCAGCGGGTTGTTGAGGCCGGCGAACACGCCCAGGTCGCGGTGCAGCACGGGGCTGGTCTTGCCGTGCATCACCTGGCGGGCACGCACGATGTCGCCGCCAAATGCCTGGCCGATGGACTGGTGGCCCAGGCAGACGCCCAGAATCGGCAGTTTGCCAGCAAAGTGCAGGATCGCCTCGATCGACACACCCGCCTCGCTCGGCGTGCAGGGGCCAGGGGAGACAACGATGCGCTCCGGGTTGAGGGCTTCGATTTCAGCGATGGTCATTTCGTCATTGCGAATGACCTTGACCTCGGCACCTAGCTCGCCGAGGTATTGGACGACGTTGTAAGTGAATGAGTCGTAGTTGTCGATCATCAGTAACATCGGGCTAAACCTCTTGAATCTACTGACTTCAGAATACGAACCTTCCTACACCGCCCGCAGCATGGCATTGCCACTAAGGGCATTCGGAAACGGATAAGAAGGCAAACAGAAACGGGCCGGGCTGGCCGGCAGGAGATAAAGTCAGGCGCGCCAACGCCAACGGGCGTGGGCCTTGATAACGCGCATCAAGAGTTTGCTGACGATCAACACAGGATAGGTCTCGCTCATACGTCCCGGCACAGTAGCCTACCGGGGCGATGGGCGCAATATGCCTGTAAACACGGGGAAACGAATGGACTTGGGAGACAAGCCCCGCGATTTGCTATGGTCGATCGGGTAGTCCTCATAAAAACAAAGAAAAGGATGTTCTCTGATGCGAAAAGCTCCCTTGTTGCGCTTTACCCTCGCCTCTTTGGCCCTGGCCTGCAGCCAGGCATTCGCTGCCCCTTCCCCTTATTCGACCTTGATCGTATTTGGCGACAGCCTGAGTGACGCCGGCCAATTTCCTGACCTGACCGGCGGTACGGCAGGCCAGCGTTTCACCAACCGCGATGCCGACGGTAACTTCGCGCCGGTTTCGCCGATGATTCTTGGCGGTCGGCTGGGCATCGGGCAAGACGAACTCAACCCCTCCACGTCGGTCGGCATCCGGCCTGATGGCAACAACTGGGCAGTGGGCGGCTACACGACACAGCAGATTCTCGATTCGATCACCGAGTCATCGAAAGTGATCGTCCCCCCCAATGGACCGGCGCCAGGCTTTGTCTTCCGTGAACGCCCCGGCTACCTGGCCAATGGCCTGCGCGCCGACCCCAACGCGCTCTATTACCTCACCGGTGGCGGTAACGACTTCCTCCAGGGCCTGGTGAACAGCCCCGCCGATGCCGCCGCTGCTGGAGGCCGGCTGGCTGCGAGCGCCCAAGCCCTGCAACAAGGCGGCGCCCGCTACATCATGGTCTGGTTGCTGCCCGACCTGGGCCAAACGCCGAACTTCAGCGGCACCCCGCAACAGAACCCGCTGTCGCTGCTGTCGGGCGTGTTCAACCAGTCACTGCTCAATCAACTCGGGCAGATCGACGCCGAGATCATCCCACTGAACATTCCGGTATTACTGGGTGAGGCCTTGGCCAGCCCGACCCAATTCGGCTTGGCCAGCGGCCAGAACCTGGTCGGCACCTGCTACAGCGGTCAAGGCTGCGTCGAGAACCCGGTCTACGGCATCAACGGCGCCACCCCGGATCCAACCGAACTGCTGTTCAACGACTCGGTACACCCGACCATTGCCGGCCAGCAGTTGATAGCCGACTACGCCTACTCGATCATCTCCGCCCCCTGGGAACTGACCCTGTTGCCGGAAATGGCCCACGCCACCCTGCGCGCCCACCAGGACGAGCTGCGCAACCAGTGGCAAACGCCCTGGCAAGCCGTGGGGCAATGGCAGGCCTTCGTCGCCACCGGCGCGCAGGACCTGGACTTTGACGGCCAGCGCAGCGCGGCCAGCGGCGACGGCCGTGGCTACAACCTGACCCTGGGTGGCAGTTACCGTTTGAACGATGCCTGGCGCCTGGGCCTGGCGGGTGGCGTATACCGGCAGAAACTGGAGGCGGGTGAACAGGACTCCGACTACAAGCTCGACAGCTACCTGGCCACGGCGTTCGCCCAATACCGCCAGGACCGCTGGTGGGCCGATGTTACACTGACGGCCGGGCACCTGGACTACAGCGACCTCAAACGCACCTTCGCCCTCGGCGTGAATGACCGCAGCGAAAAAGGCGATACCGATGGCGAGGCGTGGGCGGTAACGGGCCGGCTGGGTTACAACCTGGCCGCCGAGAGCAGCCCGTGGCAACTGGCGCCGTTCATCAGCGCCGACTATGCCCGGGTCAAGGTCGATGGTTATGACGAGAAGAGCGGGCGCTCGACAGCGCTGGGCTTCGATGACCAGGAACGGACCTCGCGGCGGCTGGGCATCGGGCTGTTAGGCAGTGTGCAGGTGGCAACGGGGACGCGGCTGTTTGCCGAGGTTGCCCAGGAGCACGAGTTCGAGGATGACCAACAGGACGTGACGATGCACCTGACGACGTTAGCCGCGCACGACTTCACCCTGACCGGGTATACGCCGCACAGTGACCTGACCCGGGCTAGCTTGGGCTTGAGCCATGAGCTGATGGCGGGGGTGCATGTGCGAGGGAATTACAACTGGCGCAAGAGTGATGAGTTGACGCAGCAGGGGGTGAGTTTGGCGGTCAGCTTGGACTTCTGAGTGGTTTGGGCCCTGATGAAGCGGGTTCACCCGCTCCCTCATGCCGGCGAGGGGCTGCACAGCAGCCCCCAATTCCCAGCATTACTTGGCGGACGTCTGCTCAGCCAAGGCCACCGCGCGGAACATCGCGCGGCGCTTGTTGATGGTTTCTTCCCACTCCAGCGCCGGCACGGAGTCGGCCACGATGCCGCCACCCGCCTGCACGTGCAGCTCGCCGTCCTTGATCACTGCGGTACGGATGGCAATCGCGGTGTCCATGTTGCCGTTCCAGGCAAAGTAGCCCACTGCACCGCCGTAAACGCCACGCTTGACCGGCTCCAGCTCGTCGATGATCTCCATGGCGCGGATTTTCGGTGCACCCGACAACGTGCCGGCTGGCAGAATCGCCCGCAATGCATCCATGGCGGTAAGGCCTTCACGCAGCTGACCGGTGACGTTGGACACGATGTGCATCACGTTGGAGTAACGCTCGATCACCATCTTCTCGGTCAGGCGCACGCTGCCGGTCGAGGACACACGGCCCACGTCGTTGCGGCCCAGGTCGATCAGCATCAGGTGCTCGGCAATCTCTTTCTCGTCCGACAGCAAGTCGTCTTCCAGCGCACGGTCGGCTTCTTCCGTCGCACCCCGTGGGCGCGTACCGGCGATCGGGCGCACGGTGACCAGGTTGTCCTCGACACGCACCAGCACTTCAGGCGAACTGCCGACCACATGGAAGTCGCCGAAATTGAAGAAGTACATGTACGGCGTCGGGTTGAAGCAGCGCAACGCACGGTACAGGTCGATGGGCGCAGACTTGAAGTCGATCGACATGCGCTGGGACGGCACCACCTGCATGCAGTCACCGGCCAGAATGTACTCTTTGATGCGGCCAACCGCGTTCTCGTAATCCTCGCGGGTATAGCTGGAACGGAATTCCGGCTCGGCGGCGAGCGGGCCGCTCAGGTCCAGGCCACGGCGCGGGGTAATCGGCTGGCGCAGGGTCTCCAGCAAACCGGCCAGGCGAGCCTTGCCCTGTTCGAAGGCTTGCTCTTCGGCCGGGTCGACCAGCACGATTGCATGCATCTTGCCCGCCAGGTTGTCGAACACCACCACGGCGTCAGACACCATCAGCAGGATATCCGGCACGCCCAGCGGGTCCGGGTTCGGGCTCGCGCCCAGACGCTTCTCCACATAGCGCACGCAGTCATAGCCGAAGTAGCCGACCAGCCCACCGTTGAAACGCGGCAGCCCGGGAATATCCGCGACCTTGTAGCGGTCCTTGAAGGACTCGACGAAGGCCAGCGGGTCGTCGACGTCGTGGCGCTCTACCTCGACGCCATCCTGCAGGATACTGACGTGGTAGCCATGCACACGCATCACCGTGCGCGATGGCAAGCCGATCATCGAGTAACGCCCCCACTTCTCGCCGCCCTGTACGGACTCGAGCAAATAGGAGTTGGGCTGGTCGGCCAGTTTCAGGTAGATCGACAGCGGCGTGTCGAAGTCGGCCAGGGTTTCACAGGCCAGGGGGATGCGGTTGTAGCCGGCAGCGGCCAGGCGCAGGAATTCTTCGCGGGTCATGAGTAGCCTCGTGGCAAGCAGCAGTAAGGTCAGGCAAACGGACGGGCCGGCAGCGGCCGGCGAGCAGAAGTCAGGCGCGCCAACGCCAACGGGCCAGGGCCTTGATGACTTTCATCCAGAATTTGCCAGTAACCGCCACGGTGGACTCTCTGTCTTGTGAGGCTTGAAGGTCCGCCAACGTTATCCCAGTGGCCGGGTCTGCGCAACCGGGCAGCAATGCACGCAGGTCGTCGATCACCAGGCTCGGCGATTCGTCGTTGATCGGCCGGCCGTGGTTGTAGCCGTAGGTCAGGCCCACGCACTGCACACCGGCAGCCTTGGCGGCCAGCACATCGCTGCGCGAATCGCCGACGAACAGCGACTGTTGCGGCGTGACACCGGCCATCTGCATGACGAACAGCAGTGCCGCGGGGTCGGGTTTCTTTTGTGGCAGGGTGTCTCCGCCGATGATCCAGCGGAAGTAGCGACCGATCTTCATCTGGTCCAGCAGCGGGGCGACGAAGCGCTCGGGCTTGTTGGTGATCAGCGCCATCTCCACGCCTTGCTTGCGCAGCCAGCGCAGGGTGTCGCGCACGCCGGGGTAGACCACGGTCAGTTCATGGCTTTCGGCATAGGCCTCCATGAACAGCGCCAGCGCCTGTTCGGCCAGCGCATCGTCCACCGAGGCATGCTCGATGCCCCCGGCCAGCGCCCGGCGCACCAGCACCTGGGCACCGTTGCCAACCCAGTGGCGTACGGCGTCCAAGCCCGCTGGCGGGCGCCCAAGTTCGAGCAGCATGCGGTCCACGGCGGCGGCCAGGTCTGGCACGGAGTCGATCAGGGTACCGTCCAGATCGAACATCACCAGCCTTGGCAGCGTCCCTGGGAACAGCTGCTCGAAGCCGCTCATGGGCGGGCCTGGGCCAGTTCGGCGCGCATTTTGGCGATGACTTCCTGATAGTCCGGGGCATTGAAGATGGCCGAACCGGCGACGAAGGTGTCAGCGCCAGCAGCGGCGATTTCGCGGATATTGTTGACGTTGACGCCACCGTCGATTTCCAGACGGATATCACGGCCACTGGCGTCGATCAGCGCGCGCGCCTCACGCAGCTTGTCGAGGGTGCCCGGGATGAACTTCTGCCCGCCAAAGCCTGGGTTGACGCTCATCAGCAGGACCATGTCGACTTTGTCCATCACATACTTGAGCACATCCAGGCTGGTCGCCGGGTTGAACACCAGGCCGGCCTTGCAACCACCGTCGCGGATCAGCTGCAGCGAGCGGTCGATGTGCTGGCTGGCTTCCGGGTGGAAGGTGATGTAAGTGGCGCCGGCATCGATGAAGTCGCCGATGATACGGTCGACCGGGCTGACCATCAGGTGCACATCGATCGGGGCGGTCACGCCGTACTTGCGCAGGGCGGTACAGACCATCGGGCCGATGGTCAGGTTGGGGACGTAGTGGTTGTCCATCACATCGAAGTGAACGATGTCGGCACCCGCGGCCAGCACCTTGTCGACGTCCTCGCCCAGGCGGGCGAAATCGGCGGAGAGAATGGAGGGGGCAATAGCGTAGGGCTGCATGGCGCACCTGTAGGTCAGAATCACGGTGGCGCGCATTGTAACTCAGGCGAACGGGTAGAGGCTGATTGGTATCAATCCGTGTCGAGCGTTTCAACCTGTACCGGCCTCTTCGCGGGGCAAGTCGGATCGCCGCACCGCCGCTCCCACAGAGACCTCACAGTGTTCGGAGCTGTGGGAGCGGCGGTACGGCGATCCGACTTGCCCCGCGAAGAGGCCGGCACAGGCAAGACCAATCAAGCAGGCTGCTGAGTTCTCAGCTTCTCGCTACGCCCACGCAACCACTCTAGGGTCAGCAGCAGCACCACCGAAAATGCGATCAGCAAGGTCGCTGCCGCCGCAATGGTCGGGCTCAGGTTCTCGCGGATACCGCTGAACATCTGCCGTGGCAAGGTCGCCTGCTCGGGGCCGGCGAGGAACAACGTCACCACCACCTCGTCGAACGACGTCGCAAAGGCAAACAACGCACCCGAGATGACCCCTGGGGCGATCAACGGCAGCGTTACCCGGCGGAACGCCACCAGCGGCGAAGCGCCCAGGCTGGCCGCCGCGCGCACCAGGTTGTAGTTGAAGCCCTGCAACGTCGCCGACACGGTGATGATGACGAACGGCACACCCAACACCGCATGCACCAGGATCAACGAGGTAAAGCTGTTGCCCATCCCCAATGGCGCGAAGAACAGGTAACTGGCCACACCGATGATCACCACCGGCACCACCATCGGCGAAATCACCAGCGCCATCACCAGCGACTTGCCCGG
Source organism: Pseudomonas sp. ITEM 17296 (assembly GCF_028895205.1). Classification (NCBI taxonomy): domain Bacteria; kingdom Pseudomonadati; phylum Pseudomonadota; class Gammaproteobacteria; order Pseudomonadales; family Pseudomonadaceae; genus Pseudomonas; species Pseudomonas sp. ITEM 17296. Next base: position 153,036 of record NZ_WJRS01000013.1, on the reverse strand, counting down.
GAAGTCGCCGCGGGTCAGGCCAATCGCCGCCAACGTACCGAACACCATCGCCAGCACCGTGGCCGCCGGGGCGACGATGATGCTGTTCTTCAGTGCCCGCATCCACTCGGCAGAGCCGAAGAAGTCCTGGTACCACTGCAGCGAAAAGCCCTGCAACGGGTACACCAGAAAGCTGCCACTGTTGAACGACAGCGGCACGATCACCAGCACCGGCAAGATCAGAAACAGCAGGATCAAGCCGCAAAGAATGCGCAGGCTGTAGTACCAGACCCGCTCCACGGGTGACATGTAAGGGCTCAGCATGACAAGGCTCCTCAGCTCAGGCGCAGGCGGCTGGCGCCGACCAGCCAGCTATAGATCAGGTACAACAGCACGGTCGCCAGCAGCAGCAGGCCGCCCAGCGCGGTCGCCATGCCCCAGTTGATGCTGGTGTTGGTATAGAAGGCCACGAAGTAGCTGACCATCTGGTCGTTCGGGCTGCCCAGCAATGCCGGGGTGATGTAGTAGCCGATCGCCAGGATGAACACCAGCAGGCAGCCCGCGCCAACACCGGCGTAGGTCTGCGGGAAGTACACCCGCCAGAAGCTGGCGAACGGGTGGCAACCCAGCGAGATGGCCGCACGCATGTAGCTGGGCGAAATGCCCTTCATCACGCTGTACAGCGGCAGGATCATGAACGGCAGCAGGATATGGACCATCGAGATGTACACACCGGTGCGGTTGAACACCAGCTCCAGCGGTTCATCGATGATGCCCATGGCCATCAGCGCACTGTTGATCAACCCGCCCGACTGCAGCAGCACGATCCACGCCGCCACCCGCACCAGGATCGAGGTCCAGAACGGCAGTAGCACCAGAATCATCAGCAGGTTGCTCTGCCGGGCCGGCAGATTGGCCAGCAAGTACGCCAGCGGGTAGGCCAGCACCAGGCAGATGGCGGTGATCACCACCCCCATCCACAGGGTGCGGGCAAAGATATCCAGGTAAATGGCTTGGTCAGGCGTGGCCTTGGCCAGCTCGCCAAGGTCATCGATACGGTGGTCGAGCGACGCCAGCAGGTAGAACGAGGTGACCGAGCTGGTATTGCGGCGGATCGCCTGCCAGTAGGCGGGGTCGCCCCAACGCTCATCGAGGGTTTGCAGTGCTTCTTTATAAGAGGCAGGTTCAGCCTTGAACGGTAACGCTCGTGCGGTCTTGGTCAACAGGCTGCGGTAGCCCGCCAGTTCCATGTTCAGGCGCTTGGAGAGGTCGCCCAGGGTCTGGTTCTTGCGCGACTCGGCCAGGTCCTGGCTCAGTGCCTTGTATACCGACTCACCGGGCAAGCTCTTGCCATCCCACTGCGACACCGCTTCGACGGTACGCGGCAGGCCGGCGACCACCTCCGGGTTGCCGACGCTCTTGTACAACAGCGCTGCGATCGGCACCAGAAACACCAGCAGAAGGAACAGCGCCAGCGGCGCGATCAACGCCTGCGCCTTCCAGCGGTTGACCCGCTCGGCGTGCTTGAGGCGCTGCTTGAGACTTGGACCTGCGCCTTCGTTGAGGGGCACTGCAATGGCCATGGCGAACTCCGTAAAAACCGGCTGAAATCAGGGCTGCTGCGCAGCCATCGCCGGCAAGCCGGCTCCCACAGATACAGCGTTGGGCTCAGGCGCTACGCCTGGCCTGTGGGAGCCGGCTTGCCGGCGATGAGCCGCGTAGCGGCTCCTTGTCGTTTACTTCTTCGCCGCCCAGGCGTTGAAGCGTTGCTCCAGCTGCTCGCTGTTGTCAGCCCAGAAGCCCACGTCGATCTGCACCTGGTTGGCAATGTTTTCAGGCGTGGTCGGCATGTCTTTCTTCACCTCGTCCGACAGCAGGCTCACGGCCTTGGAGTTGGCCGGGCCGTAGGCGATGTTCTCGGAGTAGGTTTTCTGCTGCTCGGGCTGAACGCTGTAGGCGATGAACTTCTTCGCCTCTTCGACGTTCTTGGCGCCTTTTGGAATTGCCCAGGCATCGAAGTCGTAGATGCCGCCGTTCCACACCACCTTGAGGTTGCTCTCTTTCTGCACGGCGGCGATCCGGCCGTTATAGGCCGAGCTCATGACCACGTCGCCCGAGGCCAGGAACTGCGGCGGTTGGGCGCCGGCTTCCCACCACTGAATGCTGGGTTTGAGTTCATCGAGCTTCTTGAAGGCGCGGTCTTGGCCTTCCTTGGTAGCCAGCACGGTGTAGACGTCCTTGGGCGCAACGCCATCGGCCATCAGGGCGAATTCCATCGTGTACTTGGCGCCTTTGCGCAGGCCACGCTTGCCCGGGAATTTCTTGGTGTCCCAGAAATCGGCCCAGCTGGTAGGTGCCGTCTTGAGCTTGTCAGCGTTGTAGGCCATGACCGTGGACCAGACGAAGAAGCCCACGCCACAAGGCTGGATGGCGCCAGGCACATAGTCGGCTGCATCGCCGAACAGCGCAGGGTCGAGTTCTTCGAACATGCCCTCGTCGCACCCGCGAGACAGCTCTGGCGACTCGACTTCCACCAGGTTCCAGGACACGCTCTTGGTGTCGACCATGGCCTTGACCTTGGCCATTTCACCGTTGTACTCACCGGCGACGATCTTGCCGTTACCCGCCTTTTCCCAAGGCTCGTAGAATGCCTTGACCTGGGCGGCCTTGTTGGCGCCACCGAAAGAGATCACCGTCAGGTCGGCCGCCATGGCCTGGCCAGCGGCGAACAGCCCCAGGGCCAGGGCCGTCAGTTTCAACTGCTTGCGCATTATTATTCTCTCCACAGTACAGGGTTGGTGAAGCAATCCATCAATGGGCTTCGGCAATCGGATCGAGCGCGCGAGCGTGCTCCACCTCCCAGCCCAGCGGTACCACATCGCCCACGGCCAGCGCCGGGTCGAGCTCGGCGATCGGCTGCTTCACGAAGAAGTCGGCCTTGCCACAGACTTCCAGGCGCACCCGTACGTGGTCGCCCAGGTAAATGAACTCGGCCACACGGCCAGAGAAGCGGTTGACGCAATTTTCGCTGTGGCCATTGAGACGCACCCGTTCCGGGCGGATCGACAAGGTCACCGGCTCGCCGGCCTGGCCGACATTCACCGCCAGTGCCTCGACCCGCTCGCCCCGCGCCAGCTGCACCTGGCAGCGATGGCCATCACTGGCCAGCAGGGTGCCGTTGATGCGGTTGTTCTCACCGATGAAGTTGGCGACGAAGGTGTTGCACGGCTTTTCATAGAGGGTGCGTGGGTCGGCAATCTGCTGGATTTCGCCCTGGTGGAACACCGCCACCCGGTCAGACATGGTCAGCGCCTCGCCCTGGTCGTGGGTCACGTAGACCACGGTCACCCCCAAGCGCTGATGGATATGCTTGATCTCCATCTGCATGTGTTCACGCAGCTGCTTGTCGAGTGCGCCCAGTGGTTCGTCCATCAGCACCAGCTGTGGCTCGAACACCAGGGCCCGCGCCAGGGCCACCCGCTGCTGCTGGCCACCGGACAGCTGGCCGGGGTAGCGCTTGGCAAAGGCATTGAGCTGCACCATGTTGAGCACACGCTTGACCCGCTCGCTGATGTCGGTCTTGCTCAGGTTGCGCACGGTCAGCGGGAAGGCCAGGTTCTCGGCCACGGTCATGTGCGGGAACAGCGCGTAGTTCTGGAACACCATGCCGATGTCGCGCTTGTGCGGCGGCACGTTGTTGATCGAGCGCCCGGCCAGCTGGATCTCGCCGGCGGTGGGGGTTTCGAAACCGGCCAGCATCATCAGGCTGGTGGTCTTGCCCGAGCCGGACGGGCCGAGCAAGGTGAGGAACTCGCCCTTGCGGATGTCCAGGTTGAGGTCTTTGACGATCAGCGACTCGCCGTCGTAGCTCTTCTGCACACCACGGAAGCTGACCAGCGTTTCGCTGGTTGCAGCGTTCGAATTCGCCTCGCTCATGCCTGCACCTTCTTGTTGGATGACTGCGTAGGCAAAGACTAGACAAGACGCAAACGCCCGAAAATCGGGGGTACTGAGAGAATGCCATCATCCAGATGGAAGATTCATTGTAGGGATCGCCCTACAAGAATGGCGGGATTGGAATAGACCCCAGGCACACCACTTCACCTTGTGGGAGCGGGCTTGCCCCGCGAATGCGCCACCCCAGGCAATGAGGTTGAGCTTGCCGGCCCTTTCGCGGGGCAAGCCCGCTCCCACAGTACTCGCTCATTGCCAACCGTCAGGCCATGTCGCAACCAGAACACTCAGACCAGCTTGTGCTCCATGGCGTACTTCACCAGCTCCGCCAGCGAGTTCACCTTGAGCTTCTGCATCAACCGCGCCTTGTGGGTACTGATGGTCTTGCTCGACAGCGCCAGTTGCTGGGCAATGTCGTTGACGTTGGCGCCCTGGGCCAGGCGCTCGAACACCGAAAATTCCCGCTCCGAGAGCAGCGTGTGCAACGGCCGGGACTCGGTCAGGCCCACCTCGAAGACCATGCGGTCGGCCAGCGCTGGGTCGATGTAGCGCCCACCCCCGGCAACCCGCCGAATAGCGGTCAGCAACAAGGCAGGGTCACTGTCCTTGGTGGCATAACCTGCGGCACCGGCCTTGAGCGCCCGCGCCGCCATCTGCGCCTCATCATGCATCGACAGCATCAGGATCGCCGGAGGGTTGTTCAGGGCGCGGATTCTGGGGATGGCCTCAAGGCCGCTGACGCCGGGCATCGAGATATCCAGCAACACCACTTCACACGGCATATGGCGCAAGGCTTCGAGCAACTGCTCGCCATTGCCGGCCTCGCCCACCACTTGCATGTCCTTGGCCAGGCCAATCAATTGCTTGATGCCTTCACGGACAATGGTGTGGTCTTCCGCCACCAGCACTCGAATCACGATCGGTCTCCTACTCCAACGGAATGGCCACGCTCAGGCTGGTGCCCTCGCCCGGTTCACTGTCCAGCGTCATGCTGCCACCTAGCATCAGCACGCGCTCGCGCACGCCCACCAGGCCGAACGAGGTGGGCCGGGTCTGATCGCGGCAAAAACCCGTGCCGTCGTCGCTGACGGTCATGCGCAATTGCCCTGCTTCACGCACCAGTTCGATCTCTACGCTGTGTGCCTGGGCATGGCGCATGACATTGGTCAGCGCCTCCTGAAGGATACGAAACAGCCCGGTCGCCTTGGCATCACTCAATGCTGGCAGATTATCCGGTACCTGCACCAGGCAGGGAATCTGTGTACGCGCCTCGAAACGCCGTGCTTGCCACTCGATGGCCGAGGCGATACCAGCGTCGAGAATGGGCGGGCGCAATGCCGTGGCCACATCGCGCACCAGCTGGAACAGCTGCGCGATCAGGCGCTTCATGCTCGACAAACGCTCGTTAAGCCCCGGATCCAGCTCGGCAAAGGCCAGCTCACACATCGAGACTTCGAGCTTGAGCACGGTCAGCATCTGCCCCAGCTCATCGTGCACTTCGCGGGCGATGCGGGCCTTTTCTTCTTCGCGCACGCTCTCCAGGTGCGCCGACAGTTCGCGCAGTTGCTCTTGGGAACGCGCCAACGCCAGTTCTGCCCGCTTGCCCTGGGTGATATCCCAGACGATACCGTCCCACACCACCCGGCCATCGGCCAGGCGCCGGGTACTGGCCTTGATGTCGGCCCAACGCTGTTCCCCCTGGCGCGTGAGGATGCGCCCTTGCCAGGACCAGTCCTGGTTGCTGGCCAGGGCCAGGTCCTGCACCCGGTGATAGTCGCTGCGGTCTTCGGGGTGCACCAGGTTGCGCAGGCCCATCTGCGGGTGCTGGATTTCGGCAGGTGCGTAGCCGACCAAGGCCTCGCTGCCTTCGCTAATGTAGGGGAACTCCAGGTCGCCTTCGGCCGGGTCACGTTCCAGCCGGAACACCAGCCCCGGCACGTTGCCGGCGATGCCTTTAAGGCGCGCTTCACTTTCGCGCAGCGCTGCCAGTGCGCGGTGGCGCTCGGTGACATCGGCGATGTACACCACCAGGTACTCGGCATCACGAAAACGCAGGAAGCTTAACGAAAGCTCCACCGGCAACACGCTGAGGTCGGCGCGCAGGCAATGGGTCTCGAATTGCCCCACACCCCCTCCCCCCGCCCGCGCGCCGCGCCAAAGCTCCAACCACCGGTCCATGTTCAAGTTTGGCTCGAAGTCGCTCAGCGGGCGTTCCAGCAACGCGCCCTCACCATAGCCCAGCATGCGCTCTGCGGCATGGTTGGCATAACGGACATGGCTGTCCCAATTGACCCACAAAATGCCCACGGTGCTCTGGTCGATGGCGAACTGGCTCAGCCGCAGCGCCTCTTCACGCACTTGGCGCTCAGCCAGGTTCTCGCGGGTGGCCAGCAGGCTACGTTCCAGTTGGCGCTGCTGGCGGCGCTGCCAGATCAACGTGGCCAGCGCACACAGCAACAACATGCCAAACAACATGGCGAGGTTTTGCCAGAAGCCGGCCGACTCGCTCAAGCGTGGGTACTTGGGTTGCAACCAGCGCTGGTGAAGTTGCTCCAAGGCCTTGGCCGGCATGGCCTGCAGGCCACGTTCGAGCACGTCGGCCAGCAACGGCCAGTCGCGCCGCGACCCCACCCGCAGCAGCTGCGGCAGGCCAATATCGCCAACCACCGCCAGCTCGCCGAACTCGCTTTCACGCGACAGGCGGCTGAGCTGGGCTTCATCGAGCACCGCGTAGCTGGCCTGGCCACCGACGATCAACTGCAAGGCCTCGCGCTCGTTGGGCACGCCCTGCAAGTTGAGCGTGCCGTAGTTGCTGCGCAGGTAGTCCGCCAACGGGCTGGGCATGCGCACCGCGACGCGCTGATCGGGTTCGAGTTTTTCTAGCTCGACGGCCATGGCGCCTGTGCGTGGGCCGACCACCAACTGTGGCACGCGCATGTACGGGTCGCTGAACAGCCACAGGCGCAGGCTTGCCGGGGTTTGTGTGAGACCGGGGGCGAAATCGATTTCACCGGCCTGCAACGCGTGCTCGAGGCTGGCCTGGTCGGCAAAGTTGCGCCAGGTGAGGTCCAGCCTCAGTGCCTGCGCCAACGCGTTCACCAACTCGACGTTGGCCCCGTACAGTTGCTGCAAGCGCCGGTCGAACTGCGCATAAGGCGCTTGCAGCACCAGGCCGACGCGCAGGCTGCGGTGGGTGTCCAACCACTGCTGTTGCGCGGGCTCAAGGGCAACGCTCGGCACGGCTTCAGGCCTTGCCAAGGCGATCAAGGGTAGCCACAAGCAGCCGATAACCAACAGGCGACGCATTCGCTTCATCTACACGCTCGTCTTGGCAAGGGCGGCCCTAACATGGCCGTCACGGGCAAATACTATTAGGCTGCCGGTATCATTCTGGCCTTGGGTTGACGCATGTCCACACTTTATCGCACGACGCTGGCAATGTGCTGCCTAGCCTCGATCCTTCCGCTCGGCGCCATGGCCGCCGACGCTGAAAAACCACCGACCACCGCCGAGGCCCCACCGGCCGAAGCCACCCGCCCGCCCCTGCTGGAACGCAGCCAGGAAGACGCCCTGGCCCTGGAGCGCCTGGTGCCCAAGGCCGAGCAGCAAACGCTGCAGGCGGGTGCCGAAAGCTTCCTGGCACTGTGGAAGCCGGCCAACAGCAACGACCCCAAAGGTGCGGTGATCCTCGTGCCCGGTGCCGGTGAGACGGCCGACTGGCCGAACGCCGTCGGCCCGTTGCGGCGCAAGTTCCCCGATGTGGGCTGGCACAGCCTCAGCGTCAGCCTGCCCGACCTGCTTACCGACAGCCCGCAGGCGCGTGTCGAAGCCAAGCCCGCAGCGGCCCCTGCCAAGGACGAGGGCGAAACAGCGCCCGCCAAAGACACACCGACCGATGCCAACGCCAACGTCGCCCAGGCGACTGCCGCCGACCCCGACACAGCAGAAAGCACCGATGCCGCACAGGCCAGCGAGCAGAATGACCCGGCCGACGCCGAACGTATTTTCGCCCGCCTCGACGCGGCGGTGGCTTACGCGCAACAGCATGACTCACGCAGCATCGTGCTGATCGGCCATGGCAGTGGCGCGTACTGGGCAGCCCGCTACCTGAGCGAGAAACAACCCGCGCAGGTGCAAAAGCTGGTGATGATCGCCGCGCAGACGCCGGCCCGGGTGGAACATGCCCTGGAAAGCCTCGCGCCGACCCTCAAGGTGCCGACCGCCGACGTGTATTACGCCACCCGCACGGGCGATCGACGTGCAGCGGAACTGCGCTTGCAGGCCAGCAAACGGCAGAAGGACAGCCAGTACCGCCAGTTGTCGCTGATTGCAATGCCCGGTAACAAGGCCGCTGAACAGGAACAATTGTTCCGCCGGGTGCGCGGGTGGATGAACCCGCAAGACTGACTCGAGGCTGCCGGGGCCGCGCTTGCGACCGTTGCGCGGTCCCTGTAGGAGCGGCCTTGCGCCGCGAAAAGGGGCGCAAAGCGCCCCCCGCTTTTCTACAACCCCCGCCGCTTGCGAATCAGCGCATACGCCTGATGCAACTCCCGGGTCCGCTCGGTCGCTGCACGCACCTGGGCATCCGTGGCACCGCTGCCCGCCAGCTTGTCCGGGTGATGGCGGCTAACCAGCCGGCGATAAGCCTGCTTGACCTTGTCGCCCTCGGTATCTGCCTCCACGGCCAGCAGGCGCATGGCTGCCGCGTACGTCATGGTGCCGCCGTCCAGCCCGGACTTGCGCGGCTCGTACTCCAGCGACATGGCTTGCACCTGCCGCCGGCTCAAGCCCAGCGTCTGCCCCCAGTCCAACAGCAAGTCGCGCTCTTTGGCGCCGACCTTGCCGTCGGCCCAGACCATGCGCCAACAGGCGCGCAAGGTCCCTTCGGCGGCATGCGGCTGCTCGCGGATACGACGCAGGTGGCCGGCCAGTCGGTCCTTGCCGGCCTTGCCGCGGTTGAACGCGGCAATCGCCCGCAGCCGGGCCGCGTCGGCCAGGTCCAGGCGCACCATCTCTTGGCGTGCCTGCTGGATATGCTGCTCGGCAACCCGGCCATCGCACTTGGCCAGCCTGCCCAGCAGCACGAACAGCAATTCTTCGTCACGCAAGGCCGGGCGCCCGCCCAAGCGCTCGCGCAGGTCCTCCCAGCCGCGCACCTGCAGGCGCCGGTCCATGGCCTGCCCTACCAGGGCACCGAGCAGGGCGCCCGGGATGCTGGCGACGGCAAAACCGGCACCGGCACCAATTACCGTGCTTGGCCACCACATGTCAGGCGCGCTCGCCGATCAGGCGTTCAGCCTGCGCCAGGCGCTCGAGCGTACCGACGTCGACCCAATGGCCACGGTAGTGCTCACCACTGACCTTGCCCTGCGCCATGGCCTGACGCAGCAGGGGTGCCAGCTTGAAAGCACCCGGCTGGCAACTGGCGAACAACGCCGGGTCCAGCACCGACAGGCCACTGAAGGTCAGGGTACCCGGTGCGTCGTCGCCATCCACCACCTGCTGGGCTACCAGGCGGAAGTCGCCACGGCCGTGATGGCCAGGGTTGTCGACCAGCACCAGATGCGCCAGGCCCGCAAGCGGCGCTTTCAGGCGAGCGAAATCGTAGTCGGTCCAGACGTCACCATTGATCAGCAGAAACGGCGCCTCGCCCAGCAACGGCAGGGCCTTGAAGATCCCGCCACCGGTTTCCAGCGGCTCGCCCTCGGGTGAATAGCGGATGCTCAGGCCGAAGCGGCTGCCATCGCCCAGGTGATCTTCGATCTGCTGGCCGAGCCAGGCATGGTTGATCACCACCTCGGTAACCCCCGCAGCCGCCAAGGCGCGCAGGTGGTATTCGATCAGCGGCTGACCGGCGACGGGCACCAGGGGTTTTGGGGTATGCAAGGTCAAAGGGCGCATGCGCTCGCCCTTGCCTGCCGCCAGGATCATCGCCTTCATGCACGCGCTCCGGCCTGGAGTTCCGCGATCAGTTCACCCAGCTCCGCCAACTCGGGGCGGCGCTTGATCACTTCATCTATATAGGCGAAGAAGCGCGGGACGTCTGTCAGGTAGCGTGGCTTGCCGTCGCGGTGGCAGATGCGGGCGAAAATACCGATGACCTTGAGGTGGCGCTGCACGCCCATCAGGTCGCTGGCACGGTGGAACGCCTCGAAGTCGGCCTGTACCGGAATGCCGGCCGCCTGCGCCTTTTGCCAGTAATCCCGCAGCCAGGCTTCGACACGGGCCTGTGGCCAGCTGAGGAAGGCATCCTTGAACAGGCAGGTGATGTCGTAGGTGACCGGGCCGTAAACGGCGTCCTGGAAGTCCAGCACGCCTGGGTTTGGCGTGCTCTGCATCAGGTTGCGCGGCATGTAGTCGCGGTGCACCAGCACCTTGGGCTGGGCCAGGGCACTGTCGATCAGCGCCTGGCTCACACGCTGCCAAGTGGCTTGCTGGGCTTCGGTAAGGGTCAGGCCAAGCGCCCGCCCTACGTACCACTCCGGGAACAGTTCGACTTCACGGCGCAGCAGGGCGTCGTCATAGCTCGGCAGTGGCGCGTTCATCGGCAGGCGCTGGAACGCCAGCAGCGCATCAATGGCGTCACTGAACAGGGCATCGGCGTTGTCGGCATCAATGATGTCCAGGTATGTCTGATGGCCCAGGTCGCCCAGCAGCAGGAAACCGCGCTCCAGGTCTTGGGCATGGATCACTGGCACATGCACACCGGCACTGGCCAGCAGGTGATCGATGGCGACGAACGGTCGGCAGTTCTCCTGCGGCGGCGGGGCGTCCATGATCACGAAACTGCGCCCAGCGCCCTGCCAGCGGAAGTAGCGACGGAAGCTCGCATCGCTACTGGCGGCCGTCAGGCTACCTGCTGGCACTTCGCCCCAGGCGTTTTTCAGAAAAAGATTGTTGAGCTGCTCATCGAGCCAGACAGTCAGTTGTTGCAAGCGTACATCGTGATCAGGCATTACAAGGGTCTCCGACGGCCCTAGCCGTCAAGCGGGTCATGCTTTATTATCCAGCATCTTTTTCAGACCATCGAGAGGCGTGCGGCCCCACACGCGGGCAGATGGCACGCAGGAAGCCCGGACTAATAAGATGGCATTGAAATCCCCCGCGTTTCGTAGAAAGTTTCCGTTGCTGGTCACCGGCGGTTTGCTGGCCCTGCAACCTCTGGCCACGTCGTACGTCGTGGCAGCCGAACAGTTCGACTGCCAAGTGTCCGCCTCCGGCGGTTGGGACTGCAAGCCCAAGACTCCAGTCAACAACCTGCCGCCGCGTCCGGTGCACGAGGGTGCTGCCCTCAGTTCCGGCACCGAGGCCCAGGCGGCCGAGGCCGAAACCGCGGACAAACCGATGCTGGTCACCGAGGCCAAGGGCCGTGGCCTGAAGTCGCGCAGCGAAGACTACAGCCACCTGGACTGGGTCCCCCGTGACAAGCTCACCGCAGCCCAGCTGGCCGAAACCGGCCCGTACTGCGGTGGCGCGTACATCGAGCCGACCCGCCCAGGCATGGCCGACACCACGCCCAAGGACGAATCGCCGACCTACATCAATGCCAAGGTTTCCAAGTACCAGCAGGAGCAGCAGATCGCTACCCTCGCCGGTAACGTGGTCATGCGCCAAGGCAGCATGCAGGCCGAGGCCGACGAGGCCAACCTCTACCAGACCGAAAACCGTGGCGAGCTCAAGGGCAACGTCAAGATCCGTGACAACGGCTCGCTGGTAGTGGGTGACGAGGCGCAGATCCAGCTCGACACGGGTGAAGCCCAGGTCGACAACGCCGAATACGTGATGCACAAGTCGCACATTCGCGGCAACGCCCTGTACGCCAAGCGTGGCGAAAACGCCATCATCCGTCTGAAAGACGGTACGTACACCACCTGCGAACCGGGCAGCAACGCCTGGCAGCTGAAGGGCAACAACATCACCCTGAACCCGGCGACCGGCTTCGGTACCGCGACCAACGTCACTTTGCGGGTCAAGGATTTCCCGGTGTTCTACACACCGTACATCTACTTCCCGATCGACGACCGTCGCCAGTCCGGCTTCCTGCCGCCGTCGTTCAGCAGCAGCAGCGACACCGGCTTCATGCTGGTCACGCCGTACTACTTCAACCTGGCGCCCAACTATGACGCCACGTTGTACCCGCGCTACATGACCAAGCGCGGCCTGCTGATGGAAGGTGAGTTCCGTTACCTGACCCCATCCAGCGAAGGCCAGTTCGGCGGCGCGTACCTGAACGACAAGGACGACGACCGTAAAGACCAGACTGACTACAAAGATCAGCGCTGGATGGTCAACTGGCAGCACAAGGGCGGGCTGGACGAGCGCCTGATGACCGAGGTGGACTACACCGACATCAGCGACCCGTTCTACTTCCAGGACCTGGAGTCCGACCAGATCGGCGTCGAAAGCCGTGACCTGCTCAACCAGCAGGGTGCCCTGACCTACCGTGGCGACAGCTATACCGCACGGTTGAACGTGCATGCCTACGAGATGGCGACCATCTCGCAGATCACGCCGTATGACCGTCTGCCGCAGATCACCCTCAATGGCGCACTGCCGTTCCAGCCGGGTGGTTTGAATTTTGGGTATGAGACTGAAGCGGTTCGCTTTGATCGTGACCTGAAAAACGACTTCGTACTCGACAAAGATGGCAACCCGGACGCAAGTGCCGGCGTTCCTGGCCGTCGACTGGACGAGAACATCTTCGGTGTTGCCCGCGCCAACGGCACGCGACTGAACGTTGCCCCGTCCATGAGCTTGCCTATGCAAGCCAGCTACGGCTACATCACGCCGAAGCTGAAGTACATGTACACCCACTATGACCTCGATCTGGATGGCAAGGGCAAGAGCGACATCGCCAACAACCCAGCCTCGGTCGCGCTCAACGGCGATTTCAACAGCAGCCTGAACCGCGACGTTCCGATTTTCAGCGTCGACAGCGGCCTGTACTTCGATCGCAACACGTCGATGTTCGGTACCAACTACCGCCAGACCCTCGAACCGCGCATGTTCTACCTCTACGTCCCTTACGAGGACCAGAAGGACATCCCGCTGTTCGACTCGGGCGAAACCCTGTTCAGCTACGACTCGCTGTTCCGCGACAACCGCTTCAGCGGTACCGACCGCATCGGCGACGAGAACAAGCTGTCGCTGGGCGTGACCACGCGCTGGATCGAAGACAACGGCTTCGAGCGTCAGAGCTTCAGCATCGGTCAGGCGCTGTACTTCAAGGACCGCAAGGTCCAACTGCCAGGCATCGACTACCGCACCCGTAAAGACTCGCAGTCTGACGTGTCGCCGTACGCACTGCTGTACAGCTACAACTTCAACCGCGACTGGCGCTTCAACTCGGACTTCAACTGGGACCCGGACAGCCGCAGCACCCGCTCGGGCAGCGCGATGTTCCACTACCAGCCTGAAGACAATCCGAACAAGATCGTCAACCTCGGCTACCGCTACCGCAACGACACCATTGCCTACGACTCGACCACGGGTACCTGGAAAGTGGGTGGCGGCGACTACGGCACGCCTGGTGATCCGAACTACATCAAGGATTACTACAAGATCCAACAGCATGACTTCTCGGTCATCTGGCCGATCGTTCCACAGTGGAGCGTGATCGCTCGCTGGCAGCATGACTACAACCGCAACCGCACCCTGGAAGCCATGGGCGGTTTCGAATACGACAACTGCTGCTGGAAGCTGCGCCTGGTCAACCGTTACTGGATCGACTACGACGACTTCAGCCAGGCACTCCCGCAGAACGAAAAAGGCGACCACGGTATCTTCCTGCAGATCGTGCTGAAAGGCCTCGGTGGTGTAGTAGGCAACAAGGTCGAATCTTTCCTCGACGAAGGCATTCAAGGTTACCGTACACGTGAAGACCAAGCTTATTGATCGTCTGCGCCCAGTGTTGCTGGGCGCTGCATTGCTGAGTGGCGCGGTGCATGCCGCGGTACAACCCCTGGACAAAGTGGTGGCCATCGTCGACAACGACGTGGTCATGCAGAGCCAACTGGACCAGCGCGTCCACGAAGTTCAGCAAACCATCGCCAAGCGTGGCGCCGGCGTGCCACCGACCAGCGCTCTGGAACAGCAGGTGCTCGAGCGCCTGATCGTCGAGAACCTGCAGCTGCAGATCGGCGAGCGCTCCGGTATCCGCATCACCGATGAGGAGCTGAACCAGGCCATTGGCACCATTGCCCAGCGCAACGGCATGTCGCTGGACCAGTTCCGCGCAGCCCTCGCCCATGATGGTCTGTCGTTCGACGACGCGCGCGAGCAGGTCAAGCGCGAAATGATCATCAGCCGCGTGCGTCAGCGCCGTGTGGCCGAGCGCATTCAGGTTTCCGAGCAGGAAGTGAAAAACTACCTGAACTCGGACCTGGGCAAGATGCAGCTCTCGGAAGAGTACCGCCTGGCCAACATCCTCATCCCGACCCCGGAAGCCGCCAATTCGGACGACATCCAGAAAGCGGCGCGCAAGGTCGGTGAGCTCTACCAGCAACTGCGCCAGGGCGCGGACTTCGGCCAGGTGGCGATTGCCAACTCGGCCAGCGAAAACGCCCTTGAGGGTGGTGAAATGGGCTGGCGTAAAGCCGGCCAGCTGCCACCTGACTTCGCCAAGATGCTCAGCAACATGTCGGTCGGCGACATCACCCAGCCAATCCGCATCCCCAACGGCTTCATCCTGCTCAAACTCGAGGAGAAGCGTGGCGGCGGCGAGAACGTGCTGCGTGACGAAGTGCATGTCCGCCACATCCTGATCAAGCCGAGCGAAATCCGCAGCGAAGCGGCCACCAAGCAGCTGGCCGAGCGCTTGTACGACCGTATCCAGAACGGCGAAGACTTCGGCGAACTGGCGAAGAGCTTCTCGGAAGACCCGGGCTCCGCGCTCAACGGCGGCGACCTCAACTGGGTCGACCCGAACAGCCTGGTACCTGAGTTCCGCGAGCAGATGGCCACCGCCCAGCAAGGTGTGGTGACCAAACCGTTCAAGACCCAATACGGCTGGCACGTCCTGGAAGTGCTGGGCCGCCGCGCCACCGACAGCACCGAGCAGGCACGCGAGCAGCAGGCCATGAATGTGCTGCGCAACCGCAAGTACGACGAAGAGCTGCAGACCTGGCTGCGCCAGATCCGCGACGAAGCCTACGTTGAAATCAAGCTGCCTGGCGCTGACCAGGCCGCCCAGTGAAGCCCCTGCGCTTCGCCGTCACCCCCGGCGAGCCAGCTGGCATAGGTCCCGACCTGTGCTTGCTGCTCGCCGCAGACGCCCAGCCCCACCCCCTGATCGCCATCACCAGCCGTGACCTGCTCGCCGAGCGGGCCACGCAGCTGGGGCTGGCCGTCAACCTGCTGCCGGTAGCGCCGGGGCGCTGGCCCGACCAGCCCGCGCCTGCGGGCAGCCTGTACGTGTGGGATACGCCCTTGGCCACCGCCGTGACGGCAGGGCAACTGGACAAGGCCAATGCTGGCTTCGTATTGGAAACCCTGACCCGCGCCGGCAACGGCTGCCTCGACGGGCATTTCGCCGGGATGATCACCGCCCCGGTGCACAAGGGTGTGATCAACGAAAGCGGCATTGCCTTCTCCGGGCATACCGAGTTTCTGGCCGAGCTGACCCACACCGCACAGGTAGTGATGATGTTGGCGACCCGTGGCCTGCGCGTGGCCCTGGTGACCACGCACTTGCCACTGCGCGACATTGCCGACGCCATCACGGCCGAACGCGTCGAGCGTGTCACCCGCATCCTGCATGCCGACATGCGCGACAAGTTCGGCATTGCCAACCCTCGCATCCTGGTGTGCGGCCTCAACCCGCACGCCGGAGAAGGCGGCCATCTGGGCCGCGAAGAAATCGACATCATCGAACCGACACTGGCCCGCCTGCGTGCCGAAGGCATGGACCTGCGCGGACCGCTGCCGGCCGATACCCTGTTTACCCCCAAATATCTGGAGCACTGCGACGCAGTGCTGGCGATGTACCACGACCAAGGCCTGCCTGTACTCAAGTACAAAGGTTTCGGCGCCGCAGTCAATGTGACCTTGGGCCTGCCGATCATCCGCACGTCGGTCGATCACGGCACCGCCCTGGACCTGGCCGGCACCGGCAAGGTCGACACCGGCAGCCTGCGGGTCGCGCTGGAAACCGCCTACCAGATGGCCGAGAACCGACCATGAACGAGCAATACCAACACCGGGCGCGCAAGCGCTTCGGCCAGAACTTCCTGCACGACGCCGGCATCATCGACCGCATCCTGCGCGCCATCAACGCCAAGGCAGGTGAACACCTGCTGGAAATCGGCCCGGGCCAGGGTGCCCTCACCGAGGGCCTGCTGGGCAGCGGCGCGCAACTGGACGTAGTGGAGCTGGACAAGGACCTGGTGCCGATCCTGCAGCACAAGTTTGCCGGGCGCGACAACTTCCGCCTGCACCAGGGCGACGCCCTGAAGTTCGACTTCAACCAGCTGGGTGTGCCACCGCGCAGCCTCAAGGTGGTCGGCAACCTGCCCTACAACATCTCCACCCCGCTGATCTTCCACCTGCTCAGCCATGCCGGGCTGATCCGCGACATGCACTTCATGCTGCAAAAGGAAGTGGTCGAGCGCATGGCCGCAGGCCCAGGTGGCGGTGATTGGGGCCGCCTGTCGATCATGGTGCAGTACCACTGCCGGGTCGAACACCTGTTCAACGTTGGCCCTGGCGCGTTCAACCCGCCGCCGAAGGTGGACTCGGCCATCGTGCGCCTGGTGCCACATGAAGTGCTGCCGTTCCCGGCCAAGGACCACCTGCTGCTGGAGCGTGTCGTTCGCGAAGCTTTCAACCAGCGCCGCAAGACACTGCGCAACACCCTTAAAGGCCTGCTCGACAGCCAGGCGATCGAAGCCGCTGGCGTAGATGGCAGCCTGCGGCCTGAACAGCTGGACCTGGCCGCCTTCGTGCGCCTGGCTGACCAGTTGGCCGATCAGCAAGCCTGATTAGCGCCTTTTACGGCCTCTTCGCGGTCCGACTTGCCCGCGAAGAGGCCGGCACTGCCACCCCACCCCGCCTGCACATACCTGCCCGCGACCACACCGCTGGCCCTCCCCCCCGCCAATGGCCTAGACTGCATTATTGCGTCAGTTCGCCCAAGGCCTTTGCATGTCCGATCCCCGTTACCAGATCGACGTCAGCGTCGTGACCCGTTACCTCAAAGAACAATCCGACCCCGAAAACAGTCGTTTCGCTTTCGCCTACACCATCACCGTGCAAAACAACGGTTCTGTCACAGCCAAGTTGCTGTCCCGGCACTGGCTGATCACCAACGGCGACGGTGAAGTCGAAGAAGTGCGCGGCGCCGGCGTGGTCGGCCAGCAACCTAACATCGACCCGGGCCAGAGCCACACCTACAGCAGCGGCGCGGTCATCAGCACCCGCGTGGGCACCATGCAGGGCAGCTACCAGATGTTCGCCGAAGACGGTAAACGCTTCGACGCCGAGATTGCGCCCTTCCGCCTGGCGGTACCTGGAGCCCTGCACTGATGGCAACGTACGCCGTCGGTGACCTGCAAGGCTGCCTGCAACCGCTCAAGTGCCTGCTCGAACGTGTTCGCTTCAACCCCGCCGTCGACCGCCTGTGGCTGGTTGGCGACCTGGTCAATCGTGGTCCCGAATCGCTGGAGACCCTGCGTTTCCTCTACTCGATCCGCCAATCGCTGGTCTGCGTACTGGGCAACCATGACCTGCACCTGCTGGCCGCCTGGCACAACGTCGAACGCCTGAAAAAAAGCGACACCCTGCGCGAAATCATCGAAGCGCCGGATGCCGACCTGCTGTTCGACTGGCTGCGCCGGCAAAAACTGCTGCACTACGACGAGCCCCGCGGCATTGCCATGGTGCATGCCGGCATACCGCCACAATGGACCCTGGGCAGAGCCCTGGAGCTCGCCGCCGAAGTCGAGGAAGCACTGCGCGACGACGGCCGGCTCAAGCTTTACCTCGACGGCATGTACGGCAACGAGCCCAACAAGTGGAGCAAGAACCTCACCGGCATCGAGCGCCTGCGGGTGATCACCAACTACCTCACGCGCATGCGCTTCTGCACGCCCGAGGGCAAGCTCGACCTCAAGAGCAAGGAAGGCCTGGGCACTGCCCCCAAAGGCTACAAGCCCTGGTATGCGCACAAGGACCGCCGTTCACGCCACGTGAAGATCATCTTCGGCCATTGGGCCGCCCTTGAAGGGCGCGTCGACGAACCCGGCATCATCGCCCTGGACACCGGTTGCGTGTGGGGCGGTGCCATGACCCTCTACAACGTCGACAGCGGTGAATACCATCGCTGCGACTGTTCCGACGACGGCACCGTACGCCCGCCGGCACAACCCACTAGAATCAACGATCAGCCCTGAAGGAAACCGTAGCCATGAGCGAATTCAAACGCATCCCTCCCGAGCAGGCCCTGGCACTGCGCGAGCAAGGTGCGGTAGTGGTCGACATTCGCGACCCACAAGCCTTTGCCGCCGGCCACATCAGTGGCGCCACCCACCTGGACAACCATTCGGTCGCCGATTTCATCCGCAACGCCGACCTCGATGCACCGACCCTGGTGGTCTGCTACCACGGCAATTCCAGCCAGAGCGCTGCCGCCTACCTGGCGGGCCAGGGCTTTTCAGAGGTGTACAGCGTCGATGGCGGCTTTGAGCTGTGGCGCGCCACCTACCCGGCCGAGACCGCCCAAGGCGCTGCCGAATAATTTTTTCATTTTTACTGCAGCCCGCGCCCCATGCGGGCTCGCGGCTCACCTGACGAACGGTCGCGAGCAACTTCTCGGCCTCACGCCCTTGACCTTGCGTATTACCAACTATCCTTAAGCCCAGGCCATCCAAAAAAGGGGAGAGCCGGTACACCGGCGTGCGGGTCATCGGTAGCGTTTCAAGGGTGTTCTGGGGGGTATACAGCAATCGGCGAACCCGGTTGCATGCCAGCATCAGCTGACTGATCCGGCGTCGTCTCCACGTATCGAGCGAGGTGACGTCATGAGCATTTTTAGCCACTTCCAACAACGTTTCGAGTCCACCCGCCAGGAAGAACTTTCGCTGCAGGAGTACCTCGAGCTGTGCAAGCAGGATCGCAGCGCCTACGCATCGGCGGCAGAACGGCTGTTGCTGGCCATCGGCGAACCGGAGCTTGTCGACACCTCTAACAATTCCAGGCTATCGCGGATCTTCTCCAACAAGGTGATCAGGCGCTATCCGGCCTTTGAAGACTTCCATGGCATGGAAGAATGCATCGACCAGATCGTGTCGTACTTCCGCCATGCGGCGCAGGGCCTGGAAGAGAAGAAACAGATCCTTTACCTGCTGGGCCCGGTAGGTGGCGGCAAGTCGTCGCTGGCCGAAAAGCTCAAGCAACTGATGGAAAAGGTGCCCTTCTACGCCATCAAGGGCTCACCTGTATTCGAATCGCCACTGGGCTTGTTCAACGCCACCGAAGATGGGGCCATTCTCGAGGAAGAGTTTGGGATCCCACGGCGCTACCTGAACACCATCATGTCGCCCTGGGCCACCAAGCGCCTGCAGGAGTTCGGCGGCGACATCTCCAAGTTCAAAGTGGTCAAACTCTATCCGTCGATCCTCAACCAGATCGCCATTGCCAAGACCGAACCTGGCGATGAGAACAACCAGGACATCTCGGCCCTCGTCGGCAAGGTGGACATCCGCAAGCTCGAGGAATACCCACAGAACGACGCCGACGCCTACAGCTATTCGGGTGCGCTGTGCCGGGCCAACCAGGGCCTGATGGAATTCGTCGAGATGTTCAAGGCGCCGATCAAGGTCCTGCACCCACTGCTTACGGCGACCCAGGAAGGTAACTACAACAGTACCGAAGGGCTGGGGGCGATTCCCTACACCGGTATCCTGCTGGCCCACTCCAACGAATCGGAGTGGCACACGTTCCGTAACAACAAGAACAACGAAGCCTTCATCGACCGCATCTACATCGTCAAGGTGCCCTACTGCCTGCGTGTCAGTGACGAGATCAAGATTTACGACAAACTGCTGGTCAACAGCTCGCTGGCCAAGGCCCACTGTGCGCCCGACACCCTCAAGATGCTGGCCCAGTTCACCGTGCTCTCACGCCTCAAAGAGCCAGAGAACTCCAACATCTATTCGAAGATGCGCGTCTACGATGGCGAAAACCTCAAGGACACCGATCCGAAGGCCAAGTCGATCCAGGAATACCGCGACTCGGCAGGTGTCGACGAAGGCATGAACGGCCTGTCGACCCGCTTCGCGTTCAAGATCCTCTCCAAAGTCTTCAACTTCGACCCACACGAAATCGCAGCCAACCCGGTTCACCTGTTGTACGTGCTCGAACAGCAAATCGAACAGGAACAGTTCCCGGCCGAAGTGCGCGAACGCTACCTGCGCTACCTGAAGGAATACCTGGCGCCGCGCTACATCGAGTTCATCGGCAAAGAAATCCAGACCGCTTACCTGGAGTCCTACAGCGAATACGGCCAGAACATCTTCGACCGCTATGTGCTGTACGCCGACTTCTGGATCCAGGACCAGGAATACCGCGACCCGGAAACCGGCGAGATCCTCAACCGCATTGCCCTCAACGAAGAGCTGGAAAAGATCGAGAAGCCGGCCGGCATCAGCAACCCGAAAGACTTCCGCAACGAGATCGTCAACTTCGTACTGCGCGCACGCGCCAACAACAACGGCAAGAACCCGAGCTGGCTCAGCTATGAAAAGCTGCGGGTGGTGATCGAGAAGAAAATGTTCTCCAACACCGAAGACTTGCTGCCGGTCATCAGCTTCAATGCCAAGGCCAGCAAGGAAGACCAGAAGAAACACAACGACTTCGTCACCCGGATGGTGGAGCGTGGCTACACCGACAAGCAGGTTCGTCTGCTGTCGGAATGGTACCTGCGGGTCAGGAAATCGCAATAAAGCGGCAAGCTACACACCGCACGCCCAAGGCTGCAGTGCCAGCCTCGGGCGGCGGCAGCTGCTTTTACGTGCAGCTCGTAGCTTGAAGCGTGCAGCTGTTCCCAGCTACCGGAGGGACCATGAGCTACGTAATCGACCGACGCCTGAACGGCAAGAACAAGAGCACGGTCAACCGCCAGCGTTTTCTGCGGCGCTACCGTGACCACATCAAGAAGGCCGTCGAAGAGGCCGTGAGCCGCCGCTCCATCATGGACATGGAGCATGGCGAGCAAATCAGCATTCCGGGACGGGACATCGATGAACCGGTGTTGCACCACGGTCGTGGCGGCAAGCAGACCATCGTGCACCCTGGCAACAAAGAATTCACTGCCGGCGAACACATCCCCAGGCCTCAGGGGGGCGGTGGTGGCGGTGGCCGTGGCAAAGCCGGCAACTCCGGCGAGGGTATGGACGAATTCGTCTTCCAGATCACTCAGGAAGAGTTTCTCGAGTTCATGTTCGAAGACCTCGAACTGCCCAACCTGGTCAAACGTCACCTGACCGGTGCCGACACCTTCAAGACCGTACGCGCCGGTATCGCCAACGAAGGCAACCCCTCGCGCATCAACATCGTGCGCACCCTGCGTTCGGCCCATGCCCGGCGTATCGCCCTGACCGGCAGCAGCCGCGCCCTGTTGCGTGAGGCGCAGAAAGAACTCGACCGCCTTAAGGTCGAGGAACCTGACAATTTCACGGATATCCAGGAAGTCGAGCAAGAGATCGAACGCCTCAAGGCGCGCATCAACCGCCTGCCCTTCCTCGATACCTTCGACTTGAAGTACAACCTGCTGGTCAAGCAGCCCAACCCCAGTTCGAAAGCGGTGATGTTCTGCCTGATGGACGTTTCCGGCTCCATGACCCAGGCCACCAAAGACATCGCCAAGCGCTTTTTCATCCTGTTGTACCTGTTCCTCAAGCGCAATTACGACCGTATCGAAGTGGTCTTCATCCGCCACCACACCAGTGCGCGTGAAGTGGACGAAGAGGAGTTCTTCTACTCGCGGGAAACCGGCGGCACCATCGTCTCCAGCGCACTCAAGCTGATGCAGGAAATCATGGCCGAGCGCTACCCGGCCAGCGATTGGAACATTTACGCCGCGCAAGCCTCTGACGGTGACAACTGGAACGACGACTCGCCGATCTGCCGCGAGATCCTCTCCAAGCAGATCATGCCGCACGTGCAGTACTACACTTACGTTGAGATCACCCCCCGTGAGCATCAGGCGCTGTGGTACGAGTACGAGCGAATCGGCGAGGGCTTCCCCGACACGTTCGCCCAGCAGCAGTTGGTATCGGCCGGCGACATCTACCCGGTCTTCCGTGAACTCTTCCAGCGCAGGTTAGCCACATGACCGCCAGAGCTCAGAAACGCCAACCCATTTCCACCGGGTCCGAGTGGACGTTCGACCTGATCCAGACTTACGACCGGGAAATCAGTCGTCTGGCCGAGCGTTACGCCCTGGACACCTACCCCAATCAGATCGAAGTGATCACCGCCGAGCAGATGATGGATGCCTACGCCTCGGTCGGCATGCCGCTGGGTTACCACCACTGGTCCTATGGCAAACAGTTCCTCAGCACCGAAAAATCCTACAGTCGGGGCCAGATGGGCCTGGCCTACGAGATCGTGATCAACTCCGATCCGTGCATCGCCTACCTGATGGAAGAAAACACCATGTGCATGCAGGCGCTGGTGATTGCTCACGCCTGCTACGGCCATAACAGCTTCTTCAAAGGCAATTACCTGTTCCGCACCTGGACCGATGCCAGTTCGATCATCGACTACCTGGTGTTCGCCAAGCAGTACATCGCCCAATGTGAAGAGCGCCACGGCATCGATGCGGTCGAAGACCTCATCGACTCCTGCCACGCCCTGATGAACTACGGCGTCGACCGTTACAAGCGCCCCTACCCCATTTCCGCCGAAGAGGAACGGCGCCGGCAAAAAGAGCGCGAAGAGCACCTGCAGCGGCAAATCAACGACCTGTGGCGCACCATTCCCAAGGGCGCAGAAAAAGGCGGCGACCGCGATGATGCGCGCTTCCCCGCCGAACCTCAGGAAAACATCCTCTATTTCATCGAAAAACACGCCCCGCTGCTCGAGCCCTGGCAACGTGAAGTGGTGCGCATCGTGCGCAAGATCGCCCAGTATTTCTACCCGCAGCGCCAGACCCAGGTCATGAACGAAGGGTGGGCTACCTTCTGGCACTACACCCTGATGAACGACCTGTACGACGAAGGCCTGGTCACCGACGGCTTCATCATGGAGTTCCTGCAATCGCACACCAGCGTGGTGTTCCAGCCAGGCTTTGACAGCCCGTATTACAACGGCATCAACCCCTATGCGCTGGGCTTCGCGATGTACACCGACATCCGCCGGATCTGCGAAAACCCTACCGAGGAGGATCGCCACTGGTTCCCCGACATTGCCGGCAGTGACTGGCTATCGACCATCAAGTTCGCGATGAGCAGCTTCAAGGACGAGAGCTTCATCCTGCAGTACCTGTCGCCCAAGGTGATCCGCGACCTCAAGCTGTTCAGCATTCTGGACGACGACCAGCGCGATGACCTGCTGGTGCCCGCCATCCATGATGAGACCGGTTATCGGGTCATCCGCGAGCAGCTGGCGGCGCAATACAACCTGGGCAACCGCGAACCGAACGTGCAGATCTGGAGCATCGACCGGCGCGGCGACCGCTCACTGACCCTGCGCCACCAACAGCACAACCGCAAACCCCTGGGCGACTCGACCGAGGAAGTGCTCAAGCACCTGCATCGCCTGTGGGGCTTCGACATCCACCTGGAGACCGTTCAGGGCGACCAGGTCATGAAGACCCACCACATGCCACCCCGCGGAGAACACAGCGAAAGCGCCGACTATGGCCGCATGGACCTGGCCGTCATCCACCACCTCTAGCACTGCTGCCCCTGCATGACTGCCAACAGGTTATCCTGTGGGCAGTTATGGAGGCTGTACATGCACATCTACAAAGTCGGCGGCGCCGTGCGCGACCGCTTGCTCGGGCGCCCCGTCAGCGATATCGACTGGCTGGTGGTTGGCGCGACCGTCGAACAGATGCAAGCCCTGGGCTATCGCCCGGTGGGGGCTGATTTTCCGGTTTTCATCCACCCCAAAAGCGGTGAGGAATATGCCCTGGCGCGCACCGAGCGCAAGAGCGGGCGGGGGTATGGCGGGTTTACCTTCCATGCAAGCCCCGACGTCACCCTCGAAGAAGACCTGATCCGCCGCGACCTGACCATCAATGCGATGGCGGAGGATGATGCGGGCACGCTGTACGACCCCTACCACGGCAGAGAAGATCTCGACAGGCGCCTGTTACGCCACGTTTCCCCGGCATTCGCCGAAGACCCGCTGCGGGTGCTGCGGGTTGCCCGCTTTGCCGCACGCTACGCCCCCCTCGGCTTCAAGGTCGCTGACGAGACGCTGGCGCTGATGCGCCAGATCAGCGCCTCCGGCGAGCTGCAAGCGCTCACCGCTGAGCGCAGCTGGAAAGAGATCGAGCGCGCGCTGATGGAGCCGCGACCCCAGGTGTTCTTCGAGGTCTTGCACGCGTGCGATGCCTTGCAGGAGCTGCTGCCTGAGCTCAACGACAGCCCCCACGCCCTGGCAGGCCTGGAGCAGGCTGCGCTGCACGGTCAACCGCTGCACGTGCGCTGGGCCTGCCTGCTGCGCGAGCTACAGCCGGCTGTGATCAAGGCGGTCAGCCAGCGCTTCAAGGCACCGCGCGAGTGCCAGGAGCTGGCCATGCTGGTGGGTGAGTGCCTGACACACTGCAACCAGGCCTTTGAGCTGGATCCTGAGGCATTGCTGGGGCTGTTGCAGAAGTTCGATGTGTACCGCCGGCCACAGCGTTTTGACGATTTCCTCAGCGCCTGCGAGATGGATGCGCGTGCGCGTCAGGGCGAGCGGGCTTATCCACAGGCTGATTACCTGCGGGGCGCAGCGGTGGCGGCGAGGGCTGTGGATGTGAAGCCGCTGGTGCAGGCTGGGCTGACCGGGCAGGCGCTGGGGGAGGCACTCAAAGGTGAGCGGTTGAAGGCACTTGTTGCTTACAAAAGTGGTGCAGAAGGCTGATTTCTCGATTGCCTGAGCGGGCCCTTTCGCGGGTAAACCCGCTCCCACAGAGACCCCACAAAACCTGAGGGCAGCGGCGTACTTGTGGGAGCGGGTTTACCCGCGAAGAGGCCCGCTCAGGCAACAAAAGAGTTCGGATCAGGCAGGCGTCAGTTGCAACCCGCGCCACTCAAAGGCAACCGGCGCCAACACCTGATCAATCCGCGCCTCCTGCCACACCTGCGCCATCGGCTTGCCCACCCCCGGGTGCACCAGCTCTGGCGCCAGCAGCGACAATGGCCACAGCACAAACGCGTTTTTCAAAATCTCGGCCCGCGGCAGCACCAACCCATCGAACGTGCCATGCAGGTCGTCATACAGCAGCACATCGATATCCAGCGGCAGCCCTTTACGCTCTGGCGCGTAACGGCCGTTGTCGGCTTCGATGAACTTGAGGCGGCGGTCCAGCTCCATCAACGGCAAATCGGTCTTGCCGGTCACCACGAAGTTGATGAACGGCCCACTCTTGATCCCGACCGCCTGGCTTTCGAACGCTGGCGAACAGCGCATGTCGGTAAGAATGCCCGCCAAGGCATCGAGCCCGGCACACAAGTGTGCATGCCGGTCGATGTTACTGCCCAAGCCCAGGTAAACCGTGTTCAGAGACATCCGCGCTCGATCTCCACGCCAACACCGCCACGGGCAGCCGGAACCGCGCCTGGCTTGGTCAGCTTCAACCGCACCCACGGAATCTGGAATTCTTCCATCAGCACCGCGACCAGGCGCTCGGCGAAGGTTTCTACCAACTCGAAGCGTGCCTGTTCGGAAAATGCCTGGATACGCGCCGAAACACTGGCGTAGTCCAGCGCCAGGCTGAGATCGTCGCCGGCCGCTGCCGGGCGGTTGTCCCAGGCAAAACTCAGGTCCAGGCGCAAGCACTGGCGAATATCCCGCTCCCAGTCATAGGCACCGATGACGGTATCGACTTCCAGGCCTTCGATGAACACTCTGTCCAAGCACTTCTCTCCACAGCACGACAAGGGCGACTGGCGCCGTTAGAATCAGGGCGTCCTCGCCCGGAATAGTTAGCATGTTTTGGTTATTGGCGCTGCTCGCCTACCTGCTCGGCTCGCTGTCCTTCGCCATTGTCCTGAGCCGCCTCTTCGGCAGCCCGGACCCCCGTGCCAGCGGTTCAGGCAATGCCGGGGCCACCAACATGCTTCGCCTGGCAGGCCGCAAGCTGGCGATCCTGACCCTGCTTGGCGACCTGTGCAAGGGCTTGTTGCCCGTATTGCTTGCCCGCGCTGCCGGCCTCGACCTGCAGGAGCAGGCCTGGGTTGGCGTGTGCGCGGTGCTGGGCCACCTGTTCCCGCTGTACTTTCGCTTCCAGGGCGGCAAGGGCGTGGCAACCGCGGCCGGCATGCTCATGGGCCTGTACTTCCCGGCGGCATTGCTGGCCATCGCGGCCTGGTTGCTGACCTTCTGCCTCACACGTACCAGCTCACTGGCGGCGCTTATCGCCACGCCGCTGACCTTGCCCCTGCTCGCCTGGCGCGAACCCGAGGCATTGCTGCCGATCAGCGTGCTCACGCTGATGATCGTCTGGGGCCACCGCAACAACCTACGCGACCTGTTCGCCGGGCGTGAACGCCACTTCTGACAACTTTCAGACCGGCGGCAACTGCTCCATCGGCCAGCGCGCCTGCACGCTGATCGCCAGGTCCTGCTGCTGCCCGGCCAACAGGCGCTGGCAGCCGGCATAGGCGATCATCGCGCCGTTGTCGGTGCAGAACTGCGGGCGGGCGTAGTACACGTTGCCCTTCATGCCAGCCAGCATTTCCTCGAGGGAGGCACGCAAGGCCTTGTTGGCGCTGACACCACCGGCAATCACCAGCCGCTTCAGGCCCGTCTGCTTCAGGGCACGCTTGCACTTGATGGTCAAAGTCTCCACCACCGCCTGCTGGAATGCCAGCGACACGTCGCAACGGGTTTGCTCACCGTCGTCGCCAGCATCACGGCACTGCTGCCAGGTATTCAGGGCGAAGGTCTTGAGGCCGCTGAAGCTGAATTCCAGCCCCGGGCGATCGGTCATCGGCCGTGGGAAAACAAACCGCCCTGGCACGCCCTGCTCGGCCAGCCGGGCGATTTCCGGGCCGCCGGGGTAGTTCAGGCCGATCAGCTTGGCGGTCTTGTCGAACGCCTCACCGGCTGCGTCGTCCAGGCTTTCGCCCAACAGCTCGTACTGGCCGATGCCATCGACCCTGACCAACTGGGTATGGCCACCCGACACCAACAAAGCGACGAACGGAAACTCGGGCGGGTTTTCTTCCAGCATGGGCGCCAGAAGATGGCCTTCCATGTGGTGCACGCCAATGGCCGGGATGTCCCAGGCAAACGCCAGGGCCTGGGCGCAGGACGCGCCGACCAGCAGTGCGCCGACCAGCCCAGGACCCGCGGTGTAGGCGATGGCATCGATCTCGGTGGCGACGCAGCCAGCCTCGTCCAATACCTGGCGAATCAACGGCAGCATGCGCTTGACGTGATCGCGCGAGGCAAGCTCCGGTACCACACCGCCAAACACGCGGTGCAGGTCGATCTGGCTGAACAGCGCGTCGGCCAACAAACCGCGTTCGCTGTCATATAATGCGACGCCAGTTTCGTCGCAGGATGTTTCCAATCCCAGTACTAGCATGGGCTCGTCCCTTGTGGGGGCTGAATTCGAAGCCGCGCATGATAGTCGCCGTGTCGGGTGCCGACCAGCGGTTTTCGATCAGAGGCTTTGCATTCCGGCCAGCTAAGGGTTAACATCCGCAACCCTTGAAAACCGACGTTCTCCAGCACACCTTTGTTTTGCCAGGAGCACGTCTACCCCGGTAATGAATTAAGGTAGCCCTGGATGCCAGCCGTCAAAGTTAAAGAGAACGAACCCTTCGACGTAGCTCTGCGTCGTTTCAAGCGCTCCTGCGAAAAAGCCGGTGTACTGGCTGAAGTTCGTAGCCGCGAGTTTTACGAGAAGCCGACCGCCGAGCGTAAGCGTAAAGCAGCTGCTGCTGTTAAGCGCCACGCCAAGAAAGTTCAGCGCGAACAGCGCCGCGCCGTTCGTCTGTACTAATACAGACGTTCTACGCAAAGCTTCTGCCCTGCCCGGCTCACCGCCGGGCCGATGGCAGCGGTTGCTTCACAACTGCTTCAAACTTGGGCAGCTAGCTCAAGGCCTTTTATGCACTCGCTTCATGCGAACTGCATGGGGGCAACCTGCCTGAAACGTCAGAGCTGGTCATTGACCAGATCGTGCACGTCCTGTCTGACGAGCCTTCATTGGCTGGCGACGAGCACATACTTCCCTCGCACTTCCCCTTGCAGCATTCGCCCCAACCGGCGCGTGAGCGATTAGACTTGCCAGTTGCCAGATGACGAGACTGCCATGGCCGGGCTGATTCCCCAGAGTTTCATTGACGACCTTATCAACCGCCTCGACATTGTCGACGTGGTGAGTTCGCGCGTCCAGCTGAAAAAAACCGGCAAGAACTACTCGGCCTGCTGCCCGTTCCACAAGGAAAAGACCCCGTCCTTCACGGTCAGCCCCGACAAGCAGTTCTATTACTGCTTCGGTTGCGGCGCCGGTGGCAACGCCCTCGGCTTTGTCATGGACCACGACAACCTGGACTTCCCCCAGGCGGTCGAGGAACTGGCCCGCGCCGCTGGCATGGAAGTACCCCGCGAGGAAGGCCGTCGCGCACAAAAGCCGCGCCAGCCAACCGATTCACCGCTGTATCCGCTACTGGATGCCGCCACCGAATTCTACCGCCAGGCCCTGCGCAACCACCCCACCCGCAAAGCGGCGGTGGACTACCTCAAAGGCCGCGGCCTGTCTGGGGAGATTGCCCGGGACTTCGGCCTGGGCTTCGCGCCGCCCGGCTGGGACAACCTGCTCAAGCACCTGGGTGCCGACACCCTGCAGCAAAAGGTCATGATCGATGCCGGCCTGCTGATCGAGAACGCCGAAACCGGCAAACGCTATGACCGCTTCCGCGACCGCGTGATGTTCCCGATCCGCGACAGCCGTGGCCGCGTGATCGCCTTCGGCGGCCGCGTACTGGGTGACGACAAACCCAAGTACCTCAACTCCCCGGAAACCCCGGTTTTTCATAAAGGCCAGGAACTCTACGGGCTTTACGAGGCGCGCAAGCACAACCGCAACCTCGACGAAATCATCGTCGTCGAAGGCTACATGGACGTCATCGCACTGGCCCAGCAGGGCCTGCGCAACGCCGTCGCCACCCTCGGCACCGCCACCAGCGAAGAGCACCTCAAGCGCCTGTTCCGCGTGGTGCCCAGCGTGCTGTTCTGTTTCGACGGCGACCAGGCCGGGCGCAAGGCGGCCTGGCGCGCGCTGGAGTCGACCCTGTCGGCCCTGCAAGATGGCCGCCGCGCACGCTTTCTGTTCCTGCCCGAAGGCGAAGACCCGGACAGCCTGGTGCGCGCCGAAGGCACCGATGCCTTCATGGCACGTATCAACCAGCATGCCCAACCCCTGGCGGATTACTTTTTCGAGCAACTGAGTGTCGAAGCTGACCCGCGCTCGCTGGAAGGCAAGGCGCATTTGGCGACCCTGGCTGCACCGTTGATCGAAAAAATCCCTGGCGCCAACTTGCGTCAGCTGATGCGTAACCGCCTGAAGGAAATCACCGGCCTCGACCCTCAGCAAGTCGAGCAACTGGCCCAGCAACCGGCAGCCAGTAGCAGCGTCCCGGACTATGATCCGGGCTATGACTACGATGCCATGGCCAGTTACACGCCAGACTACGGCGACATGCCGCAGCACGACTACGCGCCGGCACAGCAAGAGCAACAATGGAAGCCGAACAAAGGGGGCGGCAAGAAGCCGTGGAGCGACAAGCCCTGGGACAAAAACCGCAAAGGCGGCAAGCCCTGGCAGCAACGCGACGAGGCCCCACCGCGCACCCCGGCCCCCGTGGAGCCCCCGACCCTGGCGGCCTTGCGCACGTTGCTGCACCACCCATTACTGGCCGGCAAGGTGGAAGATGCCAGCCACTTCGCCGACGAAGAGCACCTGTACAGCCAGTTGCTGGTGGCATTGATCGAAGCCGCTCAGAAGAATCCTGGGCTAAGCTCAATGCAGTTGATCGCACGTTGGCACGGCACCGAACAGGGCCGTTTGCTGCGAGCGCTGGCCGAGAAGGAATGGCTGATCGTAGCCGACAACCTTGAACAACAGTTTTTCGACACTATAACTAGCTTGTCCGCCCGCCAACGCGAGCGCAGCCTGGAACATCTGCTCAGGAAAGCACGTCAAAGCGAGTTGAGCAGTGAGGAAAAATCGCAGCTTCTCGCCCTGCTTAGCAGGAATGTTCCCGCACAAACGCCGACCTCATCTGGCGCGTGAGGCCCATGCTCGGGTATAATCCTCGGCTTGTTTTTTGCCCGCCAAGACCTTCAGTGGATAGGGTGTTATGTCCGGAAAAGCGCAACAGCAGTCTCGTATCAAAGAGTTGATCACCCGCGGTCGTGAGCAGGGCTACCTGACTTACGCGGAGGTCAACGACCACCTGCCTGAGGATATTTCAGATCCTGAACAGGTGGAAGACATCATCCGCATGATCAACGACATGGGGATCAACGTATTCGAGAGTGCTCCGGATGCGGATGCCCTTCTGTTGGCGGAAGCCGACACCGACGAAGCCGCGGCCGAAGAAGCCGCTGCTGCGTTGGCGGCAGTTGAAACCGATATCGGCCGCACGACCGACCCAGTGCGCATGTACATGCGTGAAATGGGTACTGTCGAGCTGCTGACCCGCGAAGGCGAGATCGAAATCGCCAAGCGTATCGAGGAAGGCATCCGTGAAGTCATGGGCGCCATCGCTCACTTCCCGGGTACTGTCGACTACATTCTCAGCGAATACGACCGCGTCACCACCGAAGGTGGCCGTTTGTCCGATGTGCTCAGCGGTTATATCGACCCTGATGACAACATCGCTGCCCCGACCGAAGAAGTGCCTGTTCCAGGTGCCAAGGTTGCGGCTGCCAAGGAAGAAACGGACGACGAAGAAGAAAGCGAAGAGAGCGACGATGAGGAAGAGGCCGAAAGTGGCCCGGACCCAGTCGTTGCCGCTCAGCGTTTCGGTGCGGTTTCCGATCAGCTTGCCGTCACCCTCAAGGTGCTGAAAAAGCATGGCCGTAGCCATGCCGAGAGCATCGGCGCCATGCAGGCGCTGGCCGATCTGTTCATGCCGATCAAGCTGGTACCCAAGCAGTTCGAGGTACTGGTAGAGCGCGTGCGTGATGCACTGAGCCGCCTGCGTCAGCAAGAACGCGCCATCATGCAACTGTGCGTCCGTGACGCTCGCATGCCGCGTGCCGACTTCCTGCGCATGTTCCCAAGCAACGAAACCGACCAGACCTGGAGCGGTGACCTGGCCAAGCGTAACACCAAGTGGGCTGCTGCCCTGGGTGAAAAAGACGCTGCCATCGTCGCCTGCCAACAGAAGCTGATCGACCTTGAGACCGAGACTGGCCTGACCGTCGCGGAGATCAAGGAAATCAACCGTCGCATGTCGATCGGTGAAGCCAAGGCCCGCCGCGCCAAGAAAGAAATGGTCGAGGCGAACCTGCGTCTGGTGATCTCCATCGCCAAGAAGTACACCAACCGTGGCCTGCAGTTCCTCGACCTGATCCAGGAAGGCAACATCGGCTTGATGAAAGCGGTGGACAAGTTCGAATACCGTCGCGGCTACAAGTTCTCGACCTATGCCACCTGGTGGATTCGCCAGGCGATCACCCGTTCGATCGCCGACCAGGCCCGCACCATCCGTATTCCGGTGCACATGATCGAGACGATCAACAAGCTCAACCGTATTTCCCGCCAGATGCTGCAGGAAATGGGCCGTGAACCGACCCCGGAAGAGCTGGGCGAGCGCATGGAAATGCCTGAGGACAAGATCCGCAAGGTACTGAAGATCGCCAAAGAGCCGATCTCCATGGAAACCCCGATTGGTGACGACGAAGATTCGCACCTGGGCGACTTCATCGAGGACTCGACCATGCAGTCCCCGATCGATGTAGCCACGGTCGAAAGCCTCAAGGAAGCCACCCGTGACGTGCTCTCGGGCCTGACCGCCCGCGAAGCCAAAGTGCTGCGTATGCGCTTCGGCATCGACATGAACACCGACCACACCCTCGAAGAGGTAGGTAAGCAGTTTGACGTGACCCGTGAACGGATCCGTCAGATCGAAGCGAAGGCGTTGCGCAAATTGCGCCACCCGACGCGCAGCGAGCATCTGCGTTCCTTCCTCGACGAGTGATGACAAACCCCGGCCCAGGCCGGGGTTTTTCTTTTGTGGGCAAAGCGGCGACACAATGCCTGATTTCTGCCCCACATCCCCCTGAATGCCCGTCTACACTCGACGTCAGACACTCTGATAGCGAGGCCGCTATGCCCCTAATGCCGGCCATTCTGTTGCTGCTCCTTATCCTGTGGACCACAACGGCCGGCGCCCTGACCCTGACAGACGAGGAAAAAGCCTGGCTGGCTGCCCACCCGCAGTTAAGCCTGGGCGTAGACGCCTCTTGGCCACCGTTCGAGTTTCGCGACCAGGAGGGCCGGTACCAGGGATTGGCCGCCGACTACATCGACACGATCCAGGAACGCCTGGGCGTGACGCTAAAACCGGTCGAGCCCAAGAGCTGGACCGAGGTATTGGCGCAGGCGCGCAATAACCAGCTCGACCTGCTACCCGGCATCATGTCGACTCCCGAGCGCCAGGGTTACCTGGCCTTTACGCGCCCCTACCTCGACTTCCCGATTGTCATCCTGGCCCACAAAGGCGGGGCGCAACCCCGCTCATTGAAGGACCTGTACGGCCTGAAGATCGCCGTGGTCGAAAACTACGCCCCGCACGAACTGCTGCGCACCCACCACCCCGACCTCAACCTGGTGGCCATGCCCAATGTCAGCTCGGCCCTGCAGGCACTGGCCACAGACGAAGTCGACGCCGTGGTCGGCGACCTCGCCTCGAGTATCTGGAGCCTTCGCCAGCTCAAGCTCGACGGCCTCTATGTCAGTGGCGAAACGCCCTACCGCTACCAACTGGCCATGGCCGCACCACGGGACAACAAAGTCCTGGTGGGCATTCTCGACAAAGTCATGGCCGACATGAGCAGCGCCGAGATCAACCGTATTCAACAGCGCTGGGTCGGTAACGTGGTGGACCAGCGCCTGTTCTGGTCCGACATGCTGGTGTATGGCCTGCCTGCGGTGCTGTTGCTGGTGGCGATTCTTGCCGTGGTGATCCGCATCAACCGCAGGCTTAGCTCGGAAATTTCCCGCCGCATCGCCCTCGAACAAGAGCTGCGCAGCAGCGAATATCACTACCGCGGCCTGGTCGAGAGCCTGTCGGCCATCGCCTGGGAAGCCGACGCCAACGATTTCACCTACAACTATGTCTCGCCCCATGCCGAAGACCTGCTCGGCTACCCGTTGCATGACTGGCTCAAGCCCGGCTTCTGGCGCAGCATCCTGCACCCGGAGGACGCGCTCTGGGCCCAGGCTTATTGCGACAGTGAAACCGCAGCCGGCCGCGATCACAGCCTCGACTACCGGGTCATCCGCGCCGATGGCCAGCCCCTTTGGATCCGCAACATCGTCAGCATGATCGAGCATGGCCACCGGCCGGTGATGCGCGGGCTGATGATCGACATCAGCGAGACCAAACGCACCGAAGACGCCCTGCGCCTGTCGGAGCAGAAGTTCGCCTCGGTGTTCCAGCAGTGCCCGGACATCCTGCTGATCGCCCGCCATAGCGACGGCTGCCTGCTGGAGGTCAACGAAGCCTTCGAAGAGCAGATCGGCCTCACCCCAGGTCAAGTGATCGGCCGCACCGCCACCGAGCTGAACCTGTGGGCCGTCGCCGGCACCGGGCCGCGGCTGCTCGAACGCCTGCACCAAGGCGGCATCCGCAACCTGGAAATGAGCTTCCGCCGCAGCAATGGCCAGTTGTTCACAGGCCTGACCTCGGCAGAAACATTCGAGCTCGATGGCACGCCGGCGCTGGTCGTGGCCGTGCGCGACATCAGCCAGCTCAAAGAAACCCAGGAGCAACTGCAAACCTCGGAAGAGAAGTTCGCCAAGGCATTCCACGCATCGCCCGACGGCCTGCTGCTGTCGCGCCAAAGCGACGGGCTGCTGATTGAGGTCAACGAAGGCTTCTGCCGCCTCACCGGCTACGACCTGAACCCGACCATCGACCAGACCTCCCTTGACCTGGGCATCTGGGTGGACCTCAACGAGCGCAAGCGGCTGGTCGACCAGCTCAAGCGTGATGGCTTCGTACGTGACTTCAGCTGCCACATCCGCCGCAGCGATGGGCAGATCCGCCTGTGCGAACTGTCCGCCCGGCCCCTTCCGATTGGCGGTGTCGACTGCATGCTGACCATTGCCCGCGACATCACCGAGCGCCACCTCATGCAGGAAAAACTGCAGCTGGCCGCCACTGTGTTCGAAAACACCGCCGAGGGCGTTCTGATCACCGACATCGACCAGCGCATCAGCGCGGTCAACCGCGCCTTCAGCGAAATTACCGGCTACGGCGAGATCGAGGCGCTCGGCCAAACCCCGCGCCTGCTTGCCTCAGGCCAGCACGACAGCGCCTTCTATGCCGCCATGTGGCACCAACTGACCGACGAGGGCCACTGGCAGGGCGAGATCTACAACAAACGCAAGAATGGCGAGCTGTACCCCAGTTGGCTGACCATCAGCGCGGTGCGCAACAGCGAATACGAGATTACCCATTTCGTAGCAGTGTTCGCCGACATTTCCAGCCTCAAGCACGCCCAGGCCAAGCTGGATTACCAGGCTCACCACGACCCGCTCACCGGCCTGCCCAACCGTGCCCTGTTCGAGAACCGCCTGCAGGCCGTGCTCACCTGCGCCCAAGTCTCGAACCGCCAGGGCGCGGTGTTGTTCCTCGACCTCGACCGCTTCAAGCACATCAACGACAGCCTCGGCCACCCGGTCGGCGACTTGTTGCTCAAAGGCATCGCCCAGCGCCTGAAAGAACAGGTGCGCGACGTCGACACCGTGGCGCGCCTGGGCGGTGACGAGTTCATCATTCTGTTGCCCGGCCTGCACAGGCCCAGCGACGCCAACAGCATCGCCGGCAAGCTGCTGGCTTGCTTCAGCGCGCCCTTCCAGGCCGGCGAGCACGAGTTTTTCACCAGCGCCAGCATCGGCATCAGCCTTTATCCACAGGACGGCAGCGACGTCTCCACACTGATCCGCAATGCCGACGCCGCCATGTACCGCTCCAAAGCCAAAGGCCGCAACCGCGTAGAAGCCTACACCCGCGACCTCACCGCCCAGGCCAGCGAGCGCATCGCCCTCGAACATGAGCTGCGCCGCGCCGTCGAACGCAACGAAATGAGCCTGTGCTTCCAGCCCAAGCTCAGCCTAAAGACCCAGAGCCTGGTCGGCGCCGAAGCGCTGATCCGCTGGAGCCACCCGACCTTTGGCGAAGTGCCGCCAGAGCACTTCATTCACCTGGCGGAAGAGAACGGCACCATTTTGCAGCTCGGTGACTGGGTGCTTGAAAAGGCGTGCCAGCAAATGCACATCTGGAAGATGCACTACGAAGACTTTGGCCCGCTGTCGATCAACCTGGCCGGCGCCCAACTGCGCCATCCCCACCTGGCACGGCGCATCGAACAGTTGCTAAAGACCTACCAGCTCAAGGCCGGCGACCTGCAGTTGGAGATCACCGAAAACTTCATCATGAGCCAGGCAGAAGAAGCCCTGGCCGTGCTGCACCAGTTGAAAAAACTAGGCGTGCAGCTGGCCATCGACGACTTCGGCACGGGTTATTCGTCCCTCAGCTACCTCAAACGCCTGCCGTTGGACATCCTCAAGATCGACAAGTCGTTCATCCGCGGCCTACCTGACGACCCCCACGACGCCGCCATCGCGAGGGCGATCATTGCCCTGGGCCGCAGCATGCAGTTCACGATCATTGCCGAAGGTGTGGAGAACCAGGCCCAGCAGCGCTTCCTGGCAGCCGAGGGCTGTGAACAGATCCAAGGCTACATCGTCAGCCTGCCCTTACCCCCGGAGGAGTTCGCCGCGACGTTTCTTCGTATAGCACTATCCGATCTTTCGGATGGCACCCTTTCAAAACCCTCGTTATAATCCGGCCACTTACTGAGGGCCTATAGCTCAGTTGGTTAGAGCAGAGGACTCATAATCCTTTGGTCCACGGTTCGAGTCCGTGTGGGCCCACCAAATACGACAAAGCCGCGCAATCGCGCGGCTTTTTTGTGCCTGTTGTCCCGTCCTGATTAAGGACATGCCGCTTAGGCCCGTTTCTTGGATACCTGGCCTGCATTCGCAAACCCGTTGGCGCCCTTGTTGAGTGACACCTTCCGGCGCCTAGAAGCCTCTTGAGCTTCCTCTTGCCTAGTACAAAGCGCATCCCAGCCCTTCATCGCTAAAGCGACCGTCCTCGGCACAGGTTTTTCGCCACTGCGATAGTAAGCCAGCATACGCCTGCTAAGGCCCAATTCCTGCGCGGCACGGTCCAACGTAAGCCCGTTTTTGGCCATCCAATTCCAAACCAGCTCATGCGAACAATCACCGCTTTGCTCCACTGCTCTGGCGCGGAGGTTGTCGGCAGCAAGCTCCAATTCGTCGTCATCGGCCCAAATAACGGTATCGCTCCACTCGCCAATTGCAGCGGTCGCAAAAACCTCGGGGTCAGATAGCCGGCGCAACGTTGGGTGTTTCGCGATGATAGCGTCCATCCTCAATGGGTAGTGCTTTTCATCGGCGAAGGTCAGCAGTAACTCGTTGGGGGCAGTGACAGCGAGCTCTGTCAGCCGGAAGTGTTTGTTGGTCATGGATTCAATCCATCCGAGCGGCAGCGATACCCCTTGGATGTCGCAGCCTCGAAAACCTCATTGTCCGCTCAGCAATGGCGATCATGACAACAGTTAATCGTTAGATTTTGTGATCACCCGAGGCTGCATCTCTACCTGCCGCGTATTGTAAAACGTGTTCCCCGCCGGAATGTCCCGCATCACTAGCGACATGGCACCAATCACCACGTCGTCGCCAATGCTGATCCGGTCCGCCACGATGCAGCTGTTGGCGCCCACGCTGACGTTATCGCCAATGCGCAACGCATACGCCTCCAGCCCTAGGGTCTTGATGCCGATCGAGCAATTCTGGCGGATGAAAAAGTTACGCCCGATGCTCACGTGGCGGGTAATCACCACGCCAGGCAGGTGGGCGATGCGCAGCCCGGGGGCGATCTGGGCGCCGATGTCGATGTCCACGGCGTACTTAAGATTGAGCCGTTGCTGCATACGCATGGCGTGACGCTGGGCCAGGCCGCCTCGTGCGTCGAGGTACTGGGCCAGGCGGAAGGCAAAGAGAAAGCGCAGCTTGTTGTCCTTGCGGGCGCGGCGCAGCACGTTGAACAGCAGGCTGATGCGGCGGCCGGGCTTTTTCTTGTTGGAGACTTCCAGTCGCCAGCATTCGAGCAGGTTTGCGAAGTTCACGGCGTAGGTCCAGTACGGTCGGCCTGCCATGATGCCGAAAGAAAGCCAGTGACGCAGCCTTGCCCTGGTTGCCATTGGCTGGCTAGGCTAGCGGGCCCACTGTAGAGACTTGCCATGTCGGATGCCCGCCCCATTACGCTGGATGAAATCGACCGCCAGCTGATCGCCCTGCTGCAAATCAATGCCCGCGAAAGCGTTGCCACCCTCGCCCGCCTGCTGGGTATCGCGCGCACCACGGTCAACTCACGCCTGGAGCGGCTGGAGAAAAACAAGGTGATCTCAGGCTATGGTGTGCGCCTGGGCCAACACGTGATGGGCGGTGGCTTGCAGGCGTATGTCGGGATCAAGGTGCAGCCCCGTTCCGGCAAGGAGGTGGTGCGGCGTCTGAGTGCCATGGGGCAGGTGCAGCAACTGTGCGCGGTGAGTGGTGAGTTCGATTATGTGGCTTGGCTGCGGACCGATTCGCCGGAGCAGCTGGACCAGTTGCTTGATCAGATCGGCAGTGTCGATGGGGTGGAGAAAACCACCACGTCGATCATTTTGAGCAGCAAGGTGGACCGGGGGCAATTGCTGTGACGTGAGGGGCACGAGGTGCCAGGCTTGCGATTGGCGGCGCGCATGAGATCGAGCGCCGCCCGCGCGGCGCTTCGCAGCACAAGGCTGCTCCTACATCTGTTTCGGGCCGATTATTCCTGTGACATGGGCGCGCGGCACCTTTGCGCCCACCTCAATATCGAGTTGGACCAACAAGGCGGTCGCGCGCCTCTCTCACAGGCTTTACTGGCCGGAAACAGATGTAGGAGCAGCCTTGTGCTGCGAAGCGCCGCGCGGGCGGCGCTCGATCTCATAGGCGCTGCAAATCTCCAGACAAACTCTTAACCGTCACCATCGATCTCGTCAAAAACAATCAATTAATGCTCATTTAGACGAAAAAACATACATTCAGACAACACTCTGCATCTTAATTACGAACCCCCCACGCCCTAAAATGACCTCCAGGCATCTCCTATACTCAGGCTCCGCTCTCTGCGCAGCCCCTCTGGCAAGGTCACTTCATGAACAACAAGAACCGCCACCCCGCCGACGGCAAAAAGCCCATCACCATCTTCGGCCCGGACTTCCCCTTCGCCTTCGATGACTGGCTGGAACACCCGGCCGGCCTGGGCAGCATCCCGGCCGAGCGCCAGGGCGAGGAAGTGGCGATTGTCGGGGCCGGGATCGCTGGCCTGGTAGCGGCTTACGAGTTGATGAAGCTGGGCCTCAAGCCTGTTGTCTATGAAGCGTCGAAACTGGGTGGCCGGCTGCGCTCGCAAGCCTTCAACGGCACCGACGGGATCATCGCCGAGTTGGGTGGCATGCGCTTTCCGGTCTCTTCGACGGCCTTCTACCACTATGTGGACAAGTTGGGCCTGGAGACCAAGCCATTCCCCAACCCGCTGACCCCCGCCTCTGGCAGCACGGTGATCGACCTGGAAGGCCAGACCTACTACGCCGAAAAGGCCGCGGACCTGCCCGACCTGTTCCACGAGGTGGCCGACGCCTGGGCCGACGCCTTGGAAAGCGGCGCGCAGTTTGCCGATATCCAGCAGGCGATCCGGGACCGTGATGTACCGCGCCTGAAAGCGCTGTGGAACACGCTGGTGCCCCTGTGGGACGACCGCACGTTCTACGACTTCGTCGCCACCTCGCGCTCGTTCGCCAAGCTGAGCTTCCAGCACCGGGAGGTGTTCGGCCAGGTCGGCTTCGGTACCGGAGGCTGGGACTCGGATTTCCCCAACTCGATGCTGGAAATCTTCCGCGTGGTGATGACCAATTGCGACGACCACCAACACTTGGTCGTGGGCGGCGTCGAGCAGGTGCCGCAAGGCATCTGGCGCCATGTGCCGGAACGCTGCGCCCATTGGCCGCAAGGCACCAGCCTCAGCTCGCTGCACGGCGGTGCGCCGCGCACTGGGGTCAAGCGCATTGCCCGCGCCGCCGATGGCCAGTTGGCGGTCACCGACAACTGGGGTGACACCCGCCATTACGCCGCCGTGCTTGCAACGTGCCAGACCTGGCTGCTGACCACGCAGATCGACTGCGAAGAGTCGCTGTTCTCGCAGAAGATGTGGATGGCCCTGGACCGTACCCGCTACATGCAATCGTCGAAAACCTTCGTGATG
Source organism: Pseudomonas sp. ITEM 17296 (assembly GCF_028895205.1). Lineage (NCBI taxonomy): Bacteria > Pseudomonadati > Pseudomonadota > Gammaproteobacteria > Pseudomonadales > Pseudomonadaceae > Pseudomonas > Pseudomonas sp. ITEM 17296. Next base: position 113,323 of record NZ_WJRS01000013.1, on the reverse strand, counting down.
GTCGACCGCCCGTTCTGGAAGGACAAAGACCCGCAAACCGGCCGCGACCTGATGAGCATGACGCTCACTGACCGCCTCACCCGCGGGACCTACCTGTTCGACAACGGTGACGACAAGCCGGGGGTGATCTGCCTGTCCTACGCGTGGATGAGCGATGCCCTGAAGATGCTCCCGCACCCGGTGGAAAAACGCGTGCAGCTGGCCCTCGACGCACTGAAGAAAATCTACCCGAAGACCGATATCGCCGGGCACATCATCGGCGACCCGATCACCATATCGTGGGAGGCCGACCCGCACTTCCTCGGTGCCTTCAAGGGCGCGCTGCCGGGCCATTACCGCTACAACCAGCGCATGTACGCGCACTTCATGCAGCAGGACATGCCCGCCGAACAGCGCGGCATGTTCATCGCCGGCGACGACGTGTCGTGGACGCCGGCGTGGGTGGAAGGCGCGGTGCAGACGTCGCTCAATGCCGTGTGGGGTATCATGAATCACTTCGGTGGCCAGACCCACCCGGACAACCCAGGCCCAGGCGATGTGTTCGATGAAATCGGCCCGATCGCCCTGGCCGACTGAGACAAGGAGGCGCCATGCGCATCGCTCTGTTCCAAGGCGCGCCCAACCCACTGGACGTGCCCGGCAATCTGCAACGGCTGCAGCACCAGGCGCAACGGGCGGCTGAACGCGGCGCCCAGCTGCTGGTGTGCCCGGAGATGTTCCTGACCGGCTACAACATCGGCCTGCCCCAGGTCGAGCGCCTGGCCGAGGCCAGTGATGGCCCCACGGCCATGGACGTGGTGGAGATCGCCCAGGCGCATCGCATCGCCATCGCCTATGGCTACCCGGAGCGCGGCGATGATGGCGCGTTCTACAACAGCGTGCAGTTGATCGATGCCCACGGTCGCAGCCTGTGCAACTACCGTAAGACGCACCTGTTCGGTGAGCTGGACCGCTCGATGTTCAGCGCAGGCCCCGACCATTTCCCGGTTGTGGAACTGGAAGGCTGGAAGGTCGGCATGCTGATCTGCTACGACATCGAGTTTCCGGAGAACGCCCGGCGCCTGGCGCTGGACGGCGCCGAACTGATCCTGGTACCGACGGCGAACATGGCGCCTTACGATTTCATCTGCCAGGTGACGGTGCGAGCGCGGGCACAGGAGAACCAGTGTTACCTGGTGTATGCCAACTATTGTGGGGCCGAGGGAGACATCCAGTATTGCGGCCAGAGCAGCATCATCGGCCCGGATGGCAGCCTGCTGGCCATGGCCGGGCGGGACGAGTGCCAGTTGCTGGCCGAGCTTGCGCGTGAGCAGGTGGTAGAAGGGCGCAAGGCGTTTCCTTACCTGACCGATTTGCGCCAGGAGCTGCATGTGCGCGAGGGCTGACAGGGGCCGCGTTGTGGCCCAATCGCCGGCAAGCCGGCTCCCACCCGAACTGTGTAGCCTCAAAGGCTAGCGCCGCACCTGTGGGAGCTGGCTTGCCAGCGATGAGGCCGGCACAAGCACCACAAGACAGTTGCTCCCACAATGACAACGCAAACAGGCCCCGTAGGCGCCGGCTTGCCGGCGATTGGGACAGGCCAGGCAGCACAAATGCGTTAGCATGAACGCCTACCTGGAGCTCCCATGCCTGACGCCACGCAGCACCTCACCCTCGCCAACGGCTTGCAGCTGACCCTGCGCCATGCCCCGCGCCTCAAGCGTGCGGCGGCCGCGTTGCGGGTGCAGGCAGGCAGCCACGATGCCCCGGCAAAATGGCCGGGCATGGCGCACTTTCTCGAACACCTGTTCTTCCTGGGCACAGCGCGCTTCCCGTTGGAAAACGGCCTGATGCGGTATGTGCAGGCCCTCGGTGGCCAGGTCAACGCCAGCACCCGTGAGCGCACCACCGACTTTTTCTTCGAAGTCCCCCCCGCGGCTTTGGCCGGCGGGCTGGAGCGCCTGTGCCAGATGCTGGCCGAACCCGACCTTGGCATCGAGCGCCAGCGCCGGGAGCGAGAGGTCATTCATGCCGAATTCATCGCCTGGTCGCGTAACCCGCAGGCTCAGCAGCAATTCGCCCTGCTGCAGTCGGTTTCGCCCCAGCATCCTCTGAGCAGTTTTCAGGCGGGCAATCGTTACACCCTCGCCCTGCAAGATCCTGCATTTCAACGCGCCCTTGGCCTGTTTCACCAACGCTTCTACCAAGGTGGGCAGATCACAATGAGCCTGTGCGGCCCACAACCGCTGGAAGCACTGGAACGCCTGGGTCGGGAATTTGGCAGCCTGTTCCCGGCCGGTAGCCGTGCCGCGCAGGCATCGCCGCCGCCACTGCGCAGGGCCGGGCAGTCACTGACGTTCGCCCACGAAAGCCTGCCAGAAGGTGCCGAGCGCGCACTGGGGTTGCTGATCGACTTGCTCGACGACAGCCGACCAGGCGGATGGCTGAGTGCGCTTCGCCAGCGCGGTTGGCTGCAAGGCTTCAAAGCCGAAACGCTGTATGCGTTCGCCGGGCAGTTGCTTTGGCACATCGACCTGCAGCTCGGGGCTGATGCCTGCAAGGATGAGGCGATCGCATTGCTGCACAGCTGGTTCGGTTTTATCCGTCAGGCCGATCCGCAGCGGCTGAACGCCGCGTTCAGTCAATTACAGCGCAGCCGTGAGTGGGCCGCCAGCCCGCTGGAGCTGGCACGACGGGACAGCTCAGGCCAGCCCTTCGCCGCACTCGACGAACAAGGCCTGAGTGCGCTGAAGGCACTGCTTGCCAGCCTTCCCAGCAGCGAGCATGGCCAATGGCAGATACCCGCCGCAGACACTCTGCTGACCGCCGCACCGCCCCCCGCGACTGCGCCGTTACCCAACGCACTGGCCATCAGCAACATGCTCCCGGCATCACGCCAATACGCCGCCCTCTATCTACGCTGGCACCTGCCCTCAAGCCTGCGTCATGGCGTGTTCCCGATCCTTTGCCAGGCGCTGCGCCCTTTGCAGGAGCGCGCCGAACGCGCCGGGCTGCACCTACAGTTCAGCGAAGCTGGCGAATATTGGCAGCTACAGTGCGCCGGCCAACCGTCGGCAGTGATGAACGCCGTCACCGAAGCCCTCGCGCTGCTGAACGCGCCCTCACCTGCCGATTGGCAGACCCCGCCGCCGCCCGCGCCCGCCCTGATCCCGATCAGAGCCCTGCTCAAGCGACTGCCTGATGCCATGCATGCCCACAAGGCCGAACCGCTACCCGTGGGCTCGCTCGAACCGAGGCAGCTGGCGCAGGCGTGGGAACAGGCCCGCTGGCATGGCCTGGCACTGGGCTTTGAAGACACGGGCCCTCTCGGCACCGTGCTGGCCCACTGCCCCGGGCAAGGCGCCACGGCCACTGCGCCGCCCCAGTGGCAGGCCCGTCGATGGGTAGACGCTGCACTGGCCGGTAGCGAAAACGCGGTGTTGCTGTTCTGCCCAGTGCCCGCTGACCAGCAAGCCATCGGCCGCCTGCTCGCGCAGCTGTTGCAGGGGCCGGTGTATCAACGCCTACGGGTAGAGCTGCAACTGGGCTACGCGGTGTTCAGCGCCTTCCGTCAGATTGAAGGCTGCGCTGGCCTGCTGTTTGGCGTGCAATCGCCCCATGCCACCCCTGCTCAAATTCTCGCTCACCTGCAGCCGGTCCTAAGCAAAGGCGTGGTGCTCGACAGCGCAGCACAGCAGGCGCTGGCCGAGCAGTTCGCCGAGCCTGCGATGGCCAATGCCGAGGTGGCCGAATGGGCGTGGCAGACACACCTGGCGACACGACCCGACAGGCTGAATGACCTACAGTGGTCTATCCTCATGGCTCGGCAAGCGGACCTTGAAGCGCTACTTGGCAGCCTTCTGGCCCCTCATGCCCCTTGGCTCTGCCTGGCCAACAGCGCAGCGCCAGACCCATCCTGGCAATAGCAAAAACGAGGATTGTTACGTTAATTGCAAGGGCGCTTTTCGAAGAATTAACCTTTCGGTACAAATTTTTCTTGTAAGATAGCGCAATCTCAGTCAAGGGAACCTCCGGCGTACGGCGGTACCCAATAAGTAGCTGACCAACCCAACCCCGTTCGGAAGGAGTCATCCCATGTGGACCAAACCTGCATACACTGATCTGCGTATCGGCTTCGAAGTCACCATGTACTTCGCCAACCGCTAAGCCCTGCTTACGGTTCGACGCCTCGGCCCGCCGGGGCGTTTGTGTTTTTTGGAAACGGTTTTCCGGTAGAGAGTGGCCATGTACATCCAGATTCTCGGTTCTGCCGCCGGCGGCGGCTTCCCCCAGTGGAACTGCAACTGCGTCAACTGCAAGGGCTACCGCGACGGCAGCCTGCGGGCCACGGCGCGCACGCAATCGTCCATCGCGCTGTCCGACGATGGCGAGCACTGGGTCTTGTGCAATGCCTCGCCCGACATCCGCGCCCAACTGCAGGCCTTCGCGCCGATGCAGCCGGCCCGCGCCCTGCGCGATACCGGCATCAATGCCATCGTCCTGCTCGACAGCCAGATCGACCACACCACCGGCCTGCTCAGCCTGCGCGAAGGCTGCCCGCACCAGGTGTGGTGCACAGACATGGTCCACCAAGACCTGACCACCGGCTTTCCGCTGTTCAACATGCTCAGCCACTGGAACGGCGGCCTGCAATGGAACCGCATCGAGCTCGAAGGCAGCTTCGTTATCGACGCCTGCCCCAACCTCAGGTTCACGCCCTTCCCCCTGCGCAGCGCCGCGCCCCCCTATTCGCCGCACCGCTTCGACCCGCACCCGGGTGACAACCTGGGCTTGCTGGTCGAAGACACCCGCACCGGTGGCAAGCTGTTCTACGCCCCGGGCCTGGGCCAGGTCGACGACAAACTGCTGGCGATGATGCACGGCGCCGACTGCCTGCTGGTCGACGGCACCCTGTGGGAAGACGATGAAATGCAGCGCCGTGGGGTGGGCACCCGCACCGGTCGCGAGATGGGCCACCTGGCGCAAAACGGCCCCGGCGGTATGCTCGAGGTACTCGATGGTTTCCCGCGCCAGCGCAAGGTACTTATCCACATCAACAACACCAACCCAATTCTCGATGAAGACTCGCCAGAACGGGCCGAGGTCCAGCGTCGAGGCGTTGAAGTCGCCTTCGATGGCATGAGCATCGAGCTTTAAGGAGGCCTGATGAGCGACCCGTTGCCGATGTCCCCTGCCGAATTCGAGCAGGCCCTGCGCGCCAAAGGTGCCTACTACCATATTCATCACCCGTATCACGTGGCGATGTACCAGGGCCGCGCCAGCCGCGAGCAGATCCAGGGATGGGTAGCCAACCGCTTCTACTACCAGGTCAACATCCCGATGAAGGATGCCGCGATCCTGGCCAACTGCCCGGACCGCGAAGTACGCCGTGAGTGGATCCAGCGCCTGCTCGACCATGACGGCGCGCCTGGCGAAGACGGCGGTATTGAGGCCTGGCTGCGCCTTGGCGAGGCCGTGGGCCTGGACCCTGATCAACTGCGCTCCCAGGAGCTGGTACTGCCCGGCGTGCGCTTTGCCGTCGACGCCTACGTCAACTTCGCCCGCCGCGCCAGTTGGCAAGAGGCGGCCAGCAGCTCGCTGACCGAGCTGTTCGCCCCGCAGATCCACCAGTCGCGCCTGGACAGCTGGCCACAGCACTACCCCTGGATCGACCCCGCCGGCTACGAATACTTCCGCACGCGCCTGGGCCAGGCGCGGCGTGATGTCGAGCACGGCCTGGCAATCACCTTGCAGCACTACACCACCCGTGCGGGCCAGGAGCGTATGCTGGAGATCCTGCAGTTCAAGCTGGATATTCTTTGGAGCATGCTCGATGCCATGAGCATGGCCTACGAGCTGAACCGCCCGCCTTATCATTCGGTCACCCAGGAACGGGTCTGGCACAAGGGGATCGCCCTATGAGTTTCGATCGCAAGCAAGTGCCCAACTGGCGCCCCGGCTACCGCTTCCAGTACGAGCCGGCACAGAAAGGCCATGTGTTGCTGTACCCCGAGGGCATGATCAAGCTCAACGAAAGCGCTGCGCTGATCGGTGGCCTGATCGATGGCCAGCGCGACGTCGCGGCAATCATTGCCGAACTTGCACGGCAGTTCCCCGATGTGCCGGAAGTTGCCGACGACATCGAGCAGTTCATGGAGGTGGCCCGTGGCGAACACTGGATCGTCCTCGCCTGAGTTGCCGGCCACGCCCGAGGTCGGCTTGCCGCTGTGGCTGCTGGCCGAGCTCACCTACCGTTGCCCGCTGCAATGCCCGTACTGCTCCAACCCGCTGGACTTCGCCGCCCAAGGCCAGGAATTAAGCACCGCGCAGTGGTTCAAGGTGATGGCCGAAGCGCGAGAAATGGGCGCTGCGCAGATTGGTTTCTCCGGCGGCGAACCGCTGGTGCGCCAGGACCTCGCCGAGCTGATCGGTGAGGCCCGTCGGCTGGGCTACTACACCAACCTGATCACCTCCGGCATCGGCCTGACCGAAGCCCGCATCGCCGACTTCAAAAAAGCCGGCCTGGACCATATCCAGATCAGCTTCCAGGCCAGCGACGAGCAGGTGAACAACCTGCTGGCCGGCTCGAAAAAGGCCTTCGCGCAGAAGCTGGAGATGGCCCGTGCCGTGAAGGCCCACGGCTACCCGATGGTGCTCAACTTCGTCACCCATCGGCACAACATCGACAAGATCGACCGCATCATCGAGCTGTGCATCGCCCTCGAAGCCGACTTCGTCGAGCTCGCCACCTGCCAGTTCTATGGCTGGGCGCACCTCAACCGCCTGGGCCTGCTGCCGACCCGCGCGCAATTGGAGCGCGCCGAGCGCATCACCAACCAATACCGTGACAAGCTCAAGGCCGAGGGCAACCCCTGCAAGCTGATCTTCGTCACCCCGGACTATTACGAAGAGCGCCCCAAGGCCTGCATGAATGGCTGGGGCAGCCTGTTCCTGACCATCACCCCGGACGGCACCGCCCTGCCCTGCCACGGCGCCCGCCAACTGCCGGTGCAGTTCCCCAACGTGCGTGACCACGACCTGCGGCATATCTGGTACGACTCGTTCGGCTTCAACCGTTACCGCGGTTACCAATGGATGCCTGAGCCCTGCCGCTCGTGCGATGAGAAGGAAAAGGACTTCGGCGGTTGCCGTTGCCAGGCCTTCATGCTCACCGGCGATGCCAGTAACGCCGACCCGGTGTGCGCAAAATCGGCTGACCACGGCATCATCCTCAAGGCCCGCGAGGAGGCAGAAACCGCCCAACTCGCGATTGAAGAGATGACCTTCCGCAATGAACGAAACTCCCGTGTCATCGCTCGCGGCTGAATTCAGCGCAGCACAGGCCGTTGCTGCAGGCACCGACTTCGCCGAGCTCAAGGTCAGCCCGGCCGGGCTGTTCTGGAACGAATTTCGCCCGGCCGACGGCGCCTGCCGAATCTGGCACTGGCACCAGTACCAAGCCCAGTGCCTGACACCGGATGGCTTCAGTGTGCGCAGCCGGGTGTACGAATACGGCGGCGGCAGTTTCTGCGTCGGCGGTGACGGGCTGGTCTTCGTCAACGAAACGGATCAACAGGTGTATACCCAAGGGCTGGACGGCGAAGTGCCGCGCCCGCTGACCCAGGCAGACGACTGCCGCTACGGCGATGTGCACTGGCATGACGGCCAGGTGCTGGCAGTCGAGGAGCACCATGGGCCAACCGTGGAGCATCGCCTGGTTGCCCTGCGCGAAGGCGCCCGCGAGGTGCTGGCTGAAGGTGCCGACTTCTACGCGTCCCCCACCTTGAGCAGCGACGGGCAGCGCCTGGCCTGGGTCGAATGGGACCGCCCGGCGCAACCTTGGACACAGACGCGCCTGCTGTTGCGCGAGCGTGATAGCAGCGGCGCCTGGGGGCCTGCGCGTTGCGTGGCGGGCTTGGACGAATCCCTGCAACAACCGCGTTTCGATGCGCAAGGCCGCTTGTATTGCCTGTCGGACCGCAATGGCTTCTGGCAGCCCTGGGGGGAGATCGCCGGGCACTGGCAGGCCCTGCCTGCCGAACCCGCCGACCATGCCGGCGCGCCCTGGCAACTGGGTACCAGCACCTGGCTCGCGCTGGGGCCGCAACGCTATGTAGCCAGTTGGTTCGAGGATGGCTTTGCGCAGTTAGGGCTGATAACCGCGAACCAGCAAGTGGAGCGTTTTGCCAGCGCCTACACCCGCTTTCGCAGCCTGGCGATGGATGCCGGGCAGCTCTATGCCATCGCCGCCTCGCCCGTCAGCCCACCCGCCGTCATTGCCATCGACCTGAGCAATCATGAGGTGCGGGTACTGGCCGGTGGTGCCGAGGTGCTGCCCGCCGAATGCATCAGCAAGCCGCAGGCCATGCGCTACGCCAGCGGCAACGGTATCGCCCATGGTTTCTTCTACCCGGCCATGAACGCCAAAGCGCCCGCGCCCTTGGTGGTGTTTATCCATGGCGGGCCGACCTCGGCGTGCTACCCAGCGCTCGACCCACGCATCCAATATTGGACCCAGCGCGGCTTCGCCGTCGCCGACCTCAATTACCGCGGCAGCACGGGTTATGGCCGGGCCTATCGCCAGGCGCTGCACCTGCGCTGGGGCGAGAGCGATGTCGAGGATGCCTGCGCGGCGGTTGCGCACTTGGCGGGGCTGGGGCTGATCGACCCGAGCAAGGCCTTCATTCGCGGCGGCAGCGCGGGCGGCTATACCACGCTATGTGCTTTGGCCTTCCATGATGTGTTCCGGGCCGGCGCCAGCCTGTATGGCGTCAGTGACCCTGTCGCGCTGGGCCGCGCCACGCACAAGTTCGAAGGGGACTACCTGGACTGGTTGATCGGCGACCCGCTGCAGGACGCCGAACGTTATCGCGCACGCACGCCTCTGCTGCATGCAGCGCAGATCAAAGTGCCGGTGATTTTCTTCCAGGGTGAGCTGGATGCGGTGGTGGTGCCAGAGCAAACGCGCCTGATGCTGGACGCCTTAAAGGCAAATGGCATTGCAGCCGAGGGGCACTTCTATGCGGGAGAGCGGCACGGGTTCCGTAATGCACAGAACCTGGCGCATGCGTTGGAAGAGGAATGGGCGTTTTATTGCCGGGTGTTGGGCCAGTAAAGCCAAGGGGGCCGCACTGCGGCCCCCGCGTTTCTTAGCGCTTGGCGATGATATACACCGCGTGCACGATCCCCGGAATGTACCCACACAGCGTCAGCAGAATATTCAGCCAGAACGCCCCGGCAAAGCCCACCTGCAGAAATACCCCAAGCGGCGGCAGCAAGATGGCGATGATGATGCGAATGAAGTCCATGCACGTCTCTCCTGAAGGGTTACAACAGAGACTAGCCGCGCGTCGTAGAGGTTCCACGTTGGGCGCCAGGTAAAAAGGTAAAGGTAGGGTGACGGCTGCCAAGTGCTTGTCTTGGTTTTTGAGGTGGTGCGCAAATCGAGCGCCGCCCGCGCGGCGCTTCGCAGCACAAGGCTGCTCCCACATCTGTTTCCGGCCAGTCACGCCTGTACCAGCGCGCGCGACCGCCTTGTGTGTTCCACACGATATCGAGGTGGACGCCACAGGGGCCGCGCGCCCATGTCCCAGGAATAATTGGCCCGAAACAAATGTAGGAGCAGCCTTGTGCTGCGAAGCGCCGCGCGGGCGGCGCTCGATCTCCCAGGCGCAGAAGATCCAGCGACAAGCACCCCAAAAAAAACGCCCCGGGCCAAATGAAACAGGCCAGGGGCGATGCGCAGGAACGCCAGACGGTTCGTTGAATTCGGTTACGCCGGCATTTCGCGGCGGGCTTGCTGCTGTGCATGCAGGCGGGCAAAGGCGCGGGCCAGGCGCAGGAGCATTTCGTCGATGTTGCCCTTGCTCACGGTAAGCGCCGGCGAGAAACGCACCACATCCGCCTGCGGTGCATTGAGCAGCAGGCCTTCATGCAGGGCGGCCGTTACCAGGTCCTGGGCGACGCCTTCGTGCAGTTGCAGGGCCCACAGCAGCCCCTGGCCACGCACCTCGCCCTGGCCATAACGGCCAGCCAGGCGGCTCAGGCCTTCGCGCAGGTGACGGCCGCTGTCCTGCACATGCTCGAAAAAACCAGGCTCCAGCACGGTGTCCAGCACTGCCAGGCCTGCCGCGCTCATCAGCGCGTTGCCATGGTGGCTGCCTTCCAGCTCACCCGGCTCGGCGCAGCAAGCGGTGCCGCGTGCCAGCAAGGCGGCCAGCGGTACCCCACCGCCCAAGCCCTTGCCCAGGGTGATGATGTCGGCACGTACCCCGTAAGTCTGCTCGGCGAGCAGCGCACCACACCGGCCGATACCGGTCTGGACTTCATCCAGAATCAGCAGGATGCCCAGCTCGCGGCACAGCGTTTCGACGCCTTTGAGGTACGCCTGTGTGGCGGGAATAACGCCCGCCTCGCCCTGGATCGGCTCAAGCATGATCGCCACGGTGCGCGAGTTCACTTCCGCATGCAGTGCCGCCAGATCATTGAAAGGCACCTTGCTGAAGCCCGGCAGCCCAGGCTCGCAGCGATTGCACGGCAGCGGGTCGGAGGCTGACAGCGCGCCCAGGCTGCGGCCGTGGCAAGCCTGGCTGGCGGTGATGATGTGATAGGCGCCGTTGCGGTGCAGCTGGCCCCATTTGCGCGCCAGCTTGATCGCCCCTTCGCACGCTTCGGCGCCGCTGTTCAGAAGGTAGGCCTGGTCGCTGCCGGTGCTCTGGCACAGGCGGTTGACCAGCGCCAGCCGGCCGCGGCTGTGAAACCCCGAACCCGGGTTGATCAGCGCCTGGGCCTGATTACCCAGCGCCTTGACCAATACGCTGGGGCTGTGGCCAAGGCTGTTCACTGCGCCGCCCTGGGTGAAGTCGAGGAAGGCATGGCCTTCGCTGTCCCACAACCACGAGCCCTGGCCGCGCACGAAAACCTGCGGGGCACGTTCGGTACTCGGCATCAGGCGCTCACGGGACAACTGCGGCGCATCCGCCACGGTCACCGGCGCACGCTCGGGCTCGGCGACGGCGGCGGCAGCCGAGCGACGCAGGTTGAACAGGTTCATCAGGGCTCCAACCAATCACGGTAAAGGGCGGCCAATGTGCGGTCTTGATGCCGGCACTTGATATTCAGCCTTGCCTATCAAAAGTGTTTTTCATCCGGGGTAACAATCCGGCCCGATGACCGCTGTAACCCACTGGAATACGGCGATAGACTAGGCGCCACGACGGGTTTCGACCATTTCGTTTTTCCAGCATTTTCGATAAGTGTTACTTATGGATTTCCGCCAACTGCGTTATTTCGTCGCGGTGTACGAAGAAGGCCATGTCGGCCGCGCCGCCGAGCGCCTGTCTTTGTCCCAACCCGCGCTTTCCCAGCAAATCCGCCAACTGGAGCACAGCCTCGACCTGAGCCTGTTCGAGCGCAGCAACAAGCGCCTGCTGCCGACCTTGGCCGCCCACACGCTGTACAACCATGCCTTGCCGTTGCTCGACGGCCTGCAACGGGCCCAGGAGGCCATGCGCAACTTCAAGGGCCAGTCTTTGCGTACCCTGGCCATCGGCGTGCTGCAGACCGTGCGGCCCAGCCTGGTGCCGCAGTTGCTCGAACGCTTGCGCAAGGCCCAGCCGCACCTTGTGGTGCAAATCTACGAGCTGTCGGGGCTGGAAATCGAACGGCGCCTGCTCAATGGCAGCCTGGACATCGGCATCAGTTACCTGCCACCGCGCCAACCCGGGCTGCATGGCCTGTTGCTGTACGAAGATGAACTGCAGTTGGTCATCCCCGACACCCATCCCTTGAAGGACTTCAAGAAGGTGTCGATCCGCCAGGCCGCTGAACTGCCCATGCTGATGCTGGGCGAAGAGTTTCAGATTCGACAGATCTGGCAGGCGCAACTGGCCAGCCAGGGCCGTCGGCCGCAGGTGCAGGCAGAGATGAACAACATGGCGGGGATTCTCGACAGCCTGGCCCATACGGCGCTGGCTACCATCTTGCCGGGGCGGGCCAAGGACGCGGCCGAGGATGACCAGGGGCTGCTGTGGAAGCCATTGAGCGAGCCGCGGGTGCCGCTCAAGGTCGGGCTGGTGTTCCGCGATGCGCAGCGCCAGCAAGCCTCGGTGGAGCTGCTGCGTACGTTACTGGAAGAAGAGACAGACGCGCGCCAGCTGGGAGGCTCGCCTCTGGATGTGCTGGGCTGACAAAAAAACGCGCACAAAGAAAACCCCGCCGAAGCGGGGTTTTCCAGACTGTTTCCCTGTGACATCCGTATCGCCCTGCCATCCTGGCAGGTGGTCCTTCGTCGTCTTCCTTGATCTGTCCTTTGCGCTTCCTGCGCAACGTCCATGTGGTAAAGATTACCTGTGGATCCAATCTGAGAACAGTGGTGAAAAGTCACCACGTCGTGTAGGAAAAAGCTTACAAAGGTGATTCATTCCCAGACATGCCAATACTGGGGGCCGCAAAGCGGCCCCACAATCTATCAAAACTGCTCAGCGTCCAGCAGGTACAGCGACTCACTCCCCGCCTTCACCGACGCCACCAGCGAATCTACCCGTGGCAGCAACCGTGCAAAGTAGAACCGCGCCGTACCCAGCTTGCCCGAGTAGAACGCCTCATCCCCCTCACCCGCCTGCGCCGCACGCGCCATCAGCGCCCACATGTAGCCATACGCCACATAACCAAAGGCATGCAGGTACTCGACCGAGGCCGCACCAATTTCATTGGGGTTGCCCTTGGCCTGCTCCAGCACCCACTCGGTCAGCCCGTCCAGCTGGTCGAGGTACGCGCCCAGCGGCTTGGCGAACTCGTCCAGCGCGCTGTCGGCACCGGCGATGAAGCGGCGGATCTCGTCCGAGAAGAGCTTGTAGTACGCGCCACCACTGGCAACCACCTTGCGACCCATCAGGTCGAGGGCCTGGATGCCGTTGGTGCCTTCGTAGATCTGCGTAATCCGCACATCACGCACCAGTTGCTCCTGGCCCCACTCACGAATGTAACCATGCCCGCCAAACACCTGCTGGCCGTGCACCGTGCACTCCAGGCCCAGGTCGGTCAGGAAGGCCTTGGCCACCGGCGTCAACAAGGCCACCAGCTCTTCACTGCGCTTGCGCGTGGTGGCGTCTTCGCTGTACTTGGCACTGTCGAGTTGCAGCGCCACGTAGCTCGAGAAGGCGCGCCCGCCTTCGATCAAGGCTTTCATGGTTAGCAGCATGCGCCGCACATCAGGGTGCACGATGATCGGGTCGGCAACCTTGTCCTTGGCGTGTGGGCCGGTCGGGGCACGGCTCTGCAGGCGGTCACGGGCGTACTCAACGGCGTTCTGGTAGGAACGCTCAGCCGATGCCAGGCCCTGAATGCCGACGCCCAGGCGCTCGTAGTTCATCATGGTGAACATGGCCGCCAAGCCCTTGTTGGGCTCACCGACCAGGTAACCGACCGCTTCGTCGAAGTTCATCACACAAGTGGCGGAGGCTTGAATGCCCATTTTGTGTTCGATCGAGCCGCAAGTGGCCGGGTTGCGCGCGCCCAGGCTACCGTCTTCGTTAACCAGGAACTTGGGCACCAGGAACAACGAAATGCCTTTCGGCCCGGCGGGCGCGTCCGGCAGCTTGGCCAGCACCAGGTGGATGATGTTCTCGGTCAGGTCGTGCTCACCACCGGTGATGAAGATCTTGGTGCCACTGACCTTGTAGCTGCCGTCGGCCTGGGGTTCGGCCTTGGTGCGGATGATGCCCAGGTCGGTGCCGGCATGGGGCTCGGTCAGGCACATGGAGCCAGCCCAGACCCCGGCATACATGTTGGGCAGGTACTGTTGCTTGAGCGCTTCACTGGCGTGGGCATTGATCGACAGGCAGGCACCGGCAGTCAGCATCGGGTACAGGCCGAAGGCCAGGCTCGACGCGTTGACCATTTCCTCGACCTGGGCCGAGATAACCTTGGGCATGCCCATGCCGCCGAACAAGGGATCGCCACCAACGCCCACCCAGCCACCTTCGGCGTAGGTGTTGTAGGCCTCGATGAAGCCGGCCGGCGTGCTGACCGCGCCGTTGTCCCAGTGGCAGCCCTCTTCGTCGGCGGCGCGGCTGAGTGGGGCGATGGTCCTGGCCGTCACCTTGCCGGCCTCTTCCAGCACAGCGAGGGCGGTCTCGGCATCCACCACTTCGGCCAGCGCGGGCAACTGCGCCCATTGCTCGGTCACGTTGAAGACTTCATTCAAAACGAAGCGCATGTCGCGCAGGGGCGCTTTATAGTCGGCCATGACAACCTCTCACTAGTAGGGTCGGGGCGGTCTCGGGGAACCGCGACACTGGGTTGCAGGCAGTGTAACCGAACAACTTTTACGAGACATAGGGTCATCAGCTGACCGTATGGTCTTATTTGGTCACACCATGCGGACCGCCCCACGTTGCGATTGTTGCCCATGCACCATGACACAATTGCGCCCGGCCTCTTTGGCGCTGTACAGCGCCTGGTCGGCCGACTTGAGCACCGCCTCCGGGTTGCGATGATCGGCCTGGCGCTCGGCCACACCGATGCTGATGGTCACCGACACCGTACCCGCGCCGCTGCCAGCACGGCGCTGTCGCCCAGCCGAGTCGTCCTGCGGTCGGCTGTTCTGGTCGCGCAGCTGCATCGCATAGTTAGCAATCACCCCGCGCACAGCTTCCACATGCGGCACGCATTCTTCAGCCGTCTTGCCCGCAAAGACCAGGGCGAATTCCTCGCCACCATAACGGTAGGCGCGGCCGCCACCAGTGACCTTGGACAACCGGCTGGCAACCAGGCGCAACACTTGGTCGCCGACATCGTGGCCGTGGGTATCGTTGAATTTCTTGAAGTGGTCGACGTCGGTCATGGCGATCACATAGTTGCGCCCCAGCCGCTGCATGCGCTCGTTCAAAGCACGGCGCCCCGGCAGGCCAGTCAGCTCGTCGCGGAAGGCCATCTGATAGGCCTCGTGCGCCACGGCCGCGGCAATCATCAACATCACCTGGCTGCACATGATGTTCAGGGTAAACGGCAGGATGAACGTCTGCGGCAGCATCCAGAACAGGCCGATCAGGCCAATGACCTGCGCCGCATGCAACGGCCTGGGCGCACGCAGGTACTGCACCACCAGCAGGATGAACACGCCGAGGAACAGCGGGTAGACCATCTGGATCAGGCTCATCCACTGGCCATGCAAGGCCGGCCAGCGGATCTCTGCCAGCCAGGCCAGCAGCGCGTCGGGGTAGCTTTGCTCCAGTGCCACCGCAACGCTCGCAACAGCGAACAACACTGCGAAGCGGGCGACCAGGTCCTGCAGCAGGTGGGTGCGCTCCTGCCAGGCGCCATACAGCCCGAACAGGGCTGGCAGCAGCAGGCACACCAAGTGGAAGATGACCGCGGCGTCCGCACGCACGTGGCCGTTGTCGCGGTAAAAGTCTGTCTGGGTGTCGAGCAGGAAGTAGGCGATGTACACCGTGACCATCAGAAACAGCTCACGCTGGCGTCGGTAGACGGCGCAGTAGGCACCGCCCAATAGCAGGACCAAGGTGGGCAAGACATTGAACAGCGATGTGAAAAAGACACTGAGGTCTCTTACGTAAGCCGCCGCAAGGCCTGCCAGCAAGAGAAACAGCGAAGGCAGGAAGTGGGTTACGCGTACAGCATCAAGACGAAACAAGGGTAATCTCCAACCCGGCAGATCAATAGTGGCATTGTGCCCTTATTTCATCGGCAGCGCGCGTGAACAGTTGAATACAGTCTGATGCCGCCCCTGTGTAGGAGCAGCCTTGTGCTGCGAAGAGGCCGGTATGGCAAACGATTTTCTGTGGCCGTTATGGCCTCTTCGCAGCACAGGGCTGCTCCTACACAGGCATCTGGCTGCAGAATAAAAAAACCCGCCTGCCGGTGAGGGCAGGCGGGTTTTTGTGCACGCGGTGGATCAGTAAGAGAGGCCGAAGTGCTCTTCGTCCATCGCCATCAGGTTCCCAGCACCCGACAGCATTGTCGCCACATGGGTGCGGGTACGCGGCAGGATGCGCTGGAAGTAGAAGCGCGCGGTCTGCAGCTTGGCGGTGTAGAACGCCACTTCTTCAGTACCGGCAGCCAGCTTCTCGGCAGCCAGGCGAGCGATGTCGGCCCAGAAGTAAGCCAGGCAGGCGTAACCGGAATACATCAGGTAATCGACCGAAGCGGCACCCACTTCTTCGCGATCCTTCATGGCGGCCATACCCACTTTCATGGTCAGCTCGCCCCATTCCTTGTTGATGGCCGCCAACGGCTCAACGAACTCTTTGACCGCCTCGTTGCCTTCTTGCGCCTGGCAGAACTTGTGCACGATCTTGGTAAAGCCCTTCAGCGCTTCGCCTTGGGTCATCAGCACTTTACGGCCGAGCAGGTCCAGCGCCTGGATACCGGTGGTGCCTTCGTACAGCATGGAGATACGGCTGTCGCGCACGTTCTGCTCCATGCCCCACTCGGCGATGAAGCCATGGCCACCGTAGATCTGCACGCCGTGGTTGGCAGCCTCGAAACCGACTTCGGTCATGAAGGCCTTGGCAATCGGGGTCATGAAGGCCAGCAGGGCGTCGGCTTTTTTGCGCTCTTCCTCGTCCTGGCTGTACTTGACGATATCCACCTGCTTGGCGGTGAAGTAGACCATGGCGCGGTTGCCTTCGGCGAAGGCCTTCATGGTCAGCAGCATGCGGCGCACGTCCGGGTGGACGATGATCGGGTCAGCCGCCTTTTCAGGGGCTTTAGGGCCGGTCAGCGAACGCATCTGCAGGCGCTCACGGGCGTATTTCAGGCCACCCTGGAACGCCACTTCGGCGTGGGCCAGGCCTTGCAGCGCGGTGCCCAGGCGAGCAGTGTTCATGAAGGTGAACATGCAGTTCAGGCCTTTGTTGGCCGGGCCGATCAGGTAGCCGGTAGCGCCGTCGAAGTTCATCACGCAGGTGGCGTTACCGTGGATGCCCATCTTGTGCTCGATCGAGCCACAGGTCACCGCGTTGCGCTCACCGATAGCGCCTTCGGCGTTGGGCAGGAACTTGGGCACGATGAACAGCGAGATGCCTTTGGTGCCGGCCGGTGCATCGGGCAGGCGGGCCAGGACGATATGGACGATGTTATCGGCCATGTCGTGCTCACCGGCGGAGATGAAGATCTTGGTACCGGACACTTTGTACGAACCGTCGGCCTGTGGCTCGGCCTTGGTGCGCAGCATGCCCAGGTCGGTACCGCAATGCGGCTCGGTCAGGCACATGGTGCCAGTCCACTCGCCGCTGACCAGCTTGGTCAGGTAGGTGTGCTGTTGCTCTTCGGTGCCGTGCTCGGAAATGGTGTTCATCGCGCCATGGGACAGGCCTGGGTACATGCCCCACGACCAGTTCGACTCACCGACCATCTCGCTCAGGGCCAGGCCCAGCGACTCTGGCAGGCCTTGGCCGCCGTGGGCCACGTCGTGGGCCAGGCTCGGCCAGCCACCTTCGACGAATTGCTCGTAGGCCGCTTTGAAACCGGTCGGCGTCTTCACACCCGACTCGCTCCAGGTGCAGCCTTCCTGATCGCCAACGCGGTTCAGCGGGGCCAGTACCTGCTCACAGAACTTCGCGCCTTCTTCGAGGATCGCGTCGACCATGTCGGGCGTGGCGTCCTGGCAACCCGGCAGGCTCTGATAATGCGCTTCGTAGCCGAGCAGTTCATCGCGAACGAAACGGATATCACGCAAGGGGGCTTTGTAGTCAGGCATTGCGATGAACCTCTGTGATGAGTTCGGGGGTGATCGGAACTGCCGGCAAGGCTTGGCGGCCGTCGATCAAACAGTTGTTTGAAACTTACGTTTAGCGCGCGCGGATGTCAAGGAGGGACGATAGTGCCATTTACGCCACGAAAAATGGCGTTTACGCCACCCCACACATGAAATCAACACAACCCCTTGTAGGAGCAGCCTTGTGCTGCGAAGAGGCCAGCGATAAAAACGAACATCCCAGGGTGTTTAGCGGCCTCTTCGCAGCACAAGGCTGCTCCTACAGAGGGCGCGCAGGGGCGCAATGAGGCGCAAGGGAAGCCCGCGCCCACAAAGGAAGAGTC
Organism: Pseudomonas sp. ITEM 17296; assembly: GCF_028895205.1. Taxonomy (NCBI): domain Bacteria; kingdom Pseudomonadati; phylum Pseudomonadota; class Gammaproteobacteria; order Pseudomonadales; family Pseudomonadaceae; genus Pseudomonas; species Pseudomonas sp. ITEM 17296. The sequence goes on along the minus strand of NZ_WJRS01000013.1, from coordinate 95,281 downwards.
GCTAAGTTGAGTGCCGCGAGGGATCAGGCGTAGGTGTCGATGATCCGGCCGAGCATTTCGTCGGATGCCTTGACGACTTTCGCGCCAAGCTCCACTTCATGTTTGCCCAGTGCCAGTTGCACGGTACTGGTGGCCAAGTCCATCTGCTGGCTGCGATCAACAGCGCGCAGACGCTCAGCCTGGAAGTCGCTCGACTGGCTGGTGGCGGTGCGTTCGGCGGTATTGTTGGCGATCTGGCTGGCGGCTTGATCGACGCGGTTCTGGCCGCTTTGGATTGCGCTAAGGCCCGCGTAATAGGCGGAGCTGCCGGTGATTTCCATGTCAGGACTCCATTGACGCTGGATGACGAACAGGCCTCATTAAAGCAGCAGATGGCAGAAAAGGCCCGTTTAAATCGTTAATGGCCCAGTGCCAGTCGATAGGCAGCGGCCGTTAATCCAGCAAATCCAGCTGCAAATGCTCAGCCACCATATCGGCACTCGCCAGCTTCAACTTCGGTACCCGCCCCAGGCAAGGCGCCGGCAAGCGCTCGGCGAGGCTGGCCAGGTTTTCTTCCAGGCGCGATGTCCGCGGTTCGATGATATTCGCCACCCAGCCCGCCAGTTGCAGCCCATCGCGGGCAATCGCTTCGGCGCTGAGCAAGGCATGGCTGATACAGCCCAGGCGCACCCCAACCACCAGGATCACTGGCAGTTGCAGGGCAATGGCCAAGTCAGACAGGTTGGCCTGGCCCGACAGCGGCACACGCCAGCCACCGGCGCCTTCGATCAACGTGAAGTCGGCGTTTTGCTGCAGCACGTTGCGCATCGCCGCCAGCAGCTCGGGTACACCCAGCGTGACGCCGGCCTCGCGTGCGGCGACATGCGGCGCAATCGCAGGCTCGAAGGCGAATGGGTTGACCTGTTCGTACGGCAATTTGATCGTACTTTCATCGATCAGCGCCTGTGCGTCGCTGTTGCGCAGCCCCTTTGCGGTTACCGTGCAACCCGACGCCACCGGCTTGGCGCCCAATGTGCTCATGCCCTGCAACCGCGCTGCATGCAGCAGGCCGGCAGCAATCGTGGTCTTGCCGACATCGGTATCGGTACCGGCAATGAAATAGGCCTGGCTCATCTGACTCCCCTTACGCCTGTGGCTTGCGCAACACACCATAGACCACTTGGTAAGTGGCGGGCAGCCCCTGAGGCTGGCGAAACGCCTCGTACGCCTGCAACAAGCCCTGCATGCGGGCACGGCCGGTGAGGCCCGAAGGCCGGCCCGGGTTGATATTGTGCGCACCAAGCGCCTTCAGCTCGTGGGTCAGGCTGCGTACATCGGGGTAGTGCAGCACGTGCGCGCGCTGCTGCAGCGCTACCTGCTCGAAGCCACTGCCCGCGCACAGGCGCTGATAATCGTCAAAGCGGCGGAAGCGGTTGACATGCACCAGGCCATCCACAGCCTGCCAGCTGGCACGCAGCTCATCGAGCGTGCCGACGCACAGGCTGCTGAAGGCCAGCACCCCGCCTGGGCGTAACACCCGGCGCGCCTCGTCCAGCACACTGGCGAACTGCCCGCACCACTGCACCGCCAGGCTGGAGAACACCAAATCGACGCTGGCATCGCGCAGCGGCAAGCGCTCGGCATCGCCGGCCACGTGGTACTGCGCGCCGCGCTGTTCGTTGCGGGCATGGCGCAGCATGCCTTCGGCGATATCCACCGCCACGCCACTGGCCTGCGCGAAGCGCTCGGCCAGCACCCGGCTGAAGTGGCCGGTGCCGCTGCCCAGGTCCAGCCAGCGCGACGGTGCCAAGCCCTCTGGCAACTGGCCCAACAGGTTCAGGCCGACGTCGCGCTGCAACGCCGCGACGCTGTCGTAGCTGGCCGCCGCGCGGGAAAACGAGGCCGCCACCTGGCGCTTGTCCGGCAGCGCGCCGGGCAGGGTCGGACGGGAAAGGTCAGTCATCGCCACTCTCATGCAGAAAACTCTTGATACCCGCCGCCAGCTCCTGTGGGTACTCCAGCAAGAACGCGTGGGAACTCTCTTCCACCAGGCCCACTTCCACGTCTGGCAACAGTTCGCTCAGGGCCTTGGCAGCTTCCGCCGGCACCAGTGCGTCGCTGCCGGCAAACAAGTGCAGTTGCGGACCGCCATAGGCCTGCAGTGCCTCGCGGGTATCCAGCTGGGCCAGTACTTCCAGCCCGGTGGCGAGGTACAGCGGGTCGGTATCCGGCACACCGACGCCCAGCTGGCGCAGCAGGGTACGAGGCTGTTGGGCGCCGTCGCTGCACAAGCTGCGGAAACGCTTGAGGGTTACGGAGGTATGGCTGCGGCACCCATCAAGGAAGGTCCCGAAGGTGTCATCGGCCATGCCGTGGGGCCAATCGGCACGGGCCACGAAGCTTGGATTGCTGGCCAAAGTCAGCAGTCCGCAACAGTGGTCGCCGCGCTTGCGCGCAAGTTCGCTGGCGAGCATGCCGCCCAGCGACCAACCGCCCAGCCAGGTATCACTGGGCAACTTGCGGTCAAGGTGGTCGACCCACGCCTGTACATCGGCGTCGGCCAGCTCCGGTAGGGGCATCAGTTCGACCTGCAGGCGGGCATCCTGGGCGCGCAGGCTGGCCGCCAACGGCTCCAGCGCAGCAGTACCCAGGCCCCATCCGGGGAGAAGGATCAGTCGGTTACGCATCGGCGGCCTCCAGCTGTGGATAACACTCGGCCAATGCATTCAACAATAGCTGCACCTGCGCATCGCTGTGCGCGGCGCTCAAGGTAACCCGCAAGCGTGCACTGCCGGCAGGCACGGTGGGCGGGCGGATGGCCGTCACCAGCAAGCCACGTTCGCGCAACATCTGCGAAAGGCGCAGCGCTTGTGCGCTGTCGCCAATCAGGATCGGCTGGATCGGCGTCGGGCTGTCCATCAGCTGCAGGCCGATCTGTTCGGCACCTAGGCGGAACTGGCGAATCAACGCAGCCAGGTGCTCACGGCGCCAGGTTTCGCGGCGCAGCAGCTCCAGGCTCTTGAGTGTCGCGCAGGCCAGCGCCGGGGGTTGGCTAGTGGTGTAGATATAGGGCCGGGCAAACTGCACCAGCGCTTCGATCAACGCTTCGCTGCCGGCGACAAAGGCACCCGCCGTACCGCAGGCCTTGCCCAGCGTGCCGATCAGCACAGGCACATCATCGATGCCCAGGCCGAAGTGCTCGACGATACCGCCACCTTGCGCACCCAACGTGCCCAGGCCATGGGCATCATCGACCATCAGCCAGGCGCCGCGGGCGCGGGCAACCTTGGCCAACGCCGGCAAATCGGCAAGGTCGCCATCCATGCTGAACACCCCGTCGGTTACCACCAGGGTATTGCCGACGGCCTTGTCCAAGCGGCTTTCCAGGCTGGCCGGGTCGTTGTGCAAATAGCGGTTGAAACGGGCGCCGCTCAGCAGCCCGCCGTCGAGCAAGGACGCGTGGTTAAGGCGGTCCTGCAACACCGTGTCGCCCTGCCCCACCAGCGCGGTGATTGCACCCAGGTTGGCCATGTAGCCGGTGGAGAACAACAGCGCGCGCGGGCGCCCGGTGAGTTCTGCCAGGGCCTCCTCAACCTGATGGTGCGGCGTGCTGTGGCCAACCACCAGGTGCGACGCCCCGCCACCGACACCCCACTGTTCGGCGCCGGCCTGCCAGGCAGCAATCACCTCGGGGTGGTTGGCAAGGCCCAGGTAATCGTTGCTGCAAAACGCCAACAGCGGCTGGCCATCGACCACCACCTCAGGCCCTTGCGGGCTCTCCAGCAGGGGCCGTTGCCGATACAGGTCTGCGGCGCGCCGTTCGGCCAGGCGCGCCGCCAGGTCAAAGGCCATCTCAGGCCGATGCTGCGTTGTAGAACATCTCGCTGCTGCGCTGTTCGACCAGCGCCTGCTCGATGGCCGCCTGGTGCACTTCATCGGCATGCTCTTCGCGGGCCTCAGGCTTGATGCCGAGGCGGGCGAACAGCTGCATGTCTTTATCAGCCTGCGGGTTGGCGGTGGTCAGCAGTTTTTCGCCATAGAAGATCGAGTTGGCGCCAGCCATGAAGGCCAGTGCCTGCATCTGTTCGTTCATCTGCTCACGGCCGGCCGACAGGCGCACATGCGACTTGGGCATCAGCAGGCGGGCCACCGCCAGCATGCGGATGAAATCGAACGGGTCGACATCTTCTTCCTCGGCCAGCGGCGTTCCGGCGACCTTGACCAGCATGTTGATCGGCACCGACTCTGGGTGCTCCGGCAGGTTGGCCAACTGGATCAGCAGGCCGGCGCGGTCGTCCAGCGACTCGCCCATGCCGAGGATGCCACCAGAGCAGATCTTCATCCCGGCATCGCGCACATAGGCCAGGGTCTGCAGGCGCTCGCTGTAGGTGCGGGTGGTGATGATGCTGCCGTAGAACTCCGGCGAGGTGTCGAGGTTGTGGTTGTAGTAGTCGAGGCCGGCCTGGGCCAGGGCCTGGGTCTGGTCCTGGTCGAGCTTGCCGAGGGTCATGCAGGTTTCCAGGCCCATGGCCTTCACCCCTTTGACCATTTCCAGCACGTAGGGCATGTCCTTGGCCGACGGATGCTTCCACGCCGCGCCCATGCAGAAGCGGGTCGAGCCGATGGCTTTGGCGCGGGCGGCTTCTTCCAGCACCTTCTGCACTTCCATCAGCTTTTGTTTTTCCAGCCCGGTGTTGTAGTGGCCGGACTGCGGACAATATTTGCAATCTTCTGGGCAGGCGCCGGTCTTGATCGACAGCAGGGTCGAAACCTGAACACGGTTCGGGTCGAAGTGCGCGCGGTGCACGGTCTGCGCCTGGAACAGCAGGTCATTGAACGGTTGCTGGAACAGCGCCTTGACCTCGGCCAAGGTCCAGTCGTGACGTGTTGTTGCAGTTGTGCTGGCGCTCATCGGCGTTTCCTTGTTTAGGCTGTAACTGGCGCCGGGACAGGAAAGCCCGCCAGCGCATCACGGATAGCTCGCATAGTCACGGAAGGCCTATGAACTGTCAACTCAGACTGAAAGCAATGGTTTACAAGTGTGCAAATATTAACCATAGCTGTTTGCTGTGCGACGCGCCTGCTGAACAGGCGTACCCGTTGTGTATAGCCTGCGAGCAGGAGCTGCCTTGGCTGACGGACCATTGCCTGCGCTGCGCCCTGCCGTTGCCGATGGCCAACCTCACTTGCGCCCAGTGTTGCCGCCGTGCGCCGGCGTTCGAGCACGTCGTCGCGCTGTGGCATTACGGGTTTCCGGTCGACACGCTGATCAGCCGTTTCAAGCACAACCGCCAATGGCCGCTGGGGCGTTTAATGGCCGAAATGTTGAGCCACGGCCTGCAGCATCGCTACGCGGAAGGCTTGGCCAGGCCTGACCTGCTGTTACCCGTACCACTGGCCAGGCGTCGACAGCGTGAGCGCGGCTTCAACCAGGCCGGCATGTTGGCGCGCTGGCTGTCGATGAGCCTGGCAATCAACTTCAATGAGCGTTTGCTGCAGCGCACACGCGACACACCCGCGCAGCAAAGCCTGGATGCCAAGGCGCGTCGGCGCAATCTGCAGCGGGCCTTTGCCCTGATTGAAGCGGGCGCATTCAAGGGCCTGCATGTGGCCGTGGTCGATGACGTGCTGACCACCGGGGCCACCGCACAGGCCATTGCCACGCTGCTGCGAGAAGCAGGTGCGCGACGGGTCGATGTGTATTGCCTGGCACGCACGGCAAAACCGGGGCAAGCTTGACGGGTCAGTCTCAGATAGGCGCCATCATGTCCCTGCCCGCTCTCCTCACCCAGCACATCGCCCGCCGCCCGCAACGCATTGCCTTGCTCCAGCACATCGCCGAGCAAGGCTCGATCACCCGCGCCGCCAAGGCTGCCGGCATCAGCTACAAAGCCGCCTGGGACGCCATCGATGAGCTCAACAACCTGGCCAGCCAGCCGCTGGTCGAGCGCAGCACCGGCGGGCGTGGCGGCGGTGGCGCACGCCTGTCGGCCGAAGGCGAGCGGGTGCTGCGCCTTTATCAACGGCTGCAGGCGCTGCAGGTACAGATCCTGGAAGCTGCCGAGGACTCCAGCGACCTCGACCTACTCGGGCGTTTGATGTTGCGCACCAGCGCGCGCAACCAACTGCAAGGCCAGGTCAGCGCGTTGCGCAGGGAGGGGCGCCATGACCGCGTCAGCCTTGCACTGGGCGGCGGGCTGGAGATAGAAGCCTTGATCACCCGCGGCAGTACCGAGCGTTTGGAGCTGAGCTTGGGCCGCATGGTAGTGGCGTTGCTCAAGGCCGGATGGGTTCAACTGCTGGGGGCTGATGATGAGCCGGAGCCAGGCAGTAACTGCCTGACGGCTTGTATCGAGGAAGTCCTGGCTGAGGAAGGGGGCAGCAGTGAATTGCGCATGGCACTGGGCAATGGCCAGACGCTGTGTGCACTCGCCCAAACAGCGTGGCTGGCCCAGCAGGGCCTGAAGGCGGGTGACGAGGCCAGGGTGCAGTTTCACCCGTCCTTCGTCCTGCTGGGGGTACCGGTCTAGGTCAGGTTACGTTGGTGAAGATGCCAGTCACCGGCGACACGTTGCCGGCATAAGGAACCGAGGTCCCGGCGGCCAGCGCGATCGTTGACCAGATGCGTTGCATGTCGACAAACCTGAGTTTTGCATCCGAGTGCAATTCCCGATCCCACTGGCTCTTGATACTGAAATAGCGGCCATTTCCGCTGCCATTGCGCAGAAGGCCACTGGCGCCACCCATGAGTACCATGGGCATGTTCATCATGTGCTCTGGCGCGCCGTCGGCCATTTCGCTGGTGAAGACCACCAAGGTATGTTTGAGCAGACTGTCGCCTGGCACATCAGGATCGCTGTAGCGAGCCAGCTCATCCATGAACAGTTTCACCTGTCGTACATACCACTGCCTGGACCCTCTCCAGACTTCCTCGCCAGCATAACGGTGAGCGCAGTCATGGGGGTTGGTGCTGGCGCTGACATCAAGAATATTCAGCGACTCGGCAGAACGCCCAACCTGCACCGTCGCAACACGGGTCACACCGCAACCCAAGGCCGCGGCCACTACCTTGTGATGGCCGGCCTGAACTTCATTGCGGAACTGCGCCGAACTGATCGGGTGATCTTCCAGCGACAACGGTTCACAAACTGAGGGTATCGCCCCTTCCAGATCCTTGGCGACCTGCTCTAACGCATCCAGATGAGTCACCAGCTTTTCTCGCTGGGCGCCTGCCACGCGCCCTCTGAGTTCTGCGATATCGGCCCTAATCGGGTCAAAAACGTGGGCGTTGCGTGACTGGCTATCGCGCACCGCGCGGGAGGTCGCACCAAACACCGACTCGTAAAGACGCACGGGGTTCTGCTGAGGCGCCCTGATCTTGTCCCCATCCCAAGACACATACCAAGGCGTGTTGTCGATGCCCGCATGCGGGCCAGCAAACAGGCTGCGATGGGTTGGCTGAGTGCCAGGCATCGCATCTCCCAAAATCTTGTCTATGGAACTCATTTGCCCCTTGTTATCACGCAATGCGTAGTTCCAGGCACCATGACCGCCCTGCCCCGAGGCTACGATGATGCCCTGCAAGTACAGTGACTGGTCGCGGTAAGCTGCCAACTCCTGACTGACTGCGTTTAACTCGAAGTTAGTGCTGTCATCACTTACCGCACGCGGAAACCACAGGCCGTCGCCGTAGCCGCCGCTGTACGAGTCAACTGCCAAGCCGTCCGGCACGATGAAGAACACCACTTTCAGACGGGGCACCTGCCGTTCCCCCTGCAGCAGAAATTGAGCAAACCCACTGCTGCTAAGCGGCAACAGCGTACCCGCCGCAGCCAATTGCATCAGGAAACGCCGGCGGCTCTTCAGGATGTCCATGTCAATTCTCCTCTTGGCGCTTGAGGAACACAGGTGAGGTAGCCAGCTCGCGAATCATCTGGATCAACGAACCGTTGGTCTTGAGCGATTCGGCGGCAGACTTCAACGTGCCAACCGACCCAGCAGAAACCTTGTTGCCGAACATGAAGCGGAAATAGCTGTCGGCCATGCAGGTTTGCGCCGTGAGATTTGCGGGCAGCAGCCGAGCGATATCGCGCACATTGTGAACATTTGCCCAAGTCTCCAGGCCCGTGTTGCTGATGAACGGCCCTGCGGCATCAATGTTCACCGGCACCGGGAACTGCGCATGGTTGTAAGCCGGCTCAGTTTCCCGGTAGCGCCCGGAAGCATCGTAGTTTTCCATGCTGGATCCGGTGTCGTTCATGTACTTGTGGCACTGCCAGCAACGGCCCTCCGAGGCTTGCTCACCGTTGACCAGGTCCCAACGCTCGCGGGTTGTGATCGCCCTTGGCGGATACTGCGGCTCTTGCGGGTCGGCATCGACCGGCGCACCGAACTCCCGGCACAGCAGTTGCTCACGGATCATGATGCCGCGCTTGACCAGTGATGTTGCCTGGTAGTCAGAAGTGGCCGCCTGGGTAGCACCCAGGTGCAACAGCCCCCCCCTTCGCTCATCGACCGTAACCTTGCGCATATCGCCCCCGGACACCCCGGCAATACCGTAGTGTTCTGCCAGCCTTTGATTGAGGTAGGTATACCCAGGGTTGAACAGTGCATTGAATGCCCCGCCGCTCTTGAGCACCTCACCCACCAGGCGTGCCTGCTCCTGCCGCATGCTCTGGATAACCTCAGGCGCCAGCCCGGGCTTTTCCTGGATGTCGCGGCTGGTTTTGATGTAGTAGCTGATGAAGCGGTTGAACTGTGTGATCCCCTGTTCGCTCATCAACATCTGCTGAGCCAGCGCACCCATCTGCTCGGGCGTCTCGAGCTGGCCTTGTTCGGCTTTGCGCATGAGTTCTTCACTCGGCGTGGTACCCAGCATTGCGTAAGAAAGCGCTGTCGCTCGTTCGTTGGCGGTCAACTGATAGGTACCGGATGTCCGGCCATCTGTTACGCCCAATTCGGAGCGATACAGGAAGTGAGGTGACAACAGTAATGCTGCGACCAGCGAGGCATCATCATGGTCAGCCTTCACGGCCTCATACCGGCTCAACTCAGCCCGGCTCAGCGGCCGTCGGAAGACGCGATGGCCGAGGCTTTCGACGCTCTGCTGAGCCAGCCATTGCGGTTCGACCTTGCCTGCCACATTCCACGCCACGTCATACAGCGTCTTCAGGTCTTCGGCGTTGATCATCCCCAGATCTGCCTCCCCGACGTATTTGAACTCTTTATCAAACTTGTCGGCCGGCAACGTATCGGCCTGCACTTGCACGGCAAACAGGTCGTGCACGCTGTTCACATACTCGTCACGGGTCAGCAGGCGCAGTTGCCGCTTGCCGAATGCTTGCCCAGGGTCCAGATAGCCGGCCCACAGTTCGTCGTAGAAGTAGTCGGCAATCTGCCCCGAGCAAGACGCATCGCAATGCCCGCTCACGCTCATGCCAAGAATCTGCTGAACCAGGGCTTCCTTGCCCGCCAGGCTCCAGTTGATAGCCTTGTTGGCGTCCTCGAAGTACTGCACGGTATGGCACCTCGCACAGGTGGTCGCCACAACCTGTTTGCCGAGTTCGGCCACGTGCTGGTAGCGCATCTCAACCTTTACTGCATCCCGGCTTTCTTCATCGATGTTCACGACCTGTTGGGTCGGCTCTGGCAGTTCGCCCTGGTAGTACGGGAAGTTGAATTTGTGCTCGCCGACTGGCAGCAGCACGTCCTGGGATCTGCCCCATGGCACCTTGATGACCTGCGCCTCGCCGTCGCTGATCAGGGTGACTTCCCACTGCGCCGGCGCCTCGCCACTGAATGCAGGCTTGTCCGGTGCAACCACGGTGGCCTTGACGGGTTGGAACGGTGGCCGTTCGATGTAGGCGAGTTGCACGACCTGCGCGTCCGGCGAGTCGCTCAGCGTCACCTGTTGCTGGCGCTGGCTGGGTATCAACTCACCGACGTTGTCCAGCGTGACCGTATACGTGCCGGCAGCCAGCCCCTTGATGCTCAGTGGCGACTCACCCCAGGCGACATCGAAACGCCGGCTGCGTCCATCGCTGCCCTTGAGCGTGCCACTGATCATCAGTGGCCGAACCTCGGGGCTTGGCGCCGTAGTGGGTTGCAGTTTGAGCAGGCTCTTGCCTACCACTTGCCCCATGTCGAAGGTGATGCGATAGATCACCCCGGCCAAGTCGTCAGACACCAACAGCGAGTTGTCGCTCAACGGCAACATGTCGGCTGGGCGGCCAAGGCACGAGTCGTCCAGGCAATACACATTGAAGTGCTCTGTCGAGCCTCCCCAGCCCGTTACCAGCGGGATCTGGTTGATAACCTCACGTCCGTCCTTGACCGTGAGCATGCGCAGTTCCATGCCTGGGCTGGCTTTGGTCCCCGTCCCATGCACGGCCACCAGCAGGCGTTGGAGATTGGCGTCATCGTTGTAGAACCCTTTCCAGAACTCGATGGCGAGCGGTGCGGTGTTGCTGCCCAGTTCATAGGCGGGCGCCTGATAATCTTCAGGCTTGAGCAGGTGCAATGGCTTGTCCGAAACGATCGCCCCATCGGCCAATGGCGGCACGATGGAGCCTGGCTCCTGGTATTCCTCCTGGGTAAACCCAGGCACATCGCGGCCGTAGAAATACGGCACGCCGAAATGCTGCCCTTCCTGGCTGATCAAGTTGACTTCGTCGGAGTTCAGGTAGCCCTGCCGGTTATTATCGGTGAACCAGATCTTGCCGTCTGGGTGCCAGGTGAAGCCGACCGCATTGCGCACGCCTTTGGCCAGCACCCGGGAGGTGGCGTTTTCGATGTCATAGCGCAGGACTGTGCCGTAACGCCCATCTGGCGGAATGATGCAGGTATTGCAGGGGATACCGACGGCGGTATAAAGGCCCTTGTCCGATGGATCGATCGGGTTGAAGTGCAAAGGATGCTTCTGGTGCCAGATACGCTGACCAGGCCGGGCAAGCGGGAAGGCGGTGTCGTCGGCGGGGAAGTTCATCACCACTTCAGGCTTAGCATCACGGTAGTGCTCATCGACATTGCGCACCCGATACAACTTGCCGGAGGTCGAGAAATACAGGTCGCCATCGCGGTACACCACGCCATGCGGCTCTTCCAGCCCTGAGGCCAGCAGATACACCCCTGTTGGCTTACCGGCCTCGTCCAGCGGGATCGCATAGATGAACCCTGCCGTGCGCGCTTCATAGGTGTAGACGGGGATGGCACTGGAGCCGACGTAAAGCACCCGGTTGCCCATCGCCATCTGCCGCGGTTGATACAGGCCGCTGGCAAACAGCTCCACCTTCACACCTGGCAGCGTCACTAGCCTGCCCAGGTCCAGTGGCTGGCGAAACTTGACCTCGAAGCTGATCTTCTCTGGCGTGTCAGGTTTGAATTCGACCTGGGTAGGCGTGGTCAGCGGCAGGTAACCCTGCGCTTCGTTCATGATCAGGTCGTACTTGCAGGCAGGGAGGTCAGGCAAGGTCAGCACTTCATCGGAACGCCCGGAGAACGGAATCGTCTCTTTTTTGCAGCGCAGCACGCCACTGACCTCGAGGTTGCGCCGCCCTGCCGGCCCGACCCCTTTCATCGATGCCGTGAACGGTACCTTGCCCGTCACTGTGCTGAATGACAGTTCCAGTGTGTTGGTCTGGGGCTGAGCACTACAAGCACCAAGGTCGTTCCACGCATCGCGCCAGAGCTCGCTACCGTTGAATGCTTCACCGGGGGAGTAAGGTGGCTGATTACACCACTGCCAGGCACCGACAGTACCTTCTCTGTCGTTTTTGCATTGGAAGGCCCTGCCAACATTGGTCACCAAACTGTCCTGGCTGTAGGGAGTTTCGCCAGCAGCGGGCTTTTCATAGGCAGGCGCTTGGCATTGTTCAGGCGTTGCCTGTCGTGTTTTCGTGCGCTCCTGCGAAGGTGCGAGGCTCATGTATCCCAACAGGCTTGTCAGCAGTGCAGCAAGACCGAACGCAGCAAGACGGCGCATGAATCGTCTCCTTGTCGAAGCCACCCCGCGCACATGCGCAGGTGACAACCGCCCCGGTGCTCCAGTGGCCAATATGACCAGCCGAATCCGGGATCTCTGAACCGTTCGTGCGCAACTGCCGATATGCGAGAGCGATGAGCAGGACGGTAAACCAGCATCCCTTTTGTGGGTACTGGTAGAAATGCTAGGTACTCGGCAAGTGGGCGGCGCTTGATTGCTTGCGCCTGCGAACCGATTGAGGGAGGCTGGACGCTCAGAGCGTCATTACAATGCGGGCGCTATGCCCCATTCCCCCTGCGGAGCTTTCATGTCCCACCCCTTCGACACCCTCACCCCCGACCTGGTCCTGGACGCCGTTGAAAGCATCGGCTTTCTCAGCGACGCCCGGATCCTGGCCCTGAACAGCTACGAGAACCGCGTCTATCAGGTGGGCATCGAAGACTCGCAGCCGCTGATCGCCAAGTTCTACCGCCCAGGCCGCTGGAGCGATGAGGCCATCCTCGAAGAGCACCGCTTCACCGCTGAGCTTGCCGATTGTGAAGTGCCGGTGGTCGCGCCTCTGCAACATGACGGCCGCACGCTGTTCGAGCACCAGGGTTTTCGCTTCACCCTGTTCCCCCGCCGCGGTGGCCATGCCCCTGAGCCTGGCAACCTCGACCAGCTGTATCGCCTCGGCCAGTTGCTCGGCCGCCTGCACGCCGTAGCCGCGACACGCCCGTTTGAGCACCGCGAAGCATTGGCGGTGGACAACTTTGGCCACGCGTCACTGCAAACCCTGCTTGAGGGCAACTTCGTACCGCGGGAATTGCTACCTGCTTTCGAGTCCGTCGCCCGCGACCTGCTGAAACGGGTCGAGGACATCTACGCGCGCACCCCGCACAAAGTGATGCGCCTGCACGGCGACCTGCATCCCGGCAACCTGATGCATCGCGACGAGGTCTATCACGTCGTCGACCTCGACGACTGCCGCATGGGCCCAGCGGTGCAAGACCTGTGGATGATGCTCGCCGGCAGCCGCGAGGAACGCCTCGGCCAACTGGCAGAGCTGATCGACGGCTACAACGAGTTCCACGACTTCGACCCACGCGAGTTGCCCCTGATCGAGCCCTTGCGAGCCTTGCGCCAATTGCACCACAGCGCCTGGCTGGCCCGCCGCTGGGACGACCCGGCCTTCCCGCGCAGCTTCCCCTGGTTTGGCCAGCCGCGCTACTGGGGCGACCAGATTCTCGCACTGCGCGAGCAGATGGCGGCCCTCGATGAACAACCGCTGAAATTGTTCTAGATGTGTGCTGAGCTCTGTCTACAATAGGCGTCGCTTTATTTAGCTACCTAAGCAAGGATTCTGCATGCACGCCGCAAACCCGCAACGCGGGTACATCCTGGGCCTCAGCGCCTATATCATCTGGGGTCTGTTCCCCCTTTACTTCAAGGCCATCCAGAGCGTCCCCGCCGTGGAGATCATCGTCCACCGGGTGCTCTGGTCGGCGTTGTTCGGTTCGCTGCTGCTACTGGTCTGGAAGCACCCAGGCTGGTGGCGTGAACTGCGCGACAACCCGCGCAGGCTGGCCATCCTCGCCCTGAGCGGCGCGCTGATCGCGGGTAACTGGCTGACGTATGTGTGGTCGGTGAACAACGGCCGCATGCTCGAAGCCAGCCTGGGCTACTACATCAACCCGCTGATCAACGTGTTGCTGGGCATGCTCATCCTCGGCGAGCGCCTGCGCCGCCTGCAATGGCTGGCGGTGGCCATGGCGGCCGTGGGGGTGGCCCAGCAGGTGTGGCAAGTGGGCAGCCTGCCCTGGGTGTCGCTGGTGCTGGCGCTGAGCTTCGGCTTCTATGGGTTGATCCGCAAACAGGCGCCGGTGGCAGCGCTTCCGGGCCTGGTAGTGGAAACCTGGATGTTGGTGCCGCTGGCCCTTGGCTGGATGTTGCTGCACCCCGCTGCCCTGAGCGCACAGGGCGCGTTCTACACCAGCAGTGAAGCGTTGTGGTTGATGGCGGCAGGGCCAGTGACCCTGGTGCCGCTGGTGTGCTTCAACGCCGCCGCACGCCACCTGCCGTATACCACCTTGGGCTTCCTGCAGTACCTGGCGCCGACGCTGGTATTGCTGCAGGCAGTGTTGCTGTTTGACGAGCATTTGTCGTCGAGCACGCTGGTGGCGTTCATGTTCATCTGGGCGGGTTTGGCGATCTATAGCGTCGATGCCTGGTTGAATTTGCGCAAACGCGCCTGATCAAAAAATGATCAAAACTCTGCAAGGTACGCCAGCCGTGGCTTGCAGAGACATCTCCAGAGGTTATCCACACCCTCGTCCCCGTGCTTTGTGCACAAGCCGCTGATATTTGGGTGTTTTTTGATCAAAAGCTTGCAAGGCTTGTGTTACCTGGGCTGGAGAGGTACGCCCCCAGGTTATCCACAGGGCCGTACCTGTGAAATGGGGGATAACCCTGGGGTCCGCTTCGCGGCCCATTCGCCACGCAACCTCTGTAGGAGCAGCCTTGTGCTGCGAATGGGCCGCAAAGCGGACCCCGGCAATCCCAAATCAATCCTCCGCCCGCAACTCCAACTCCACCATCAAATCATCCGCCAAACTCTCCAACCGCTGCCGCAGCTCATCCAGCGACAACGTCAACGGCAGCGCCAACAACGCATTGGCATGAAACAGCGGCTCGCTGCTCATCGGTGCAGGCCGCACTTCGGTGGTAAAGCGCTCCAGGTTCACCCCAAGCTCGGCCAGCAGCCGGGTGATATCACGCACGATCCCCGGCCGGTCATTGCCCACCAGCTCCATGGCGATCGGCTTCCAGGTGCACGAGGGCTCGATGCCGCTCTCGGCAATCAACACGCGAATGTCATACCGCGCCAAGCCCTGCAACGACGCCACCAGCTCTGTGTAATTTTCTGCCGGCACCGCCACCCGCAAGATGCCGGCAAACTGCCCGGCCATGCGTGACATGCGGCTTTCCAGCCAGTTGCCGCTGTGGTCGGCGATGCATTGGGCAATGCGTTCGACCTGCCCGGCCTTGTCAGGGGCAATCACAGTGAGTACAAGATGATCCACAAGCCCTTCCTCTGCGTCGAACCGCGCTGGGCGGCGATAAACCGGGGGATCGATTGAGTATAGGCAAGGCGCGGCAACCTGCCGCAGGGCAATCGACATAACGAATCGTGTACTGTTTCAAGATTTATCTGGAACAATCCACCTGTTTTTTGCGAACATACCCACTCCCAGCGTGACCATACGCGACCAACGGGTCGCACAACGACGCTTTTAGTCTGATTTTGCCCCGCCTACTGCTTCATGTAGTATCCCGTGGCGCGGACTACAAAACGTCGTTTGGATGTCTGCCAAGGCGCCTGTGAAAATACGCACACTGCCCGCCAGCCCGTCTGGCAGGCCGCACCCAGCCGCCCTAGGGTTCATTCACCCAGGGCACGCACTGGTGCCGTGTTTAGAGAAGCGCTACAGGCTTAATACAGAAGAGCGAAATAGCTGAGCAGAGTGAGGCAAGCAATGACTGGATACGTTCAAGTCGGTGGCCTTCAGGTCGCCAAGGTCCTGTACGACTTCGTGAACAACGAAGCCATCCCAGGTACCGGCATCGTCGCCGAGCAGTTCTGGGCAGGTGCAGAGAAGATCATCAATGACCTCGCTCCAAAGAACAAAGCCCTGCTCGCCAAGCGCGACGAGCTGCAAGCCAAGATCGACGCCTGGCACCAGGCACGCAAAGGCCAGGCCCATGACGCCGTAGCCTACAAAAGCTTCCTCCAGGAAATCGGCTATCTGCTGCCACAAGCCGACGATTTCCAGGCCACCACACAAAACGTGGACGAAGAAATCGCCCGCATGGCCGGCCCGCAGCTGGTCGTGCCGGTGATGAACGCCCGTTTCGCCCTGAACGCCGCCAACGCCCGCTGGGGCTCGCTCTACGACGCCCTGTATGGCACCGATGCCATCAGCGATGAAGGCGGCGCCGAGAAAGGCCAGGGTTATAACAAAGCGCGTGGCGACAAGGTCATCGCCTTCGCTCGCGCCTTCCTCGACGAAGCCGCGCCACTGGCTGCGGGCTCGCATGTCGACTCCACCGCCTACAGCATCCAGGGCGGCAAGCTGGTGGTCGCCCTCAAGGGTGGCAGCAACAGCGGCCTGCGTGACGACGCACAACTGATCGGTTTCGTCGGTGACGCCGCCGCGCCGACCGCCGTGCTGCTCAAGCACAACGGCCTGCACTTCGAAATCCAGGTCGATGCCAGCACCCCGGTCGGCAGCACCGATGCCGCCGGCGTCAAAGACATCCTGATGGAATCGGCACTGACCACCATCATGGACTGCGAAGACTCGGTTGCGGCTGTAGACGCCGATGACAAGGTCATCGTCTACCGCAACTGGCTGGGCCTGATGAAAGGCGACCTGGCCGAAAGCGTCAACAAGGGTGGCAAGACCTTCACCCGCACCATGAACCCAGACCGCGAGTACGCCGCGCCTAACGGTGGCAGCGTCACCCTGCACGGTCGTTCGCTGTTGTTCGTGCGCAACGTGGGTCACCTGATGACCAACCCGGCGGTCCTCGATGCCCAGGGCAACGAAATCCCGGAAGGTATCCAGGACGGGCTGTTCACCAACCTGATCGCCCTGCACAACCTCAACGGCAACACCAGCCGCAAGAACACCCGCACCGGCAGCGTGTACATCGTCAAGCCGAAGATGCACGGCCCTGAAGAAGTGGCCTTTGCCGCCGAAATCTTCAGCCAGGTCGAAGACCTGCTGGGCATGCCGCGCAACACCGTCAAGGTCGGCATCATGGACGAGGAGCGCCGCACCACGGTCAACCTCAAGTCCTGCATCAAGGCAGCCGCCGAGCGCGTAGCGTTCATCAACACCGGCTTCCTCGACCGCACCGGTGACGAAATCCACACCTCCATGGAAGCCGGCGCTGTGGTGCGCAAAGGCGCCATGAAGAACGAGAAGTGGATCGGCGCTTACGAGAACAACAACGTCGACGTCGGCCTGGCCACCGGCCTGCAAGGCCGTGCGCAGATCGGCAAAGGCATGTGGGCCATGCCCGACCTGATGGCCGCCATGCTCGAGCAGAAGATCGCTCACCCGCTGGCCGGCGCCAACACCGCCTGGGTACCTTCGCCGACTGCCGCGACCCTGCATGCCCTGCACTACCACAAGGTCGATGTGCAGGCACGTCAGCGAGAGCTGGCTACGCGCACCCCGGCGTCGGTCGACGACATCCTGGCTATCCCGCTGGCTGCCGACACCAACTGGTCGGACGAAGAGATCCGCAACGAGCTGGACAACAACGCCCAAGGCATCCTCGGTTACGTGGTGCGCTGGATCGATCAGGGCGTGGGTTGCTCGAAAGTGCCGGACATCAACAACGTCGGCCTGATGGAAGACCGCGCCACCCTGCGCATCTCGGCCCAGTTGCTGGCCAACTGGCTGCGCCATGGCGTGGTCAGCGAGGCGCAGGTGCTGGAAAGCCTCAAGCGCATGGCGGTGGTGGTTGACCAGCAGAACGCCAGCGACGCCCTCTACCGCCCGATGGCGCCGAACTTCGACGATAACGTCGCGTTCCAGGCGGCTGTGGAGCTGGTGATCGAAGGTGGCAAGCAGCCGAACGGTTATACCGAGCCGGTACTGCACCGCCGTCGTCGCGAGTTCAAGGCGCGTAACGGGCTGTAAATCGCAAGGGGCCGCTGTGCGGCCCATTCGCGGGCAAGCCCGCTCCCACAGGTACCCCACTCAGCTCGAATGCGGTGGGGTCTTTGTGGGAGCGGGCTTGCCCGCGAATGCTATGGCACAAGCAACCGACCTACTTGAGCCTTAACTCTTTCTTCACCAACCCCAGCAGTTTCTCCAGATCCACTGGTTTGAGCAGAAAATCCACCACCCCAAGGTGCATCACGTCCACCGCCTCTTTCACATCGGTGTCACCCGACACCACGATGATCGACAACGCCGCCCACCTCGATTCACGAATCTGCCGGATCAACGCCATTCCATCCTTGGGCTCCATGCGCAGATCAGTAATCATCAGGGCAATTCTGGGTTCCCAGTGCAGTTTCCACAGCGCTTCCAGAGCACCATCGGCCGTCATGCAATCGATGCCCCGGCTTTTCAGGTAGTAGCTCAGCGCCTTCCTGTTCACGGCATTGTCATCGACCACCAGCACCACCGGTCGGGGCGCAACAGGCGCACTCACCACGGCCAGTGCCTCGCGTTCGGCGTCACTCAGGAGGTCGTCATGCTCAACCATGGTCATCTCGTCAAAAAGTCGTGCTCACGGTAAGACCGCATCATGCGATATTGATCACACGCCGCTCATAGACTTACGTCCAATGGGCACCACAGCGCAGCCAGCCGACCATGGGGACCGAGAACAACAAGGCCGGCACCTATATATAGATATATATAGTTCGGCGTAGCGATACGGTCAGCTTCATGAGTAAAAAGGACGCCTACAGCCAGGCGGGCAGGACGGCTGTGCTACAGAACATACAAGGCACGTTGCAGTTTCTGCAGCGCTTCCCCCCGTTCAACCAGATGGAGCACGGCCACCTGGCGTATCTGGTCGAGCAGTGCCAGCTGCGCTTCTATGCCAGCGGCGAAAGCATCGTCAAACCCGCCGATGGCCCGGTCGAGCACTTCTACATCGTCAAGCAGGGGCGTGTCGTCGGCGAGCGCCAGCACCTGGTCAAACCCGGGGTGGAAACCACCTTCGAGATCACCAGCGGCGAGTGCTTCCCCCTGGCGGCGCTGCTGGGCGAGCGTGCCACCCGCACCGAGCACCTGGCCGGTGAGGACACCTTCTGCCTGCAACTGAACAAGGCCGCGTTCATCCGCGTGTTCTCCTTGTCGGAAGCCTTTCGCGACTTCGCCCTGCGCGGGGTCAGCAGCCTGCTCGACCAGGTCAACCAGCAAGTGCGCCAACGCGCCGTGGAAACCCTCGGCACCCAGTACTCGTTGAATACTCCCCTGGGCGAACTGGCCATGCGTCACCCGGTGGTCTGCAGCCCCGACATGCCGCTGCGCGACGCCGTGCGGTTGATGCACGAGCAGCAGGTCGGCAGCATTGTCGTGGTCGACCCCGCACGCTACCCGATCGGCATCTTCACCCTGCGCGACCTGCGCCAGGTGGTGGCGGCCGCCGATGCCGACCTGGGTGCGCCGATCGAGCGGCACATGACCGCCAAACCGTTCTACCTCAGCCCGCAGGCCAGCGCCTTCGACGCCGCCATGGCCATGACCGAGCGGCACATCGCCCATGTTTGCCTAGTGGACAACCAACGCCTGTGCGGGGTGGTCTCCGAACGTGACCTGTTCTCCCTGCAACGGGTCGACCTGGTGCACCTGGCGCGTACCATTCGTCATGCACCGCGCCTGGAAACCTTGGTTTCCCTGCGCGGTGAGATCAGCCAACTGGTCGAGCGCATGCTCGCCCACGGCGCCTCGTCGACGCAGATCACCCAGATCATCACGCTGTTGAACGACCACACCGTCTGCCGGGTCATCGAACTGGCCCTGGCCGAGCGCGGCGACCCAGGCGTGCCCTTCAGCTGGCTGTGTTTCGGCAGCGAAGGGCGGCGCGAGCAGACCCTGCACACCGACCAGGACAACGGCATCCTGTTCGACGCCCGCGACAGCGCCGAAGCCGACGCGGTCCGAGCCCGCCTGCTGCCACTGGCGCAGTACATCAACCAATGCCTGGCCCAGTGCGGTTTTACCCTGTGCAAAGGCAATGTCATGGCCGGCAACCCCGAGCTGTGCCTGTCACGCAGCGAATGGGCGCAGCGCTTTGCCGGCTTCGTCCGCGAGGCCAGCCCGGAAAACCTGCTGGCTTCGAGCATCTATTTCGACCTGCGCGTGGTCTGGGGTGACGAGCAAGGCTGCGAGCAACTGCGCCAAAGCCTGCTGGCGCAGGTGGCCGACAACCGCCTCTTCCAGCGCATGATGGCCGACAACGCCCTGCGCCAGCGCCCACCCGTGGGCCGCCTGCGTGAATTCGTGCTGACCCGCCAAGGCAATGACAAGGCCGCCACCCTCGACCTCAAGGTGCAGGGCCTGACGCCCTTCGTCGATGGCGCGCGGTTGCTGGCCCTGGCCAATGGCATCGGTGCCTGCAACACCCTCGAGCGCCTGCGCCAACTGGTGACGAAAGGCGTCATCGAGCCACTCGACGGCGCAGCGTATGAAGAGGCTTACCACTTCATCCAGCAAACCCGCATGCAGCAGCACCAGCGCCAGACCCGCGATAACCTGCCCTACTCCAACCGCGTCGACCCAGACAGCCTCAACCACCTGGACCGGCGCATTCTGCGAGAGTCGCTGCGCCAGGCGCAGCGCCTGCAAAGCAGCCTGGCCTTGCGGTACCAGCTATGAGCTTGTTCGCCTGGCTACGTCCCAGCCTGCCCGACCTGGACGACGCCTCGCGCCAGCGCCTGGCGCAGTTGCCCAAGCCCGCGGCGCTGGGGGTGTGCACATTGCGTGAACAGCGCTGGGTGGTGCTGGACCTGGAAACCAGCGGCCTCAACCCCAACCGTGACCAGGTGTTGTCGATTGGCGCCGTGGCCATTGAAGACGGTGCTATCGACTTTGCCCAGCAGTTTGAACGCACCCTGTACCGCCCCACCCAGAAGACCAACGCCAGCGTGTTGATCCACGGGCTGGGGCCCAGTGCCCTGGCGGCCGGCTGCGACCCGGTCGAGGCCTTGCTCGACCTGCTCGACTTCATTGGCGATAGCCCGGTATTGGCGTTCCATGCGCCCTTCGACCAGCGCATGCTCGCGCGCGCGCTGAAAGAAAGCCTGGGCTATCGCCTGCAGTTGCCGTTTCTCGATGTTGCCGAACTGGCGCCGATGCTCAACCCCGACACGGTGCTGCGCGAAGCCGGGCTGGATGACTGGGTTGCGCGTTTTGGCCTGCAGGTGGAAGAGCGCCACCATGCCAGTGCCGATGCCCAGGTGACTGCTGAGCTGGCCTTGATCCTGTTCAGCCAGGCCCGCCGCCAGCAGCTGGACAGCCCGTTGCAGCTGGAGCAGCGGTTGCGGGGGTGGCGTCGGCGTAAGGTGCATAGTCACGGTTTGTAGGGCTTGAGGGTTGTTGCGCCTGTGAGATCGAGCGCCGCCCGCGCGGCGCATCGCGAGCAACGCTCGCTCCTACGTTTATTTTTGGCCAGTAACGCCTGTGACAGGTGCGCGCGATCGCCTTGGCGCATGGCGCGTTATCGCGTCGAACATACAAGGCGGTCGCGCGCATATGCCCCAGGAATAATTGGCCCGAAACAAACGTAGGAGCGAGCGTTGCTCGCGATGCGCCGCGCGGGCGGCGCTCGATCTCACAGGCGCCAAATCACCCAATCATTACACCCGGCGGCGCCCCAACCATAGTGGCAATCCGATAAGCGTCCATTGCGCCCCGCCCCCTGCCTCTGCAACAATCGCGAATAATTATCGTTAGTTAATGCATTCGTTCCGGGGGGACGCTGCTTGTCTTCTGCACACAGCCCACACGCCGAGCTGGTCGGTGCGCTTTACCGCGACCATCGCAGCTGGCTGCTCGCCTGGCTGCAACGCAGCATGGCCTGCCGTCAGCGTGCCGAAGACCTGAGCCAGGACACCTTCGTGCGCCTGCTCGGCCGTGATCGGCTGGAAACGCCCCGCGAGCCACGCGCCTTTCTGGCCGCCGTGGCCAAAGGGCTGATGTTCGACCATTTCCGCCGCACCGCGCTGGAGCAGGCCTACCTGGCCGAGCTCGCCCTGCTGCCCGAAGCCGAACACCCCTCCCCGGAAACCCAGCACCTGATTCTAGAAGACCTCAAAGCCATTGACCGCCTGCTGGGCAAGCTGTCGAGCAAAGCGCGGGCGGCCTTCCTGTACAACCGCCTGGACGGTATGGGCCATGCCGAAATCGCCGAGCGCCTTGGCGTTTCGGTCTCGCGGGTACGCCAGTACATCGCCCAAGGCCTGCGCCAGTGCTATGTGGCCCTGTACGGGGAGCCCACGTGAACGGCTCACCGGTATCGTCCCGCGTCCTGGAAGCGGCCATCGCCTGGAAGCTGAACCTGGATGAAGGCAGTGGCACGCCTGATGAACGCAACGCGTTCATGCGCTGGCACGCCGCCAGCGAAGAGCATGCCCGCGCCTGGCGCCAGTTGGGCAGCCTCGACCAGCGCGTGAGCGCCGCTGCCGGGCCTGCGCGCCAGGCACTGCTGCAGTCGCGGGCCGGGCTGCGGCGGCGCATCGGCAAGGTTGGCAGCGGCCTGGCCGGGATGTTGCTGCTAGGCTCGCTGCTGGCCTGGGTCGGCGCCCCGTCGCTGTCACCGAACTACTGGCTCGCCGACCAACGCACGGCCACCGGCGAGCTGCGCACCCTGCGCCTGGAAGACGGCACCCTGCTGAGCCTGAACACCCATACCGCGGTGGATATCGACTACCAAGGCGAGCAACGGGTGATCGTGCTGCACCAGGGCGAGATCTCGGTCGAGACTGGCCACCAAGACCCACGCCCGTTGCTGGTACGCACCGACGACGGTCGCCTTCGCCCGCTGGGCACACGCTTCCTGGTGCGCCGTGAGGCGCAGGGCACTCGCCTGGAAGTGCTGCAGGCCTCGGTCGCGGCCATGCCGCTGAACAGTGGCGACGAGCAGGTGTTGCGCGAAGGCCAGCAGGTACTCATGGATGCCAACGGGCTTGGCCAGGTCGGCACAGTCGCCGTCGGCGCCGATGCCTGGACCCGCGGCATGCTGGTGGTGGACAACGTGCGCCTGGCTGACTTGCTGGCCGCGCTTGGGCGTTACCGCAGCGGCCATCTCGGGGTGGCTGACGAAGTCGCCGACCTGCGTGTCACCGGCAGCTTCCCGCTGACCGACACCGACCTGGCCCTGGCCTCGCTGGTGCCCGCACTGCCGGTGCAGATCGAGCGGCATACGCCGTGGTGGGTGACCGTCAAGGCCAAATAGTGATCTGTTGTTCTGGCGCGAATTCACTGTAGGAGCAGCCTTGTGCTGCGAAGAGGCCAGCGACAACACAGTGGATCTTCGCTGCTTTCACTGGCCTCTTCGCAGCACAAGGCTGCTCCTACAGCGGATGGCGTTTGAACGGGCATTGCCGGTTCTTGAAGTTTTTCACTTTTTTTTCGACAGCCCCTGTCACTTTTGAAATCTCGCTCGGCAAGGAAGCAGTTAGCACTTATCCGTCTAGGAGCCGCTGCATGTCCCGTACTGTCGATCGTATCCTGCGCCCCAGCCTGATGGCCCTGGCCATTGGCCTGGCCGCGCCGTTGGCCAGCCCTGCCCTGTTCGCCGCCGAGCAATCCGCCCAGCGCGCCTACGACCTGCCTAGCGCGCCCTTGGCCAGCACCCTCAACCAGATCGCCAGCCAATCGGGCATCGCCCTGGCCATCGACCCGGCCCTGGTCAGCGGCCGCACCTCGGCCCCGGTCAACGGCCAGTACGACGGCATCGGCGCCTTGCAGGCCGCCCTGCGCGGCACCGGCTTGCAGCTGCAGCAGAGCAGCGTTGGCAGCTACAGCCTGGTGGCCGTCCCTGACGGCACCCTGGCACTGCCGGAAACCACCGTGAATGCCGACAGCGTCAGCGAAAGCGCCTGGGGCCCGGTAGAGGGCTACCTCGCCAAGCGCACCGCCGCCGGCACCAAGACCGATACCGCGCTGGTCGAAGTCCCCCGCTCCATCTCTGTTGCCACGCGCCAGCAAATGGCCGACCGCGGCGTGCACAGCCTGGATGATGCCGTGCGCTACATGCCCGGCATCGTGTCTGCCAGCTTCGGCAGCGACACACGCTATGACTGGATGCGCGTGCGTGGCTTCGAGCCGACCCAGTTCCTCGATGGCCTGCCGCTGCCCCGTGGCGTGTACGCCAACCCGAAAGCCGAAACCTGGAACCTCGACCGCCTCGCACTGCTGCGCGGCCCGGCGTCCTCGATCTACGGGCAAACCCCACCGGGCGGCCTGCTGGACATGGTCAGCCGTCGCCCACAAGCTGAAAGCGCCCACGAAATCGAACTGCAGTACGGCAGCGACAACCACCGCCAGATCAACTTCGCCAGCACCGGCAAAATCGATGACCAAGGCCAGTTTCTGTACAGCGTCAGTGGCGTGATCCGCGATGGCGGCACCCAGATCGACCATATCGACGACAAGCGCTACAACATCGCCCCGAGCCTGACCTGGAACATCGACGACGACACCTCGCTGACCTTGCTGACCCAGTTCACCCGCGACGATACGGGCGCCACCAGCCAGTTTCGGCCGATCCAGGGCACCAAGATCGACATGCCGTTCGGCAAGATCTCCCACCACAAAAACCTGGGGGATCCGGACTACGAGTTCTACGACCGCACCTACTACGCGCTGGGCTATGCCTTCGAGCATCGCATCAACGATGTCTGGCAGTTCCGCCAGAACCTGCGCTACACCAAGTCGGACCTGGCGTTCCAGACCATCACCCCCGGCAGCTACTACGCGCCCGGTGGCCCGGTGCAAGACGATGGTACCGTCAGCCGCATGTCCACCAACGTCGACGAAGACATCAGCCAATTCGCCGTGGACAACAACTTCCAGGCTGACTTCGCCAGCGGGGACATTACTCACACCCTGCTGATCGGCCTGGACCACCAGCGCGTCAACACCAACTACCTGTCGATCTACGGCTTCAACGTACCGAACAGCAACGTCAACAACCCGGTTTACGGGCTGCCGATCACCCGCCCGGACCGCTCCACGGCGTTCTATGACTACAACCAGAAAACCCGTCAGACGGGCCTGTATGTCCAAGACCAGATGGCACTGAACAACTGGCGCCTGACCCTGGGTGGCCGGGAAGACTGGGTGCACACCGGCACCAAGTACCTCAACCAGGGCGATGCCACCAACACCCAACGTGACAAGCAATTCAGCGGCAACGCGGCGATCAGCTATGTGTTCGACTCGGGCTTTGTGCCGTACCTGTCGTATGCGGAGTCGTTCCAGCCGGCCAGCAATGCCGCCGTGTCTGCCACGGAGTCGTTCAAACCGACCGAAGGCAAGCAATGGGAGCTGGGTATCAAATACCAACCGCCAGGTTCCAACACGTTGCTGTCGGCAGCCGTGTATGACCTGACCCAGAAAAACGTCTCGGTCACCAACACCATCGGCAACGTGAGCGTCACCAGCCAGACTGGCGAAGTGAAAGTGCGCGGCCTGGAGCTGGAAGCGGTATCCGACGTCAGCGAAAACCTCAAGTTGACCGCTGCCTACACCTTGGCCAAGTCCGAAGTGCAAAAGGGCGACTACAAAGGCAACCGCCTGCAACTGATGCCCAACCAGCAAGCCTCGCTGTGGGCCGACTACACCTGGCACAGCGGCGTGCTTGACGGTTTTGGCATCGGCGGTGGCGCGCGCTACACCGGCAATACCTATGGCGACCAGGCCAACACCTACCTGGGCAAGGCCAATGCCTACACCGTGTTCGATGCCTCGGTGCACTACGACCTCGGCCGCCTGAACAACAGCCTCAAAGGCGCGTCGGTGGCGGTCAACGCGACCAACGTGTTCAACAAGGACTACCTCTCCACCTGTGACAGTTACTACTGCTACTACGGAGATGAGCGCAGCGTCGTCGCCAGCGCCACCTACAAATGGTGATGACCTGACGCCCCACGCGCGCCGACCAAGCCGTCCTTCAGAGGGCGGCTTTGGTCTTTCTGGACGTCGAGAAACAAAATGAAATGAAAAGCTCAACCATCCGCCGCTGGTCCTTCATCCACACCTGGAGCAGCCTGGTCTGTACCCTGTTCCTGCTGTTGCTGGCCCTCACCGGCCTGCCGCTGATTTTCCACCACGAGCTGGAACAGCTGCTCGGTGACGCTCCCGAACTGCGCGAGATGCCCGCCGGCACCCCGCACCTCGACCTGCAACAGCTGGTGCTCAAGGCCGAACAACACCGCCCAGGCGAGGTGATGCAGTACTTCGGCTACGACGAGGACGAACGCAACGGCGTGGTGGCAATCACAGCCGCGACCGCCGGCACCGAGCCCAATGCGTCGCACACCTTCATGCTCGACGCCCGCACCGGCGAAGCCGTCGCCATGCCGGCTGCGAACGGCGGGTTCATGATGGTCATGCTGCGCCTGCACGTGGACCTGTTCGCCGGCCTGCCTGGCAAGTTGCTGCTGGCGTTCATGGGCGTGCTGTTCGTCGTGGCGATCGTCTCTGGCACCGTGCTCTACGCGCCGTTCATGCGCCGCCTGGATTTCGCCACGGTGCGCCACGACAAGTCCCGCCGCCTGCGTTGGCTCGACCTGCACAACCTGATCGGCGTGGTGACCCTGGCCTGGGCGCTGACGGTTGGCGTCACCGGTGTGATCAGTGCACTGTCCGACCTGGTCATCGCCGCCTGGCGCAACGACAGCCTGGCCGCCATGGTCGCCCCCTACCGTGATGCCCCGCCGCTCACCGAACGCGCCCCAGCCAGCCGCCTGTTGGCCATCGCCGAGCACGCGGCGCCCGGCATGCGCCCGGATTTCATCGCCTTCCCCGGCACGCGCTTTTCCAGCGAGCACCACTACGCCGTGTTCATGAAAGGCGCCACGCACCTGACCTCGCACCTGCTCACCCCGGTGCTGATCGATGCGCAGACCCTGCAGGTGACCGCCGTCGGCGAGCGGCCCTGGTACATGGACGCCATGGGCCTGTCGCAGCCGCTGCACTTCGGTGACTACGGCGGGCGCCCCATGCAGATCCTCTGGGCGGTGCTCGACGTGCTGACCCTCATCGTGCTCGGCAGCGGCCTGTACCTGTGGTGGGGCAAGCAGCGCAAACCACGGGAGTGCAAGGCATGAGCCACGCGTCGCGATCGACCACTAAGATTTTCGCCTGGCCGGCACTCATCGCCCTGCTCGGTGCCTTGGGCCTGTTCGCTGCGCTGCTGGGCGACGGCGCGTGGGATGGCTTGTCCTGGGTGGGCCTGGGCCTGCCGGCGTACTTGGCACTGCGCGGTTTCTGGCGGCGTTGAGGTAATGGGTTAACGCAGCCGCCCGGCCAACGCGGTGCAGCATGGTCCCCTTTCACCAGGAGATAGGCCATGACACCGCTGCTGCGCCTCCAGTCGCTGGACAGCCAACTCGAAGTCCTACTGCCGCCCTTGCCGGGGGTAGAACACTGCGTCGACGAGTACCTGCAAACTCTGTTCCCCGATCAAACGATCCGCGCCCGTACCTTGTACTTCGGGCGCTTCCGCCTGCTGGACCTGATCGGCTTTCACCTGTTCGATGGCGACACGTTCAAGCCACCGGCTGGCGCCCAGCCCCGCCTAGACGACCGCCCATTCAACCTGCCAAGTGACTTCAACGTCCGCATCGGCAACTTTTGCGCAACCCTTCGCCAAGGCCTGCATGCGCGCCTGGCCAGCTATTGGCTCGCGCGCGACGATAGCGGGCTGAGCCGGATGACGCGTCTTGCCAGCTTGCGCCGCGATCAACTGTTCACCGAGATGCGCTTGCGCAGCCACGACCAGACCCTGTCAGCGGAGCACGCCCGACTGCTGACCACCTGCCTTGAATACCCGCAGCCTTGGCAACGCCGACACTTGCCGGCGGCCAGCCGCCCACAAGTGTACCGCCCGCTGCTGTCGGGCTCGACGCCCAACTGGCGCAGCCACTTGCCTGGCGTGCTGATCCTCACCGAAAGCGGCCCAGAGGGGCATTTGCTCGAAGCACAAGCGTCGGTCGGGCGGGTACTCCTGTGCAGCATCGCGCACGGCATCGAAGCCTTCGACAGCCTGGCCGAGTTGCATACAGAGCTATGCGAGCGCCTCGAAGACCCGCTGCAAAACACGCCCCTGACCCAACTGCTGGTCGCCTCTGCAGATCGCCAACGTACCCACGGCGCCGAACGCCTGCGCTACAACTGGTACAACGAGGACCTCGCCGAGGCGCAAGCCCTGGCGATTCGCGACGCCCATGGCAAGCGTTTGTCAGACGCCTGGCAAACGGCATGGGACCGAAGCCTGCAACGCCATATCGAACACCTCGACGCGCATCTGGCCAACGCGCTGGACCTGCGCCACACGCTAGGCAGCCAAGGCCCGGTGGCTAACCGTTATGGCCTGCTACTCGAAAAACACATGCCAGACTGGCTGCGCTCGACCTCACAGCAAGGCATTGCCCACATCATGCAAGCCATGCAAGAGCAGGTGGCGGCCATCACGGTCGCAGCCGCGCCAGGCATCCTCACGTTGGAGCAGTTCAACCAACGGCACACCCTGCTGGCCTGGGTGCGTCAGCGGCTGCGCGAGTTTCTGCAGCAAGACCCGGGCATCGACACCGCACCAGAGCAGATCTCGATTAGCGTAACCCTGGCGCGCCAGGTCGGCCCCGTCAGCAACCCGCTCGACACCAGCGCCTACATCCCCGTGGCCAGCCGCCCGCATGCCGGCGGGACGATTGAACTGGTCAACCACAGCTATCGGCTCGATGAACTGGCGCTGCTTAATATTGCCTGGTTCGACGTCGATTACTGGCTGACCGCCCGCGTGCACCTTGACGCCGATCAGCCGCTGCCGGCCCTGACGCCACTGCGGGTCAAGCAAATCGTACGGCGCCTGAATGCCGGCAGCGGCTACCAGGCCTATCTGCGCACCCAACTGCTCGACTCGCCCCATGGCCGCTGGCGGCAGCAGGCCTACGGGCAACTGAGCCGCACGCGCATGTACGCAGAAGCGGTCAAGGCGCGCTACGCTGGGCATTTCCAGCCGAGCATGATCGAGCAGGGTTATGGTTGGGCCGACTGCGTTATTCACTCACCTGACAGCCATACCCGCCCGCACCGCAATGAACAACAGGTGATCGCCCGACAGATGCTGATACAGGGGCAAACCCTGCAAGGTGTCGTGCTACTGGTCTCGCCGGAGCACTCTTATCGCATCGTGGTCTACAGCCCCGACGCGCCAGACCGCCGCCCCTGGCGTGAATACGACAACGCTCGAGCATTGATTCGCGCCGTGCGCAGCGATGCGCAGTTGCGCCGCTATGTGTTGCAGCGCCTGCCGTTAGGCAATGGCAAAGCCCTGGAAGCACTACTGGTGCGTGGGCGCCTGGGCTCGCATATCAGTTTGCAGACCATCACCGGCAACCTGTACGACGCCCTCTACCGCGCCGAGGTCAGTACCCTGA
The DNA here is from genome assembly GCF_028895205.1 of Pseudomonas sp. ITEM 17296. NCBI lineage: Bacteria > Pseudomonadati > Pseudomonadota > Gammaproteobacteria > Pseudomonadales > Pseudomonadaceae > Pseudomonas > Pseudomonas sp. ITEM 17296. The sequence goes on along the minus strand of NZ_WJRS01000013.1, from coordinate 66,143 downwards.
TGGCCCAGGCCGATGCCGTGACGCGCAGCAACGAGGAGCTGCTGGGAGAGTTCTCGGTCAATGTGCTCAGGCTGGTGCTGGATATCCTCACCCTGGTGTTGCCGCAGGCGGGCTCGACCGCATTGGCATTCGGGCGCATGGGCATTTCCATCTGGGACGGTTTCGAAGCGCTCGACAGGGACGACCACAGTGGCGCGCTCCATCACGCAGTCGCCGCACTCGGCCACGCCACGGCGGGGCTCAACGACATGGCAGGCTCTGGGCTGATGCGCCGGGTGATGCGCGGCCTGCCCAAACCGCCACCGGTGCCGCTGCCCAAGCATTACGAAGCAACCCCTGACGTGGCCAGGCTGCGCTACCGCATCGATGCACTGCACGGCGAGGCCGTGTACGAACAGCAGTCGGCGAGCCCCGGCCTGTCGCAGTACTACGTGAGGGATAACCTGGGCCGCTACTTCAATGTCACCTTCGACGGCACACGCTGGCGCGCCACCGACCCGAACCAGCCGAACACCTACCTGAAGCTGCCGATCAAGCGCTGCCTGGATGGCCGTTGGGTGGTCGACTCCCCAGTGCTCTGGTACGACGGGTTGCCGAATATCCAGCAACTGTTGGAAGACTGCCGCCTGACCACCTCGTTACACGGCACCGCGACCGAAGACGATGCCCAGCTGTTTCAGGACAACACCACGCTGTACCTGCAACTGGGCAGCCACCAGTTACCTGTGCGCCGCCATCTGCTCGCTGCTCACTACCACCTGGTGTTGCCTGAGACGCTGCGCGGCACGGTGCCCGCGTGGGCAGTGCTGCGCTGGCAGGATGCGCAATGGCGCATCCGCGTGCGCCAGACCGGCCGCAGCAGCAACTGGCTGGCGCTGCCGGCAGCTTATTCGGACAACCGCGGCAGCAACCTGTCCAGCCGTTGATACAAGGCACTGTCACGCGGCCAGTTGCGCAGCAGCCGCGCCCGGTCACGGGCGTAGGCCGGGGCGAAGCTGAGCTGGGTGGCGTGCTGGCACATGGCATCGAGGTCGATCAGCGACCACTGGCCGTTATCCCAGAACAGGTTATGGCCCTTGAAGTCGCCATGGCTGATGCGCTCGCGGATCAGTTGCTGCATGACCTTCACCAGCGCATCGACCTGCTCTTCAGGTGCCTCGCCGTTTTCCACATAGGGCGCGAAGCACGCGGTCAGGTCCGGGCCATCGACATAGTCGGTGACCAGGTAAGCACGGCTGCGCAGGCCCATGACACGCTCCTCTAGCACTGCCAGAGGGCGTGGGGTGGCGATGTCGAGAAATTCCAGGCGATGGCCTTCGATCCACGAGTGCCAGGCACGGCTCGGGCGCCAGAAGCGCTTGAACCAGTGCGCAGTGTTCTTGATGTTGTAGCGTTTGAGCACCAGTTGCCGGCCATCGACCTCGATGCGGGCCACACTGGCGGCGCCACCGGTCTTGTACAAGTGGCCCTTGTCGATCAGCTCATCAGCGTGTTCCAGCACCGGCAGCATGGCCTGCACCTCAGCGCGGCGAATCGCCCGCAGGCCCGAAAGGCTACGCTCGACGCTGAACAGCGAGCACTCGCGGCCGGCCTTTTCCAGGTAGTCCTTCTGGCGCCAGTTGCGCACCTTGTCCACCTGCTTCTGCAGCGCTTCGAGTGGCAGCGCGTGCTCGGCATTGGCCAACAGGTAATGCACCAACAGCTCTTCGATGAACGGCTCCAGGCGCTTGGGCAATTGGGCGAAGAACACGCCGAGGTTTTCCAGCACACGCGGGCGCGACAACTGCTGGCCCGGGGTCTCGGCCTTGATGCCCGCGCCGTCGATCAGGTACAGCTTGCCGCCATGGCGCAGCAGGTTGTCCAGGTGCAGGTCTTCCTGCCACAAGCCCTTGGCGTGCATCTGCGCCACCGCCGTCAGCGCCTCACCCAACACCGCGTGTTGCTCGTCTGCCAGTACCGGCAGGTGCTCCACGGCGGCCCAGGCATCGGCCAGGCTTTCGGCACCATCCAGAAACGCGAACAGCAGCCAGCCGCCGTCGCCTTCCTTCAAACCATCGGCCAGCAGTTTGGGCGTGGTCAGGCCCTGCTCGGCCAGCCACTTGACGCCTTGCAGCTCGCGCTGGAAGTGCCGGGCAGCATTGCTGCCCACCAACAGCTTGGCCAGCACCGGCGTGCCACGCCAGACACCAGCACCCACATAGCGCTGGCCGGGCAGCACGCGCAGCAGGCTCAGCAGTTGCAGCTCGGCGCTGCCGGCGGCATCGGCCAGGCTCACGTTAAGGGGCAATGCCGGGGCGCGCCCGGCCTCTTTCAGTTCAGACAAACGCATCAGCGGGCCTCTTTTTCACGACGGCGTTGCGTCAGGCGTTGCAGCCAGGTGCCGACCAGCGTGCTGTCCGCCGGCTGCACCAGGTAGGCTGCCAGCAGGTGACGCACATCCGCCTCGCTCCAGGCCCGGGCACGGCGCAACAGGGGCTCCAGGTCCTTGAGCCGGTCACGCATGCCGAACAGCAGGGGCCGGGTTTTTTCCAGGTCGATCAGTTGGGCATCCCAGCCTTCGCGGCGTTGGCGCAGGAAGATGTGCTTGGGGTAGAAGCAGCCGTGCACCTGGCCAGCACTGTGCAGCGTGCGCGCCAACTGGCCGCAGGCCTCGAGGATGCCGTTGCGTTCGGCATCGCCCAACTGCGGCCACTGAGCCAGCAGGCTGTCCAGGTCGGCCCACTCGTCCAAGGCACGGGTCATGAGGATCGCCCGGTGCTCGCCGGCCTGCTTGCGCTCGCCATAGAACACCGCTTGCAAGGCCGGAATGTGCAGCTTCTGGTAGCGGCTGATGTTGCGGAATTCGCGGGCGAAGGTTGGCTCGCCGAATGGCCGGTGCAAGGTACGGGTGAGGTAGTCGCTCTGGCGCTTGAGGTAGTAGCCCTTGCCTTCGAGTTCCAGGCGGAACACGCTGCTCCAGCCCCCACGGCCGGTGTTGGGCTCGTCCACGGCATCGAGCTGCAGCGCCCACAGCGCGTCGAAATCGTTCAAGCCGTGGCGTTTGAGCAGCGCGAGGTCCGCGCTGGCCAGGTAATCGGTCATTCCCTTCCCTCGAAAAAGCTCAGCACTTGGCGAATCCGCTGCTTGTCGCGGGCGTTGAGCCTGTCGCGACCACGGTATTGCAGGTAGAAACGCAGGCGCTGGGTCGCCGACAGGTGGTATTTGGCGACCTTGTCCAGGCACGCCAGGTCTTTGATCATCCGGTGCCGCCACATGAAGCCGCGCCAGAAGTCGCCGGTCGGGCAGTCGATGAAGAACAGCGTGCCCTGGTCGTCGACCAGCAGGTTGCGCCACTTCAAGTCGTTGTGGGCAAAACGGTGCTCGTGCATGACCCGGGTGTGGCGCGCCAACTGGCGGCTGACGTGGTCGACCCAGGCGGGGTCTGCCAGGCGCGGGTCTTTGCGTTCGGCCAAGGCCGACAGGTCTTCGGTGCGCGGCAGCTCGCGGGTGATCATCGCCCCGCGGCCAAACGCCAGGCCCTTGCGCTCCAGGCCCCAGGCGACCACTTCGGCGGTGGGAATGCCCCACTTGGCGAACTGCTTGAGGTTTTGCCATTCGGCCTTGATGCGCGGCCGGCCGAGGTAGCGGCGCATGTGCTTGCCCGCCCCGGTGTAACGCTTGACGTAGTAATTGATGCCCTCGCGCTCGATGCGCACCACTTCGCTGAGCGGGTCGCGGGTCAGGCGTTCACCTTGAAGGGCGAAGACTGCGTCAAGGCTGCCGAAATCCGCCGCCAGGTGTTCGTAGCCTGGCGCCAGTGTCCAACCCGCCATCAGAGTGCATCCCCATAGCGTTGTTTGCGGTCATAGAGTTTCTGCGCCTTGCGTTCCAGCCAGGCGAGCAGCGCGGCCTCGTCGGCAAGCACTTGGCGCAGCGGGCGCTGGAAGTAGCCACGCAAAAAGCGCAGCTTGTCGCGCCGGGTCAGGCCGATGTCCAGCGCCGAGAAGTACAGCGCGGCCAGGTCTTTGTCACGCCAGCGGCGGCTGATTGTCGCCCGGGTCTGGGCACGGTGCAGGTCGATGACCGACAGTTTGAAGTCTTCTGGCGTCACCGGGCGATCGGTGTGCAGCAGGAAGTGGCAGATGTAGCAGTCGCGGTGGTTGACCCCGGCGCGGTGCATGCCGCCAGTCATCTTCGCCACTTCGGCGATCAGCGCACGCTTGAGGCGTGGCGCGGGCGGCTGCTTGACCCAGTCGATACTGAAGTCTTCCAGGCTGATGGTCGGCGCCAGTTCTTCGGTCACGATGAACGAATGCTGAGTGGCCGGGTTGCTGCCGCGCTCGCCATAGGCGACGGCGGTCATGGTCGGCACGCCGACCTCGTGCAGGCGCTGGATGGCTCGCCATTCCTGGCCGGCACCGAGCACCGGCAGCTTGGCGCTGAACAGGTTCTTGAAGATCTCACCCCAGCCGATGCCGCGGTGAATCTTGACGAAAAACCCCTCGCCCTCGACGACGGTGCGCAGCGTGCGGCGCCCTTCCAGCTCGCGGTATACCTCGCCTTGCAGCGCTTCCACGGCCTCGAAGGCATCACGCCCGGCCCACAAGCGCTTGAAGGGTTCGGCCAGTATCAGCTTCATGCGGTCTCCTGCCCCAGGATCACATCAGCAGCATGCTGCGGCATGCTGTACAGGTCGGCCGTATCGGCAAAGGCCAGGCCGTTGCGCGACCAGTCGGCACGGGCCTGCGGGTCTTCGAGCATGCGTTGCAGGTAGCCGTTGAGCTGTTCCTGTTCGAACGGCTCGTCCAACACCAGGCCGCTGTCGGCTTCGGCGATGTAATGGGCGTAGCCACACACCTTGGAGACCAGCACCGGCAAGCCTGCCACCAGTGCTTCGAGCAGCACGGTGCCGGTGTTTTCGTTGTAGGCCGGGTGGATCAGCAGGTCAGCGCCCAGCAGGAAGCGTGGGATATCGCTACGCCCCTTGAGGAACTGCACCTGGTCGCCCAGGCCGAGGGTGGCGCTCTGCAGTTGGAAGACTTTGGGGTCGTCCTGGCCGATGACCATCAACCGGGTGCGCTTGCGCAAGGCCGACGGCAGCGCGGCCAAGGCCTTGAGGCTGCGGTCGACGCCCTTGGTCTTGAAGCCCGAACCGATCTGCACCAGCAACAGGTCATCGTCGCCCAGGTTGAATTCCTGGCGGAACTCGGCGCGGATCTCGGCGGCGTTGGCCGGCGCCCGACGGTCCTGGGAAATGCCCGGCGGCAGCAGATGGAAGCGTTCAGCCGGGGTGCCGTAGTGTTTGACGAACAGCGGCTGCTGCACCTCCGAGATCATCAGCACCTCGGTTTTCGAGTCTTTGGCGAACACCGCGCGCTCGTACTCGGCAAAGTGCCGGTAGCGGCCCCAGCGCTTGTAGAGGCCGCCACGCAGGGTCTGGGCCTTGTCCTCGAAGCAGCCGTCGGCGGCGTAGTACACGTCCAGCCCCGGCATCTTGTTGAAGCCAATCAGGCGGTCGACCGGGCGCTTGGCCAGGTCGGCTTCCATCCAGGCGCTGAGCTTCTCGTTGCGGCGGTGGTTGAACAGCGCCTTGACCGGCGCCACCAGCACTTCGAAGCCAGGCGGAATGTCACCTTCCCAGATCAGTGTGTACACACGGATCTGGTGGCCCCGCTTCTGGCATTCCAGGGCAATGCGCATGAAATCGCGCTGCAGCCCGCCGAAGGGGAAATATTTGTAAAGCACGAAAGCCAGTTGCATCAACGAACATCCTCAGCCAGCAGCAGCGCGCTCAAGCGGCTCGCCACATGCTCGGGATTCAGGCGAGTGAAGCACAGCGGCCACTCGCGTTTGAGATCGAACCGGCGCAGGTCATCGGCGCTCGGCTTGTAGGTGCACTTTTTCTGCAGGCACGGCGCACAGGGGAAATCGCTGGCCTGGTGAACCTGGGCGCGGCCATAGGCGCCGGTCAGGCCCGGGTTGGTCGGGCCGAACAGTGAAATGGTCGGCACATCCAGCGCCGCAGCCAAATGGCCCAGGCCGGTGTCCACCGCCACGCAGGCCTTGGCCGCCGCCAGCACGCGGGCGACGCCGACAAGGTTCAACTTGGGCAGTACCTGGCAGTTATTCAAGCCTTGGGCGATACGTTCGGCGCGTGCCTTCTCGGCCGGGTTACCCCACGGCAGGCGCACTTGCAGCTTGCGCCGGCCCATGCGCTCGGCCAGCTCGCGCCAGTAAGCCTCGGGCCAATGCTTGGTGGCCCAGGTGGTGCCGTGCAGGAACACCACGTAGGGCGCGGCCGGCGGCAATTGCAAGCGATCGAGGTCCAGGCCGTAGTTGCCGATGCCCTCCGGCAAGTCGTAGGCCAGGGCCAGGGCGAACAGCTGGCGCACACGCTCGACCGCGTGCTGGCCCGTGGCGACCGACAGGCGCCGGTCATAAAAACGGCTGGCCAGGCCTTCGCGCGCCGAGTAGCGGTCCAACCCGGCCACCGGTGCCTTGACGTAGCGGGTCAGCCAGGCCGACTTGACCAGGCCCTGGGCATCGATCACCAGGTCGTACTTGCGCGCGCGAACGCGCTGCTTGAACGCTTTCCACTCGCCGCTCTTGAGGGTCTGCCAGATGTTCTTGCGCCAGCGACGGATCGCCACCGGGATCACCTGGTCGACTGCCGGGTGCCAGCTGGGGATCTCGGCAAAGCCTTCTTCCACCACCCAGTCGAAACGAATGCCCGGTATCGCGTGGGCGGCATCGGTGATCGCCGGCAGGGTGTGGATCACATCCCCCAGCGACGATGTCTTGATGATCAGTACCCGCACTTAGTCGACCTCGGCCACGGTATCGATCAGGTTCGGACCGCCCAGGCTGTGCAAGGCGGCGATGACTTGCTGCGGGTCGAGCAGGCGCAGGCAGTTGTAGTGGCCGAAGCGGCAGGTGCGGTCGAAGCACGGGCTGCATTCGATGCCGGTGCGCACCACTTCCACCTGTTCGGCCAGCGGCGGCGTGAAGCCCGGCGAGGTCGAGCCATACACGGCGACCAGCGGGCGATTCAGCGCGGCCGCCACGTGCATCAGCCCGGAGTCGTTGGACACCACGGAATCGGCGCAGGACATCAGGTCGATGGCCTCGGCCAGCGAGGTTTCGCCGGCCAAGTTGTAGGATTCTTCACGCAAGCCCGGGATCAGCCGATCGCGGATCTGCTCACCGACGGGGTGATCGCTTTTCGAACCGAACAACCACACCTGCCAGCCCTGGCGGATCATCGCCTCGGCCACGGCGGCGTAGTGCTCGGCCGGCCAGCGTTTGGCCTCGCCAAACTCGGCACCGGGGCACAGCGCCAGCACCGGGCGGTCGAGTGCCAGGCCGAACTTGGCCAGGGCGGCGTCACGGCTCTGCGGTTCGATCTGCAGGCTGGGGCGCGGGTAAGGCTGTGGCAGCTCGACGCCCGGCGCGTAGGACAGGGCCATGAAGCGCTCGATCATCAACGGGTAGCGTGCCTTGTCCAGCTTGCGCACGTCGTTGAGCAGGCCGAAGCGCATCTCGCCGCGCCAGCCGGTGCGTTTGGGAATACCGGCAAAGAACGGCACCAACGCCGATTTCATCGAGTTGGGCAGCAGAATTGCCTGGTCGTACTGGCCGGCCAGGGACTTGCCGATGCGACGTCGGGTGGCCAGTTCCAGCGCACCGTGGCCGAGCGGGAAGCTCAAGGCTTGGCGCACCTCGGGCATGCGTTCGAGGATCGGCCGGCTCCACTCGGGCGCCAGCACGTCGATCACGCAGTCGGGGTGCTGCTGTTTCAGGCACTGGAACAAGGTCTGCGCCATTACCATGTCGCCGACCCAGCTGGGGCCAATGATCAGTATTCTCATGCTTAGTCCAGAAACGCTCGGGGAGGCTACAGGCTGCGGTACAGCCTGGCCTCCCCTCTTTATATTCAGGCTATGTGGCGGACAGTGTAACACCGGTGGTGAGGCATGGACCTTTGGGGCTGCTTTGCAGCCCTTCGCGGCACAAGGCCGCTCCTACAGGGGCCTCAGCGGTATCAAGTCAAACCCAGCTCGCCCCAGATCCGCCGCACCTCGCGGCGTTCATCGGCAAACTGCGCCGCATCGATCACCCCGGCCTGCTTCTGCAGGGCCTGGCGGTGCGAGGCAGAACGGAACGCCTTGTACACTTCACGCAACAGCACCGCGTCACTGGCCGGCATCAAACCTGCCTGCTCCAGCTCTTCCAGAATGCGGATGTTATCGGTCCATCGGAGTATGGCCGGGTGGTCGTGGGACCAGGCCAAAGCCGCGTATTGCACCATAAATTCGATATCGACGATACCGCCGGCATCCTGCTTGATATCGAAGGGTACACCGGCCTCGAAGGCATTGGCTGCGGTGCCGGCAGCCGTGGCCTTGGTGCCGAGGTTGCCGCGCATCTTGGCGCGCATTTCACTGACTTCGGTGCGCAACGTCTCAAGGTCACGGGGTTGGCCCAGGACGTTGGCGCGCACGCCTTCGAACGCCGCGCCCACCTGTTTGCAGCCGACCAGCACACGCGCACGCACCAAGGCCTGGTGCTCCCAGGTCCAGGCCTCGTTCTGTTGATAGCGCTCGAAGGCACCGAGCGAGCTGACCAACAGCCCTGAAGCGCCGGACGGGCGCAGGCGCATGTCCACGTCATACAGCTGGCCAGAGTTGGTCTGGGTGGTCAGCAAGTGGATGATGCGCTGGCCCAGGCGGGTAAAGAACTGCGCGCTGTCGATCGGCTTGGCGCCATCGGTTTCGGCCTGGGGGTCGCCATCGTGAATGAACACCAGGTCCAGGTCCGAGCCATGGCCCAGTTCAAGCCCACCGACCTTGCCATAACCAATGATGATGAAGCCCGGGTCGCACAGGCTGCCGTCGCTGCGCTTGGGCTGGCCGTGGCGGGCTACGGTCTGGCGCCAGGCCAGGGCCAGCACCTGGTCGAGGATGGCTTCGGCCAGCCAGGTCAGGTAATCGCTGACTTTCATCAACGGCAGGTTGCCACTGATTTCCGAGGCCGCCACACGCAGGCTGTGGGCCAGCTTGAAGTGGCGCAGCGCCTCCATCTGCTGTTCCAGGTCGTCTTCGGGGATGCGCGTCAAACGTTCGCGCAGTTCGCTGGCCAGCTCCGGCGCCAATGGCGGGCTGAATAGCCGGCCCTCGTTGAGCAACTCGTCGAGCAGCAACGGGTAGCGGGCAATCTGCTCGGCGATCCAAGGGCTGGCCGCGCACAGGGTCAACAGGCGGCGCAAGGCACCCGGGTTTTCGGTGAGCAGCACCAAGTAGGCCGACCGCCGCGCAACCGCTTCGACCAGCGGCAGCACGCGTTCAAGCACCAGGTCAGGGTCTTGGTGCTCCACGGCCTGGGCCAAGAGCCTTGGAATAAAGGCGTCCAAACGTTCGCGCCCAATGCGCTGCATCGAGCGCAATTGCGGGCTGCCCCGCAACCCAGTGAGGCGACGCAAGGCATCGGCGGGTTGTTTGAACCCGGCTTCTTCAAGCTGACGACAGGCCGCGTCTTCATCCTGCGCCTGCTCCCACAGCGGCGACCATTCGCCACCGACCACCAGTTCGCCCTCGCCGTCCTCATCATCGGGGTCGGCGATCACCTGGCGGAAGTGCCAATCGACCCGGCCGCGCCAGTACATCAATTGGTCATGGAAGCCCTGCCAGTCGGCGAAGCCGAGGATGTAGGCGACCCGCGCCTGGTCAATTTCGTTGTCCGGCAGCATCTGCGTCTGGCGGTCGGCGATGGCCTGGATAGCGTGCTCGGTATAACGCAGGAATTCGTAGCCTTCGCGCAACTCGGCCACCACCGCGGGTGGCAGGTAACCTTGCCCTTCGAGGGTCGCCAGCACCTTGAGCAAGGGCCGTTGCTGCAGGCTCAGGTCTCGCCCGCCATGGATCAGCTGGAAGGCCTGGGCGATGAACTCCACCTCGCGGATGCCGCCAGCACCCAGCTTGATGTTCTCGGACATGCCCTTGCGCCGCACCTCCTGCTGAATCAGCTGCTTCATGGTGCGCAGGGCTTCGATGGCCGAGAAGTCCAGGTAACGGCGGTAGACGAACGGGCGCAGCATCTCTTGCAACTGAGCGCCTGCCGCCTGGTCACCGGCCACCACCCGCGCCTTGATCATGGCGTAGCGTTCCCAGTCGCGGCCCTGGTCTTGGTAGTACTGCTCCAGGGCATTGAAGCTCAGCACCAGCGAACCGGCCGAACCGTAAGGGCGCAAGCGCATGTCGACGCGGAACACGAAACCGTCGACGGTGACCGGGTCCAGGGCCTTGATCAGGCGCTGGCCCAGGCGGGTGAAGAACTCCTGGTTGTCCAGCGAGCGCTTCACCCCTTCGGTCTCGCCGCCCTCGGGGAAGGCGAAGATCAGGTCGATGTCCGACGACAGGTTCAGCTCCACCGCCCCCAGCTTGCCCATGCCCAGCACCACCATGTGCTGCGCCAGGCCGCTGCGGTGGCCGATGGGCGTGCCGAACTGCTGGCAATGGCGCGGGTACAGCCATTGATACGCTTCGTCGATGGCGGCATCGGCAAGGTCGGACAGGTCACGGCAGGTTTCGCCCAGCTCGGCCTGGCGCGTAATGTCGCGCCAGATGATGCGCAACTGCTGGCGATTGCGCTCGCGCCGCAGGTTACGCGCCAGTTCGTCTTCGCTTTGCGCTGCCTGGGCCACCGCCCCGATCTGCCCGCGCAACTCGCCGGGCGCGTAGCGGCGGTCCAGTTCACCACTGGCCATCAGGGCGAGCAGCATGGCCGGTTCGCGCTGGGCCAGGCCAAGGACGAAGTCGCTGGCGGCAGCAACCTGGTCGAACTGTTGCCGATGGGCCGGGCTGCAACCGTTCAGGTCGAGTTCGGGGTGGCCAGCCACAGCTTCGCTGAGGAACTGCTGATTACGAGCGACCAGCGGTTGCAGGGTGGCGGGCAGATCGAGCGGCAAAGGCAGGCGCATGGACTATCCTTGATCGGCGTGAAAGAGAGGGGTAAAGGCGGCCAAATGGAAGGCGGACCACGGTTGGACTGTCATACAAAAGTTGGAAATAGCTGAAAAAAAGCAATCACTGGCAAAAAACATCAAGAATCACCCGTTCGCGACACATCGCCAACCAACATGAACGTTTTTCCCCACAAGCCGGGGTGCGACCAAAAGCCGCATTTGTGTAGTTTTACTACTACCCCGACTGTCTAAAAGCATGAAATGCGAATGCATTTGTAGTAAAACTACACGGCGCCGGATCACACTCCGGTAATCCAAGAATTCACGACGTCTGCCCATAAGGCCAGTCGCAAACTCAGGCAATCGATTCTGGTTGCCTTTCCGCCCTGGAGCAAGCCATGCAAGACCTCGATCCAATCGAAACCCAGGAATGGCTGGATGCCCTGGAGTCGGTCCTCGACAAAGAAGGCGAAGACCGCGCTCATTACCTGATGACCCGTATGGGCGAGCTGGCCACCCGCAGTGGCTCCCAGCTGCCGTATGCGATCACCACGCCATACCGCAACACCATCCCTGTCACCCACGAAGCACGCATGCCTGGCGACCTGTTCATGGAACGCCGCATTCGCTCGTTGGTGCGTTGGAACGCGCTGGCCATGGTGATGCGCACCAACCTGAAGGACTCGGACCTGGGCGGCCACATCTCCAGCTTCGCCTCCAGTGCCACCCTGTACGACATCGGCTTCAACTACTTCTTCCAGGCCCCGACCGAAGAACACGGCGGCGACCTGGTGTTCTTCCAGGGCCACGCTTCGCCAGGCGTTTACGCCCGTGCCTTCATGGAAGGCCGCATCAGCGAAGACCAGATGAACAACTTCCGTCAGGAAGTGGACGGCAACGGCCTGTCTTCGTACCCGCACCCGTGGTTGATGCCTGACTTCTGGCAGTTCCCGACCGTTTCGATGGGTCTGGGCCCGATCCAGGCGATCTACCAGGCGCGCTTCATGAAGTACCTGGAAGCCCGTGGCTTCATCCCGGCCGGCAAGCAGAAGGTCTGGTGCTTCATGGGCGACGGCGAGTGCGACGAGCCGGAATCCCTGGGCGCAATCGCCCTGGCTGGCCGCGAGAAGCTGGACAACCTGATCTTCGTCATCAACTGCAACCTGCAGCGCCTCGACGGCCCGGTTCGCGGCAACGGCAAGATCATCCAGGAACTCGAAGGCGTGTTCCGTGGCGGTGGCTGGAACGTCAACAAAGTCGTCTGGGGCCGCTTCTGGGACCCACTGCTGGCCAAGGACACCAACGGTGCCCTGCAGCGCCGCATGGACGAAGTCATCGACGGCGAGTACCAGAACTACAAAGCCAAAGACGGCGCGTACGTGCGTGAGAACTTCTTCAACACCCCAGAGCTCAAGGCCATGGTCGAAGACCTGTCCGACGAAGAGATCTGGAAGCTCAACCGTGGCGGCCACGACCCGTACAAGGTCTACGCGGCTTATCACCAGGCGGTGAACCACAAAGAGCAACCGACTGTCATCCTGGCCAAGACCATCAAGGGTTACGGCACCGGTGCAGGCGAAGCCAAGAACACCGCGCACAACACCAAGAAGGTCGACGTCGACAGCCTGCGTCACTTCCGTGACCGCTTCGACATCCCGGTCAAGGATGCCGACCTTGAGAACCTGCCGTTCTTCAAGCCGGAAGAAGGTTCTGCCGAAGCCAAGTACCTGGCCGAGCGCCGCGCTGCCCTGGGTGGCTTCGTGCCGCAACGTCGCGCCAAGAGCTTCAGCGTGCCGACCCCATCCCTGGAAACGCTGAAAGCGATCCTGGACGGCTCGGGCGACCGCGAAATCTCCACCACCATGGCCTTCGTGCGCATCCTGGCGCAGCTGGTCAAGGACAAGGAAATCGGCCAGCGCATCGTCCCGATCATCCCGGACGAAGCCCGTACCTTCGGTATGGAAGGCATGTTCCGCCAGTTGGGCATCTACTCGTCCGTCGGCCAGCTCTACGAGCCAGTCGATAAAGACCAGGTGATGTTCTACCGCGAAGACAAGAAGGGCCAGATTCTCGAGGAAGGCATCAACGAAGCCGGCGCCATGTCGTCGTTCATCGCTGCCGGTACCTCGTACAGCTGCCACAACCAGCCGATGCTGCCGTTCTACATCTTCTACTCGATGTTCGGCTTCCAGCGTATCGGCGACCTGGCCTGGGCCGCTGGCGACAGCCGCACCCGTGGCTTCCTGATCGGCGGTACCGCCGGCCGTACCACCCTCAACGGTGAAGGCCTGCAGCACGAAGACGGTCACAGCCACATGATGGCGGGCACCATCCCGAACTGCCGCACCTATGATCCGACCTACGGCTACGAGCTGGCGGTGATCATCCAGGACGGCATGAAGAAGATGACCGAAGAGCAACAGGACATCTTCTACTACATCACCGTGATGAACGAATCCTACCAGCAGCCAGCCATGCCGGCCGGTGTTGAGGAAGGCATCATCAAGGGTATGTACCTGCTCGAAGAAGACACCCGCGAAGCCGCGCACCACGTTCAGCTGATGGGCTCCGGCACCATCCTGCGCGAAGTCCGCGAAGCAGCGAAGATCCTGCGTGAAGAGTTCAACGTCGGTGCCGACGTGTGGAGCGTCACCAGCTTCAACGAACTGCGTCGCGACGGCCTGGCCGTGGAACGCGCCAACCGCCTCAAGCCTGGCCAGAAGCCTCAGCTGACTTACGTCGAAGAGTGCCTGAACGGTCGCAAAGGCCCGGTCATCGCCTCCACCGACTACATGAAGCTGTTCGCCGAACAGATTCGCCAGTGGGTGCCGAGCAAAGAGTTCAAAGTCCTGGGTACCGACGGTTACGGTCGCAGCGACAGCCGCAAGAAGCTGCGTCACTTCTTCGAAGTTGACCGCCACTTCGTGGTGCTGGCTGCCCTGGAAGCCTTGGCTGACCGTGGCGAGATCGAACCGAAAGTGGTGGCTGACGCTATCGTCAAGTTCGGCATCGATCCGGACAAGCGCAACCCACTGGACTGCTGAGGAGTATTTTTAAGTGAGCGAACTCATTCGCGTACCTGACATCGGCAGCGGTGAAGGTGAAATCATCGAGCTGTTCGTCAAGGTCGGTGACCGTATCGAGGCTGACCAGAGCCTGCTGACCCTGGAGTCCGACAAGGCCTCCATGGAGATCCCGGCCCCTAAGGCCGGCGTGATCAAAGAGCTGAAGGTCAAGCTGGGCGATCGCCTGAAAGAAGGCGACGAGCTGCTGGTGCTGGAAGCCGAGGGCGCTGCGGCGTCCGAGGCGCCAGCCGCCGCACCTGCCCCTGCCGCTGCGCCGGCCGCCGCTGAAAAGCCGGCCGCCGAAGCTGCGCCTGCGCCTGCTGCAGCCCCGGCTGCCGCCAGCGTGCAAGACATCCACGTGCCGGACATCGGCTCGTCGGGCAAGGCCAAGATCATCGAAGTGCTGGTCAAGGTCGGCGACACCGTCGAAGCCGACCAGTCGCTGATCACCCTGGAGTCCGACAAGGCCTCCATGGAGATCCCATCGCCTGCTGCTGGCGTGGTCGAAGAAGTGCTGTGCAAGCTGGAAGATGAAGTCGGCACTGGCGACCTGATCTTCAAGCTGAAGGTTGCTGGCGCAGCGCCGGCTGCCGCACCGGCTCCGGCCGCTGCTGCACCGGCCAAGGCTGAGGCTGCGCCTGCTGCCGCACCTGCCGCTGCCGCCCCGGCTGCTGCCCCTGCTCCGGTCGCTACAGCGCCGGCTGCTGGCAACAACGCCAAGGTTCACGCTGGCCCAGCCGTTCGTCAGCTGGCCCGTGAATTCGGTGTCGAGTTGGGCGCTGTCGCGGCCACCGGCCCGCATGGCCGCATCCTGAAAGAAGACGTGCAGGTTTACGTCAAAGCGATGATGCAGAAGGCCAAGGAAGCCCCGGCAGCCGCCGGCGCAACCGGCGGCGCTGGCATCCCGCCAATCCCTGCCGTGGACTTCAGCAAGTTCGGTGAAGTGGAAGAAGTGGCCCTGACCCGCCTGATGCAGGTCGGTGCCGCCAACCTGCACCGCAGCTGGCTGAACGTGCCGCACGTGACCCAGTTCGACTCCGCCGACATCACCGAGCTGGAAGCCTTCCGCGTGGCGCAGAAGGCCGTGGCCGAGAAGGCTGGCGTCAAGCTGACCGTGCTGCCACTGCTGCTCAAGGCCAGCGCATTCCTGCTCAAGGAAATGCCGGACTTCAACAGCTCGCTGGCGCCAAGCGGCAAGGCGATCATCCGCAAGAAGTACGTGAACATCGGCTTTGCCGTGGACACCCCGGATGGCCTGCTGGTCCCTGTGATCAAGAACGTCGACCAGAAGAGCCTGCTGCAACTGGCTGCCGAAGCCGCTGCACTGGCCGAGAAGGCGCGCACCAAAAAGCTGTCGGCCGACGACATGCAAGGCGCCTGCTTCACCATCTCCAGCCTCGGCCACATTGGCGGCACCGGCTTCACGCCGATCGTCAACGCGCCTGAGGTGGCGATCCTGGGCGTTTCGAAGGCAACCATGCAGCCAGTCTGGGATGGCAAAGCCTTCCAGCCGAAGCTGATGCTGCCGCTGTCGCTGTCCTACGATCACCGTGTGATCAACGGCGCTGCCGCCGCGCGCTTCACCAAGCGCCTGGGCGACGTGCTGGCGGATATCCGCACCCTGCTGCTGTAAGGCGGCACGCTGCCCCTCGCAAGAGGGGCAGTACCCTTTTCGAGCTGCCACGCTCGTACCTCAACCCCGTCATTTGGCGGGGCTTTTTTTTGCCTGCGGCTCACACCTCACCGGTTTTTTTGTAGGAGCAGCCTTGTGCTGCGAAAGGGCCGGTACCACCGCCAACATTTCCAGCGCCTGGCAGGGCCTCTTCGCAGCACAAGGCTGCTCCTACAAGGGGCGCGCCTATAGTTTGTGGTACCTCTGCCGATAACCCGTACACAGCATCACACATGGCCGCTTGCCAGCCCTCGGGACATGATGCAACCTTGCCAGATACGCCGCCGACCAGGCCGTGTTTCCCTCTTCAAGCGAGTCTTCGATGAAAAGCCAACCCGATGCCGCCAGCCGTGTGGCGGCCGAGGTCGTCACGCAGCTACCCGTGCCCTCGCGGCTCGGCATGCTGCGTTTCGAAAGGCTCAACGAAGCCACCTGGGCCATGCTCTACCTCGACCCCACCTGCGAACGCCAGTTCGGCCTGCAGGCAGGCGAGCTGTGCGCTTTGGTCGATTCGCCCTATGCCAGCCTGATGGAACCCGAAGCCCGCTACAGGCTGCACGACGAGATCCAGTCGCAGCTTGCCCGCCGTGGCTACTACCGCGTGCGCTACACCTTGCATGCCCCTGGCGCGTCACTGCGCCTGCTGGAGGCCGGGGAAGCCTACAGGCAACACAACCGGCAACTGCTGCGCGGCTACCTGAGCGTACTCGACGACCCGCCCGAAGACGCCGCCGACCCCGACGCCAGTGACTTGGAGTCGCGCAACAACCGCCTGCAACTGGCCCTGCAGCTCAACCAGCGCGCCCAGCAAGAACAGCTTGAACACCTGGAGCGTGTGCGCGGCCAGCAAGACCTGATCCTGCGCCTGGCCCGCCAGCGTTACAGCGCAGAAAACTCGCTGCTCGAAGCCGCCGAGCTGATCACCCAGAGCGCCTGTGAGATCTACAAGGTCGACAGCGCCAGCATCTGGCACCTGGAAGGCCAGCGCCTGGAGCCGATCAGTGCCTGGTACCGCCACGAGCAGGAGCATCGCCTGCCCGAAGCCATCGATGCCAGCCACTTTCCCGACTACCTCGACGCCCTGCACGCCAGCCGCGCCATCGACGCCCACAACGCCAACCACGACCCGCGCACCCGCGCCCTGACCCAGAGCCTGCGCCCCGACAACAAAGCCATGCTCGATGCCAGCGTGCGCGTCGATGGCCAGGTAATCGGGGTGTTGTGCCTGGAGCAAAGTGGCCAGCCGCGGGCCTGGCAGTCCGATGAAATCGCCTTTGCCGGTGAGCTGGCCGACCAGTTCGCCCAGGTCATCACCAACCACAACCGACGCACTGCGGCCAGCGCCCTGCACCTGTTCCAGCGCGCGGTGGAACAAAGCGCCAGTGCCTTTTTGCTGGTCAACCGCGACGGTGTGGTGGAATACGTCAACCCAAGCTTCACGGCGATCACCCAGTACAGCACCGATGAAGTCCAGGGCCGCCAACTGGCCGAGCTGCCAGCCCTGGAAAACCTCAGCGAGCTGCTGTTCGATTCGCCGTCGAGCCTGGCCATGGGCAACAGCTGGCAAGGCGAATTCAAAAGCCGGCGCAAAAACCTCGAACCCTACTGGGGCCAACTGTCGATATCCAAGGTGTATGGCGACAACCGTGAGCTGACCCACTACATCGGCATCTACGAAGACGTCACCCAGACCAAGCTGGCCCAACAGCGCATCGAGCGCCTGGCCTACACCGACAACCTGACCAACCTGGGCAACCGCCCGGCGTTCATCCGCAGCCTCGACGAGCGCTTTGCCCGTAACAGCGAGAGCTCGATGTGCCTGCTGCTGGTGGACATCGACAACTTCAAGCGCATCAACGACAGCCTCGGCCACCAGACCGGCGACAAGCTGTTGGTCAGCCTGGCCCGCCGACTGCGCAACAGCCTAAGCGCCGGTGGCATCCTGGCGCGTTTCGCCAGCAACGAGTTCGCTGTGCTGCTCGACGACACCCGCCTGGAAGACGGCCAGGACGTCGCCCAGCAGTTGCTGCACACCCTCGACAAGCCGATGTTCGTCGACAACCAGCTGATCAACGTCACCGCCTCGGTGGGCCTTGCCTGCGCGCCGCTGCACGGCATCGACCCGGCGAGCCTGATGAAAAACGCAGGCCTGGCGCTGCACAAGGCCAAGGCCAACGGCAAGCACCAAGTGCAGGTGTTCACCGAAGTGCTCAATGCCGAGGCCAGTTACAAGCTGTTCGTCGAGAACAACCTGCGACGCGCCCTGACCCAGAACGAACTGGAAGTGTTCTACCAGCCCAAGCTGTGCCTGCGCAGCGGCCGCCTGCTAGGGTTGGAAGCACTGCTGCGCTGGAACCACCCCGAGCGCGGCATGATCCGCCCGGACCAGTTCATCAGCGTGGCCGAGGAAACCGGCCTGATCATCCCAATCGGCAAGTGGGTGGTGCGCCAGTCGTGCCGCATGAGCCAGCAACTGCGCGAGGCCGGCCTGGGCAACTTGCACGTGGCCATCAACCTGTCGCCCAAGCAATTCTCCGACCCGGACCTGGTAGCCTCGATCAGTTCGATCCTCAAGGAAGAAGCGCTGCCCTCGCACCTGCTGGAGCTGGAGCTGACCGAAGGCCTGCTGCTGGAAGCGACCGAAGACACCCACCGCCAGCTCGACGAGCTCAAGGCCCTGGGCTTGACCCTGGCGATGGACGACTTCGGCACGGGCTATTCGTCGTTGAGCTACTTGAAGAAGTTTCCGATCGACATCATCAAGATCGACCGCAGCTTCATCAACGAAATCCCGGATAACCAGGACGACATGGAAATCACCTCGGCGGTGGTGGCCATGGCCCACAACCTCAAGCTCAAGGTAGTTGCCGAAGGGATCGAGACCCCGGCGCAGCTGGCGTTTCTGCGCCGGCACCGGTGCGACGTGGGCCAGGGGTACCTGTTCGATCGGCCGATTCCGGGGCGTGAACTGGCCGAGCGACTGAAGCGCTATCCGCGCGGTCCAATGGCCTGACAGCAGCGTTAACCTCGGGCACTATAGAGCCCATTCGGGCCCTTTTGCAGCAGTGCGCGCTCCCTGTAGGAGCAGCCTTGTGCTGCGAAGGCCTCACCACCAATCCAACTGAAAAAACACAGAGGAACGGCCATGGTCCTGCGTTCGGAAATCCTGGTGAACAAAAACGTCATGCCAACCGCGGAGCAGGCCCTGCCTGGCCGCGAAACGCCAATGTCGCTGCCCGAGTTCCACTATGTGTTCGAAGGCACCCCCCTGCTGGGCCCCTTCTTCGAAGGTGCCATCGACTTCGCCATCTTCGGCCTGGGCTGTTTCTGGGGCGCCGAGCGCCGCTTCTGGCAGCGTGAAGGCGTGGTCAGCACGGTGGTCGGCTATGCCGGCGGCTTCACCCCCAACCCCACGTACGAAGAAGTCTGTTCCGGCCTGACCGGCCACACCGAAGTGGTGCTGGTGGTGTTCGACAAGGACAAGGTCAGCTACCGCGAGCTGCTGGCCATGTTCTGGGAACTGCACAACCCAACCCAGGGCATGCGCCAGGGCAACGACGTCGGCACCCAGTACCGCTCGGCCATCTACTGCACCTCGCCGCAGCAGCTCGAAGAAGCCAAGGCCAGCCGCGACGCCTTCCAGGCCGAGCTGAACAAGGCCGGTTTCGGTGAGATCACCACCGAGATCGACCAGGCCCCGACCGTGTACTTCGCCGAGGCCTACCACCAGCAGTACCTGGCCAAGAACCCGGACGGCTACTGCGGTATTGGCGGTACCGGTGTGTGCCTGCCACCCAGCCTGCAGGGCAACTGAACCATGGCCACGATGACCCTGTTCCACTCGCCGCTGTCGCCCTTCGTGCGCAAGGTCATGGTGGTGCTGCACGAGACCGGCCAGCTTGACCGCGTCACCCTGCAGCCGGTGAACATCAGCCCCGTGAGTGGTGATGACCAGCTCAACCAGGGCAACCCGATCGGCAAGATCCCGGCCCTGCGCCTGGACGACGGCACGGTGCTGCACGACAGCCGGGTGATTTGCGAGTACCTCGACCTGCAGCACGTCGGCCTGCCATTGCTGCCGCGTGAAGGCTCGGCGCGCTGGCGGCGCATGACCTTGGCGTCGCAGGCTGATGCGATCATGGATGCGGCGGTGTCGAGCCGCTATGAGAGCTTCCTGCGGCCTGAGGACAAGCGCTGGGATGGCTGGCTCGAGGCGCAGGGCGACAAAATACGCCGCAGCCTGGCCAACCTGGAGCAGGAACATCTGGCGGAGCTGATTTCGGGCTTTGATCTGGCTGCCATTGGTGTTGCCTGTGCGCTGGGGTACCTGGATTTGCGTCAGCCTGAATTTGGTTGGCGTGAGCGCCAGCCTGGGCTGGCGAAGTGGTATGCCGAGGTGGCCCAGCGGCCGTCGATGGTTGCTACCTCTCCAGCGGCCTGACGGGCCTCTTCGCAGCACAAGGCTGCTCCTACACGGTAGCGCGCGCCCTGTAGGAGCAGCCTTGTGCTGCGAATGCCTTACCTCGGTATCACAGGAAACAACTGCCCAATCCTGCGTGCCAACCACCGCCCGATTTCTCTGTCCTCCCTCATGCCGCCCTCCCCACCCGCGCCCAGTCCAGCCGCCGGGTCAGCACCATGAACACGCCCAACAAACCAAAGCACAGCAACGACCCCATCAACAGCGCGTAGTCCTCGGCGCTGAGCAGCCCATAAAGCATCCCGTACAACGCCGCTAACCCCGCCGCAAACCCAACCCCACGCCCCAGGCTGCGCAGCACGTGGCTCAGGTAGAAGCCAATCAGCAACACGCAGGCCGAAGCCGACAGCCCATACGCCGGGCCAAAGCCGATGTGTTCGGACATCGACAGCAACAGCAGGTAGAAAAACGCCAACGCCACACCCACCAGGATGTACTGCACCGGGTGCACGCTGAGGTTCTTCAGCACCTCGAACAGGAAGAAGCCGGCAAAGGTCAGGGCAATGAACAGCAGCGCGTATTTGATCGCCCGCTCGCTCTTCAGGTACTGATCAACCGGGTCGACAAAGCTGACGCCAAAGGTACGCTCGCTGAAGTCCTCACATTGCCCGGCCGTGGCGCACTGGCGTAGGGCATCTTCAAGGTTGGTGGCGAAGAACGACGTCTGCCAGTGGGCAGTGAAGCCTTGGGCATCGATGTCGCGACGGCTGGGCAGGTAACTGCCGATGAAGCTTGGGTGCGGCCAGTTGGCGCGCATATCCACACTGCTGGTACGGCCTACCGGCAATACATGCAACTGGCCAGTGCCTTGCAGCGCCAGGTCGAAGCCGTAGCTGAACTCCCGCGCTTGCAGGCCATCCAGCCCTGGCACGCTGGCATGCACGCCACCGCGCATCCAGTCGAGCCCGGTCCCCGCTTCAAAGGGCAACTTGCGCTCGTCGAGCGTCAGCTCCAGGCCATTCTCGATGCCACGAATGTCGCTGATGCCCACCACCAGAAAGGGCTTGTCGAACCGGTAGTCTTCAAAATCCTTGTCGATGCCCCAGCGTTCGGGGAGCTTGAAGCGGCCACTGATGCGGCCTTTGGCGTGAAACAGCCGCGCCTGGTAGATGCCGCGTGATCGCAGCTCGGTGTCGACACCCAGATCGGCCTCGAAGGTTTCCGGCAGGAAGTACAGGTGGCCGGCGATGCTGCTGGTCTCCTGGGTACGCTCGCCGTCCTTGTCGATCCAGCGGCGCTGGTACTTGCGGTAAGGCACCACCAGCAGCGGGCCACTGAGTTGCTGGTCGAAGCTGGCGCTCTGGGCGATGTCACGTACTACGCTGTCACGCAGGGTCTGGCGCTCGTCGATGAGGCCGCTGATCATCAGCAGGGGGATCAGCAACAGCACCATCAGCAGGGCAATCATGCCGAGCTTGAATCCAAGGGTCTTGTTCATAGGGCCTCCTTTGGCAGTGGGCGCAGTGTCTGCGCCTTGCGTGGAGACCTTGAGGAGACTGTGTGGAGATTCCGTGTTTTCAGCTGATACGCCGCACCGGCAGCCACAACCTTACCCGCACCCCGCCATCGACGTTATCGACTGCAAGCGAACCGCCATGAAGTTGCATCACCTCGGCCACAAAATTCAGCCCCAGCCCGGTGCTCTTGCGCCCACTCCCCGGCCGCGGCAGCGAGTAAAAGCGCTCACTCACCCGCCCAATGGCATACGCCGGTATCGCCTGCCCCTGGTTGAACAGGCTCAACGCCACCCGCCCACCGTCGCGCTCAAGCTCGAACAACAACGCCCCACCGGCCGGGGTAAAGTCCAGCGCATTGTCGAGCAGGTTCGCCAACGCCTGGCGCATCAGAAACGGATCGCACAACAACCGCAAACCGGCCGGCACCCGCTGCCGCACCTGCAGGCCCGCCGCTTCGATGCGCGCCGCATGGGCCAACAGCAATTCGTCGACCAGTGCCGCCAACGCCACCTGCTGTTCATCCTCCAGCGCTTGCATCTGCTCCACGCGGGCGAGGTTGAGCAGGCGTTCGATCATCTGCTGCAGGCGCTCGCTTTCGCGCTCGATGTTGCCGGCAAAGCGCGCCCGCTGCTCAGCCGGCATATCGCCCTGCAACAACTCGGAGGCACCGCGGATGGCCGCCAGCGGGCTTTTCAGCTCGTGGGTCAAGGTGTGCACATAGCGCTCGACGTAGGCCTTGCCTTCCAGCTGCGTGCGCATGCGCTCCACTGCATTGGCCAGGTGCGCCAGCTCACCGCCCTTGTAATGCGGCAGCGCCGCCCGCTCACCTTCGCTGACCGCCTGGGCGTAACGGGCCAGCCTGCGCAGCGAGCGCGCCAGCCACCACGACAGCGCTGCGCCAATCAACAAGCCCAGGCCGATCAGGCCCAGGCCCAACGTGAGCAAACGCTGCTCGGAGCGGTCGATGTAGGGTTGCAGCGAACTGTTGGGCTTGGCCACGGTAACCACGCCGATGATCTGGCCGTCATCGATGATCGGCGCGGCCACATGCATCACCGAAGTGCTTTCGTCATCGGCGACACTGCGCGTGGAGCGGGCGCCGTACTCGCCGCGCAGGGTGAGGTAAACGTCATTCCACTTCGAGTAATCCTTGCCCAGGTCCTCACCGCTGGAGTCGAGCAGCACGATGCCTTTGGCGTCGGTCACATAGATGCGGTGGCTGACCTGGTTCTTCGCCAAGCCCCAGATCTGCGCGCCCGGGCTGCGCGAACCGTAAGCCTTGAGTACTTCGGGCAAGCGGCTTTGCCCGAGGGTGCCGGCCTTGACGTCATCGTGCAAAATCTCCGCCAGCAGGTTGGCGGTGTCGACCAAGGTTTCTTCGGACGATTGGCGCACCACCGGGCGGATCTGTTCGCGCACCGTGTTAAGCAGGAAGTACCCCGCCAGCCCGACGAACAGGAAGTACACCAGGAAGATCCGGATACCCAGGCGCATCAGGCGTGATCCGGGCTGTAACTGTAGCCGAGGCCGCGGTGGGTCTGGATCGGTTCTGCCTCGCTGGCGACCAGGCGCAACTTGGCCCGCAGGCTCTTGATGTGGCTGTCGATGGTGCGCTCGTAGCCCACGTCAGACGCCACGCCCAGGGCATCGAGCAGTTGCTCGCGGCTGAACACCCGCTGGGGCTGTTCCAGCAGGCACTGCAGCAAACGAAACTCGTGGCGGGTCAGGCTCAGCGGCTGGTTACGGTAGCTGATCTGCATGCGCAGGGTGTCGAGCTGGAACAGCGTTGCCGCGGCGGCGGGCTCAACACGTGGTGCCATGCGTTTAAGGATGGCCCGCACCCGTGCCGCCACCTCGCGGGGGCTGAAGGGTTTGACCACGTAGTCGTCGGCGCCGATCTCAAGGCCCACCACCCGGTCGATTTCGCCATCGCGGGCGCTGAGGAACATCACCGGCACCTCGCTGAAGCGGCGCAGTTGGCGGCAGGTTTCGAAACCACTGATATCAGGCAGGCCGATGTCGAGGATGATCAGGTCGGCCGGGCGCTGGCGCTGCTGGTCGAGGGCGGCGCCGCCCAGGGTCACCCACTCGGTGCTGTGGCCGTCGACCTGCAGGGCGTAGACCAGGGTGTCGGCGATGGCGGCTTCGTCTTCGACGATGAGGATATGGGGCATGGTGTCCGGCCTGGCTGGGGGCGTAGCTGGACATTGTAGGAGCAGCCTTGTGCTGCGAAAAGGCCGGTATCGTCAGCACATTTGCTGCGTCTGGCATGGCCTCTTCGCAGCACAAGGCTGCTCCTACACGGAGGAACGGGTGAAATGTTGGTCAGCAGTCCGGCTTGCCGGCGGTGAACTTCTTGGCCGGGTTGACCGCTGCCTTGAACTCACGCAACGCTTTGGAACCGATCAACAGCGGGTAGTTGAAACTGCTGCGGTCCACCAGGTTCACTTCGACCGTGCGCTTCACATCACCCAGGCACAGCTCCAGGTCGACCACCGGGCGCTTGGAGATTTCCGGCGCATCGCCCTCTTCCTCTTCGTCGGCACGGCCCTTGATCTTGCTGATGCGCGAGACCTTGTGCTCGTAAACCTTGCCGTCGGACTCTTTGGTCGCCAGGCGGAAGCGTACCCACTCATCGCCATCGCGGGTGAACAGCTCGATGTCTTTGGCCGACAGCGATGCGGTGAAGGCACCGGTGTCCATCTTGGCCTTCAAGGTCTCGCCAATCTCCGGCAGGGCGATGTTTTCGTAACGGCCATAAATCGTCGGCTCGGCGGCCATGACCGGCAAGGCGAACAGTGACAACAGGGCAAGCAGTGATTTCACAGGTTACGCTTCCTTGAGTGCAGACAGTGCTTAGACTGCATGAGTTGAATAGGTTCGTCTGTACACGGTAATCAACACAATGTGAAACATTTGTCCTCGCCGCTGGGCATTGGGCATTTGGCGTAGGCCGCATCGCTGCTTATCATTGCCGGCTGTTTTTATCTCACTACAAGAGTTCCTTTATGCGTCGCCTGCTGACCGGCATTCTCACAACCCTCCTGCTGCTGCTCAACACCGTGGTGTTGATCTGCCCGCTGCTGGTCTTTGCCCTGCTCAAGCTGGTGCTGCCGGGCCGTGGCCGTGACTATGCCTCTGCGGCGGTGATGTGGGTCGCCGAAACCTGGTCAGAGATCGACAAGGCGATTTTCGCCCTGTGCATCCCCACCCAGTGGGATATCCGGGGCGTCGACCGCCTGCGCAAGGACACCTCGTACCTGGCCGTGAGCAACCACCAGACCTGGGTCGACATCCCCGCGCTGATCGAAAGCCTCAACCGCCGCACGCCGTTCTTCAAGTTCTTCCTCAAGAAGGAGCTGATTTGGGTGCCACTGCTGGGCCTAGCCTGGTGGGGGCTGGATTACCCGTTCATGAAGCGCTACAGCAAGGCCTTTCTGGACAAGCACCCCGAGCTCAAGGGCAAGGACCTGGAGATCACCAAGGCCGCCTGTGAGCTGTTCAAGCGCCAGCCGGTGACCGTGGTCAACTACCTGGAAGGCACGCGCTTCACCGAGGCCAAGCGCCAGGAGCAGCAATCGCCTTACCGCTACCTGCTCAAGCCCAAGGCCGGCGGCGTGGCGTTTGTGCTGGCGGCGCTGGGCGAGCAGCTGGATGCGCTGCTGGACGTGACCATCGTTTACCCGGGCAACCAGGCGCCGGGGTTCTGGGACTTGCTCAATGGCAGCATTAGCCGGGTGATTATCGACATTCAGGTGCGTGAGTTGGACCCGGCGTTGTGGGATGGGGATTATGAAAATGACCCGGCCTTCCGGCAGACCGTGCAGGCTTGGGTGAACCAGTTGTGGTTGGAAAAAGACCAGCGTATCGAGGAGTTGCGCGGAGAATTGCGCTAGGCCATGTTGGCTGGTCCGGCCTCTTCGCGGGGCAAGCCCGCTCCCACAGTTCTACCACCGCTCTCAAGACCTGTAGTGAACCTGTGGGAGCGGGCTTGCCCGCGAAGAGGCCTGCACAGGCACAGCACAAATCCGATTAAAACCCAGGCTAATAATCAACATAAGGATTACTTCTTTGTCACCCTCCACCTAAGTGGATAAAAATCGATCAAAGCACAACTACAAAAAATTGCCTGGATCGATCGATGGCCAACCAACCTTGCTCCGCCCCCGCCCAACTTCGTCGCGTCCTGGGCCTGCCCGCCCTGGTCTTCTTCGGCCTGGTGTACATGGTCCCGCTGACCATCTTCACCACCTACGGCATCGTCACCGAACTCACCGGTGGCCGCACCGCTGGCGCCTACCTGGTTACGCTGGTGGCCATGCTGTTCACCGCCGCGTCCTACAGTTTCATGGTCAAACGCTTCCCGGTTGCGGGCTCGGCGTACTCCTACACCAACATGGCCTTCGGCCAGAACGTTGGTTTCCTGGCGGGTTGGTCGCTGCTGCTCGATTACTTGTTCCTGCCGATGATCAACTACCTGCTGATCGGCCTGTTCCTCAACATCGCCTTCCCGGCTGTGCCCGCCTGGGCCTTCGTGCTCGCCTCCATCGCCCTGGTGACCGTGCTCAACGTAGTCGGCATCAACTCGGTGGCTAAAACCAGCAACCTGATCGTCGGTGCGCAGATCGTGTTTATCGGGGTATTCGTGGCCTTGTCCTGCCAGACCCTGGCCGGCCAACCGCTAGACCTGTTCTCGCCGCTGATGGGTGACGGCACACAACCTGGCTTTGGCCCGCTGATGGCGGGCGCCGCAGTACTGTGCCTGTCGTTCCTCGGCTTCGATGCCGTCTCCACCCTCGCCGAAGAATGCCGCGATGCCCGCCGCGACGTGCCACGGGCGATCATCCTCACCACGCTCTTCGCCGGCGTACTGTTCACCGCGCTGGCCTACGTCAGCCAGCTGGTGCTGCCGGGCAGCACGTTTGCAAACGCCGATGCGGCGGCTAATGAAGTGATGTTCAAGGCAGGCGGGCAATTCCTCGCCAACTTCTTCACCGCCGCCTTCGTCGCCGGCAGCCTGGGTTCGGCACTGGCCTCGCAGGCAGCGGTGTCGCGCATCCTGTTCACCATGGGGCGCGACAATGTGCTGCCGCAGCGCACGTTCGGTTACCTGTCGCCGCGTTTTGGCACGCCGGTGTTCGCCATTTTGCTGGTGTCGGCGTTTTCGCTGTTGGCGCTGGTGATCGACCTGTCCACCCTCGCCTCGCTGATCAGCTTTGGCGCGCTGGTGGCGTTCTCGGCGGTGAACCTGGCGGTGGTGAAGACGCACCTGATGGATGACGGGGCCCAGCGTAACCTCAAGGGGCTGCTGTGCTATGGCGCGGTACCGCTGGTGGGATTGGGCCTGACGCTGTGGCTATGGACCAGCCTGTCGGCGCTGACCATGGTGATTGGGCTGTGCTGGTTTGCTCTGGGCCTTGCATACCTGGCGGTACTGACCGCCGGCTTCCGCCGCCCGGTGCGCTTGGTGGACTTCACAGAAGCCACTTGAGCAACATTGTAACTGTGGGAGCGGGTTTACCCGCGAAGGCGGCGGTGAAGTCACTATCGCATTCGCGGGTAAACCCGCTCCCACAGGGCCCGCGTCCTGCCTTCAGACCGAAGGTTGGGTCAGAGGCGCCGGTGTAGTCCACAAACTCCCCAGATTCTGCAACAACGCCCCGGCAATCCCCTGCTGCCCCAGGTACTGCAGAATCAACGGCGCAAACTGCCCGATCATCCCGGTATCCATGCCCAACGCCTTGAACGCGCTGTCCAGGTCACTGCGGTTCTCGACGTTGTTGCCCAGCGCATTGTTCAACGCCGACTGGCTTTCGCTGTTCTTGCCCAGCAGCTCACCCAACCCACTCAACCCGCCCAGCGCATTGGCACCGGACAGCAAGTCCAGCCCAGGCACGGCCTTGGTCAACTGACCGTAGTCGTCGGAACTCAGGTTATTGCGCGCCAAACCCAGCATCGCCCCCGCCCCGCCCACGGCCTGTTCCGGGGTGATCTTGAGTTCACTACCCAAGGTATTGAGCAAATTGGCCTGCGCCTCGGGCGCCTGGACCTGGCCCTGTTGTTTTTGGTTCTGCATGGCCGACACTGCATTGGCGGCATCGCTGAGGTTGAAGGCGAACACCGGGCTTGCGGCCAGGGTCATCAGGGTTGCCAGGGTGAATGCTTTCATCGGGAGGGACCTCGTGGGCCGGGATGGCCTGGGAAACGAGGCATTCGACTGGAGGATTGGTGGTTTGTTCCAGGCCGCGTATCGGGGTATGTCGCGTACCCTTGTGTGCGGGCTTGCCCGCGAAGGGCCGCGCAGCGGCCCCGCTAACTGACAGGCCCAACCCTCACTGTCAATCCGCACCCTCTCATTCCGAAACCATACACCTAGCTCCCAGCCTGGTGGTAATCGCTCGACCCAAGCACCTATCATTTTTGCTAGTTGTTAAACCAATAACGCATAGCTACATTTATCAAAGCATTACATTTCTCACCAATTATTATGGATATCCCATGAAACGCGAAGGCACTGTCCATTACTTCTACCAAAGCGGCAAGCTCTCCAGCGTACAGCAAGGTGGCCAGATATCCAGGAGCATACAAACTCCTGACATTCCACTTGCACAACGAAATACCGATACACTATTGGGTACTGGACTGTTGGCAGTAGAAAATGGCGGTTCGGTGCTCAGGTTGCATGCCCCCCAAAAAACAGAAGTCCATGCATTCACTGCTTACGGTTACGATCTAACTCTCCCCTCGTCAAGCACTGTCTTAGGTTTTAATGCAGAACGGCTCGACACAGGGTCTGAAAGCTATGTACTGGGCAATGGCTATCGGGTGTTTAGTCCCATACTGATGCGATTTTTATCTCCTGATTCGCTAAGCCCCTTCGATGACGGAGGCATTAACGGATATGCCTATTGCGCTGGAGACCCAATTAATCATTTAGACCCCTCAGGTCATGTCCAAGGGGGAAAAAACGGTTCGGCAGTCCCTGCCCCCCAAAAAGAAGTAACCTTCGCACCTTTGCCGCCAGAACGTAGGTCTGAGCTAGATATATTAAAACAAAAACGCGCCAAGCTGACGCCGTATGAACCTCGCCTGAGAGAAGATCAAAACAAGGTTTTGAATTATTCATACCACAAGCCAGGCAATCTTAAAAAACTGGATGACCTTTTACAAAATGCCCGAGTTAAAAATGAAATAGCAGCGAGCGGTCACCGGAACTCTGACGCTGCGTTCAAGCAAATCGTCGACGCACAACAAGCTGAAAGCGCTGTAAAACACTTTTACAACGTAAATCCAGGAGTTCAGAACATGTACGAACTCAATAACGCCAACCTAAAACTTGATCTAAAAATTTCATCTCTAGATAGAAAAATAAACAGTTTGGAGAATAAAGTTACTTTCATGAGAAATCAGTAACACATAGATTCGGCGATGCTGACCACAAAAACCCTTCGACGGTCTGGGTCCCGCTGGCGTGGAAACTATGCGATTCAACCCAGTTCAAGACGAAGCGGAAGCTCAGCGTGCCGATCTGATGCCGAGCTGGGGATGATGCACTGAGTCATGGGTTGGCAGGGCTGGTCTCTTCGAGGGCAAACCCCACAGGTTATGAGGCAGTGCTGGGGAAGCTGTAGAACTGTTATTTCTGCCAGTATCGAAATTCTTGCGGCTGTTCAGAATGGGCGTCAGGCACACCCCATACATCCAGAGCAGCAGAGACCTGAATCATGAGCAAAGCATCGAACCGTTCGCTTTTCTTCTACCAGGGCGACAAGCCGATCACCGTCAACCAAGGCGACCACCACCGCGCCATTTTTCGTAGAGCGGATATCCCACTGGGCGAGCAGCAAGCGGGCGACAAGCCGGGCAGCTGGCTAATGGCTGCCGACAATAAAAGCTCTGTCCTCAGAGTGCAAGGCAAAGCCGAGGAAGAGGAGCATAGATATTCTGTATATGGCCATGACCCTTCGTTGCCCTCAGCAATTACCCTAGCGGGATTCAACGGCGAACGCCTAGAGGCGTTCAACCACTGTCAAATGCTAGGCAACGGCTACCGGCCGTATAGCCCAGCGCTGATGCGCTTTATCGCGCCTGATAATCTGAGCCCTTTTGGAAAAGGTGCACCGAATGCGTATGCCTATTGTCAAGGTGATCCAGTCAATTTCTGCGACCCATCAGGCCACGTCAAATCAATCATCAGAAACATAGAAAAGCTCCCCTCTATTCAAATCGAGATTGATCACCCAAGAAAGCCATCAGAGCCATCAGAGCCATCAGTTAATCTGCTAGAAAAACCCGGAAACACCAGAAATTATAAGCTGGAACCAAAAACACACAATTCGACATTCCACCGTGAAACGCTGTATATCCTCGAAGCAGGAGAAACCAAAGTACATATTTCGCAGTCCAATTTATCCGAGTACTTGGCCAATGACATCGAACTCAGGCAACTGACCGCGCCTCTGAGTGCCAATGGGCATAATCCGCCATTATCTCCTAGCGTGAGTAAATACCTCAGCACGGAAATAAAGAGCCGAATGAAACGAAACGACTTCATCGTTAAATTAGGTGAAAGTCTTCTCGCTAAAGCCGAAGATCCCACAATTGAAGGTCTATACATTCGTGGAAGCTACAGAAGTTCAAGGGGCATGACGCCTTAATAAGGCGTACCCCGCAGCAGCGGTAAAGAGTTGGGCCTTCTGGTTCATCAGCTCAAGCTGCTGCTCAAGCTCTTTGATCCGCTCTTCTGGAGTGAGCATTTTCGGGTCAGACATCGCGCAGCTCTTCTCGTCTCGGATCGGGGCCGCTTGCTCCAATCCTGGCGACCGTGCTTACGCAACCATACCAGAACCGTTGACCGACCCTGGATTCCATACCGTACCTGGGCCTGCTTGTAGGTTGTTGTCTAGAAAAAAGCCCCTCATTCGAGGGGCTTTTAGCTCAACTTAAATTACGCCGCGCCCCACATCTTGTGCGGGTCGATCACAAACTTCTTCGGCACACCCGCATCGAACTCGCCATACCCTTCCGGCGCCTGGTCGAGGTTGATCACCTGCACACCAACCACCTCAGCAATGTTGATACGGTCCCACATGATCGCCTGCATCAGCTGGCGGTTGTACTTCATGGTCGGGGTCTGGCCGGTGTGGAAGCTGTGCGATTTTGCCCAACCCAGGCCAAAGCGGATGCTCAGGGCGCCGATCTTGGCAGCGGCATCGGAGGCGCCCGGGTCTTCAGTCACGTACAGGCCCGGGATACCGATGCTGCCGGCAACGCGGGTAACCTGCATCAGCGAGTTCAGCACGGTGGCCGGGGCCTCATGCTTGGCACCCTCGTGGCCATGGCCGCGGGCCTCGAAGCCAACGGCATCGACGGCGCAGTCCACTTCCGGCTCACCGAGAATGTCGATGATCTGCTCGTGCAGCGGGGTGTCCTTGGACAGGTCGACCACTTCGAAGCCCTGCGACTTGGCGTGCGCCAAGCGGGCCTGGTTGAGGTCACCGACGATCACGCAGGCAGCGCCCAGCAGGCGTGCCGAGGCAGCAGCGGCCAGGCCAACCGGGCCGGCGCCCGCGACGTAAACGGTGCTGCCTGGGCCTACGCCCGCCGTCACGGCGCCGTGGTAGCCAGTCGGCAGAATGTCGGACAGGCAGGTCAGGTCACGGATTTTTTCCATGGCCTTGTCGCGGTCCGGCAGTTTCAGCAGGTTGAAGTCAGCGTACGGCACCAGCACGTACTCGGCCTGGCCACCGGTCCAGTCGCCCATGTCGACATAGCCGTAGGCACCGCCGGCGCGTGCCGGGTTTACAGTGAGGCAGACGCCGGTGTGCATTTCTTTGCAGGAGCGGCAGCGGCCGCAGGCGACGTTGAACGGTACAGACACCAGGTCGCCTTTTTTCAGGCGTTCGACATCACGCCCCAACTCGACGATTTCACCGGTGATTTCGTGGCCAAGAACCAGGCCGACCTGGGCAGTGGTGCGGCCGCGGACCATGTGCTGGTCGGAGCCGCAGATGTTGGTGGAGACCACCTTGAGAATGACGCCGTGTTCAATCTTCTTGCCGCGCGGGTCCTGCATTTTCGGGTAGTCGATCTTCTGCACCTCGACCTTGCCGGCGCCGAGATACACCACTCCACGATTGCCAGACATGCTCTTACCTCGCTTGATTTTTATTTATGCAGCGTTGGTTGAAGCGCCGCCATCCATGGGCGGCATGTGTTACTGGGATGAGGGGAATTGTGGGCCTGATGAGGCGAGTTGCGCAGACTGAAAACGACAGGGGGATGCCTTTTTACGGCAGGGGATAATGTGTTGGGCCATTCGCGGGTAAACCCGCTCCCACAGGTACAGCGCCGCATTCGAAAGCGGCGGTGCACCTGTAGGAGCTGGCTTGCCTGCGATGGGCTGCAAAGCAGCCCCAAAATAGTCAGAGAACGACAGTCCGGTTGGCGTTAAGAAACACCCGCCGCTCAATGTGATACCCCACAGCGCGCGCCAGGGTCAGGCATTCGATATCCCGCCCCTTGGCAATCAGGTCTTCCGGGTAATGGCTGTGGTCCACCACCTCGACCCCCTGGGCAATGATCGGCCCTTCATCGAGGTCGTTGTTGATGTAGTGCGCGGTCGCGCCCACCATCTTCACGCCCTTGTTGTAGGCCTGGTGATAAGGCTTGGCGCCTTTGAACCCCGGCAACAACGAGTGGTGAATGTTGATCGCCCAGCCGTCCAGGCGCCGGCACAGCTCGGGCGACAGCACCTGCATGTAGCGGGCAAGGATGACCAGTTCCGCGCCAGTCTCCTCGATCACCTGCAGCACCTTGCGCTCTTGCCCCGCCTTGTCGTTGGGGTCGAGTGCAAAGTGGTAGTAAGGAATTTTGTGCCAATGCGCCAGCGGTTCGAGGTCTGGGTGGTTGGACACCACTGCGACCACGTCCATGCCCAGTTGGCCAATACGCTGGCGGTACAACAGGTCGTTCAGGCAGTGGTCGGCCTTGGACACCATGATCACCACCTTGGGGCGGTGATTAGGCGCGGTCAGCTCGAAGGCCATGCCGAACGCTTCGCTACGTTCCGCGAGGCCGGCACGAAAGCCCACCTCGTCAAAATCGTCCGGCTGGCGGAATTCGACGCGAATGAAGAAACGCCCCGACTGCCGGTCATCGAAGGAGTGGTGCTCCGTGACGTAGCAGCGCTGCTCGTAGAGGAAACGCGTCACCACGTCGACGGTACCGAGCATGCTCGGGCAGTCGGCGGTGAGAATCCAGGTATCCGGTGCCCGACTCATGTGCGGCTCTCCTTAGGCTTCGATGCTCAGGCCGTATTCGGCCGAAGCGTCCTGCAGCCACAGCCACCAGTAATCGGCGAAGCTGCGGCGAATCACCAGTTCCCAGGTGTCTTCGGCGGTGCGGCGGATCACCAGTTGCGACTTGGCGAACACCGTACCGACGGCCTTGCCCACCGGAAAGTTGTTTGGGTGAACATCATAGCTGGTGGACTTCATCAGCACTTCGCGCACGTGCGGGCCGCGCAGTTCCAGCAGGCTCTGCCCGCCGCTGACGTTAACCACCTGGATGTGCAGGCCGTCGAGGGCCGCGCGCAGTTTTTGCTCGATGGCAAACTCCTGGCCGCCCGGGACGATCAGCAGCCACTCGTCGGGGCCCATCCACTGCAGCGACATGTCGCTGTTGGCAACCACGGTCAGGGCCACCGGCAGCTCCAGGCCCAGGGCCTTGTGCACGCCTGCGGCGAAGGCCGGGTCATGGCCGTCGCCACGCAGGGTCAGGTGGCCGAGGAATTTTTTCTCACGCAGGGTCACGCCTGCGTTCTTGCGGCCCTTGCCAACCAGGCTGGCCAGGTCGGCATGGTGCAGCGGCGACTGGGCCTTGGCGTCGGCGCCGGGGTTTTGCTGGAAGACGTTGATAGCGCTCATTTCTTACCTGCCTTGAATTCTGTAGTTCCGAGCAACGCCGAACCTGTGGGAGCGGGTTCACCCGCGAAGAGGCCAGTGAGGCCAACATCGCATTCGCGGGTAAACCCGCTCCCACAGGGTTCGACGCCACCATCCGGGGCCTTAAACGTTCTGCCGCTCACCCTTCGGATCGAAGAACACCGAAGACACGATTTCCGCCTCGATCACGCTGCCGTCAGCCTGCGGCGAGTACACCCGCTCGCCCATGCGCTTGAGGCCGCCTTTGACCACACCCATGGCGAACGAATACCCCAGGGAGTTGGCCGCGTAGCTGGAGGTGACGTGGCCAACCATGTCCATCGGGATCGGTTGCTTGGGGTCGAACACCAGTTGCGCGCCTTCTGGCAGCCACTGGGTCGGGTCCACCGGCTTGAGGCCGACCAGCTGCTTGCGGTTGTCGCGCAAGCAGTCTTCGCGGTTCATGCCACGCAGGCCGATCCACGAGAATGGCTTGTTGCGGCCGACGCACCAGCTCATGTTCAGGTCGTCTGGGTTCATCGAGCCGTCAGTGTCCTGGCCGACGATGATGAAGCCCTTCTCGGCACGCAGCACGTGCATGGTCTCGGTGCCATAGGGGGTCAGGTTGTATTGCTTGCCCGCCTCGATGATCTTTTCCAGCACGCCCATGGCGTAGTTGGCCTGCACGTTCACTTCGTACGACAGCTCACCGGTGAACGAGATGCGGAACACACGGGCCGGTACGCCGGCGACGGTGCCTTCCTTCCAGGTCATGAACGGGAAGGCGTCCTTGTCCAGGTCGATGTCGTCGGTCAGCGCGCTCAGCAGCTTGCGGCTGTTGGGGCCGGACAGGGTCATGGTCGCCCAGTGGTCGGTGACCGAGGTGAAGTACACCTTCATCTCTGGCCATTCGGTCTGGTGGTACAGCTCCAGCCACTGCAGCACGCGTGCGGCGCCGCCGGTGGTGGTGGTCATGTAGAAGTGGTTGTCGCCAACGCAGGCGGTCACGCCGTCGTCGAAGACCATGCCGTCTTCTTTGCACATCAGGCCGTAGCGGGCCTTGCCCACGTCGAGCTTGGTCCAGGCGTTGCTGTAGATGCGGTTGAGGAACTCACGTGCGTCCGGGCCCTGGATGTCGATCTTGCCCAGGGTCGAGGCGTCGAGCAGGCCGACGCTGTCACGCACGGCCTTGCACTCGCGGGCCACGGCGGCGTGGATGTCTTCACCGGCTTTGGGGAAGTACCACGGGCGTTTCCACTGGCCAACGTCTTCGAACTCGGCGCCGTTCTTCACGTGCCAGCCATGCAGGGCGGTGAAGCGTACAGGTTCGAACAGGTGGCCACAGTGACGGCCCGCTACCGCACCGAAGGTGACCGGCGTGTAGTTGGGGCGGAACATGGTGGTGCCCATTTCCGGGATGGTGATGCCGATCGAACGGGCGGCGATGGCCAGGCCGTTGATGTTGCCGAGTTTGCCCTGGTCGGTACCGAAGCCCAGCGCGGTGTAGCGCTTGACGTGTTCGACCGACTCGAAGCCTTCGCGGGTGGCCAGCTCGATACCGGCAGCGGTCACGTCGTTCTGTTGGTCGACGAACTGCTTAGGCCCTTTGCTGCCCTTGTCGTGCGGCACCTGGAACAGCGCCACGGTGGCCTCTTCCTTGCGTGCCACGGTTTTCGGCAAGGTGCCGGTGGTGGCCTTGAAGCCGGCTTCGGTGGCTGCGCGAACGCCGCCTTCAAAGCCGTCGGCAATCACGTCGCCGAGGGCGTAGACACCATGGATACCGCCGACACAAACGCGTTTTTGCGGTGCATCGCCCGGCACGAAGCCGAGGATGTCATCGCGCCAGACCGGGCGACCGCCCAAGTGCGACGCCAGGTGGACGATCGGGCTGTAACCGCCGGAGCTGGCGATCAGGTCGCACTCAAGGGTTTCGCCTGGGCTGGTGACTTTGTGGGCCTGCACGTCGATGGCGGCCACGCGGGCGCCGGTCACGTGCTTGCTGCCTTTGGCCTCGACCACGGCGCTGGAAGTGAGGATACGGATGCCTTTTGCACGCGCTTCTTCAACCAGCGAGCCGCGTGGGTTGTGGCGGGCGTCGGCGATGGCGACCACTTGCAGGCCAGCGTCGTGCCAGTCCAGCGCGGCGCGGTAGGCGTGGTCGTTGTTGGTCGACAGCACCAGCTTGCGGCCCGGGGCCACGCCGTAGCGGCGTACGTAGGTGGACACAGCGCCAGCCAGCATGTTGCCCGGGACGTCGTTGTTGCCGTACACCAGCGGGCGCTCGTGGGCGCCAGCGGCCAGTACCACACGGCCGGCACGCACACGGTGCACGCGGTGACGCACCTGGCCAATCGGGGCGCGGTCGCCGAGGTGGTCGGTGAGGCGCTCGTGGATGGTCAGGAAGTTGTGGTCGTGGTAGCCGTTGACCGTGGCGCGGGGCAGCAGGGTCACTTCCGGCAGGCTTTCCAGCTCTTTGACCACCGCATTGACCCAGTCAGCGGCAGGCTTGCCGTCGAGGGTTTCGCGGGTGTCGAGCAGGCTGCCGCCGAACTCTTCCTGTTCATCGGCGAGGATCACGCGGGCGCCACTGCGGGCAGCAGCCAGGGCGGCGGCCAGGCCAGCAGGGCCGGCACCGACGATCAGCACGTCGCAGTGCTGGTTCATGTAGTCGTAGCTGTCCGGGTCGTTCTGCAGCGGTGCACGGCCAAGGCCGGCCGCTTTACGGATGTACTTCTCGTACGTCATCCAGAACGATTTCGGGTACATGAAGGTTTTGTAGTAGAAGCCCGGCGGCATCATGCTGCCGCCCACCTTGCCAAGGATGCCCATGACGTCGTTGTTGACGTTCGGCCAGCCGTTGGTGCTGGTGGCGACCAGGCCGGCGTACAGCGCCTGCTGGGTGGCACGCACGTTAGGGATCTGGGTGGCTTCGCTGGAGCCGATCTGCAGGATGGCGTTCGGCTCTTCGGTACCGGCGGCGATGATGCCGCGCGGGCGCGAGTACTTGAAGCTGCGGCCGACGATGTCGACGCCGTTGGCCAGCAGCGCAGCGGCCAGGCTGTCACCGGCATAACCCTGGTAGGTCTTGCCGTTGAAGGTGAAGTTCAGGACCTTGCTGCGATCGATACGGCCGCCGCTGGCGAGGCGATAGGTCTGGCTCATACTTTTTCCCCTTGGCCTTTGACGGTCGACGGTGCGCTGTTTTGCTTGCCGTTGGCGGTCACCTGCGGCTTCTCGCCAATCTTGTAGGTTTCCAGAATCTCGTAGGTCACGGTGTCGCGGGTGACATTGAAGTACTGACGGCAGCCGGCAACGTGGTCCCACAGTTCGTGGTGAATACCGCGCGGGTTATCGCGGAAGAACATGTAGGTGCCCCACTCCTCGTCGGAGCAGGCGGCAGGGTCCAGCGGGCGGGCGATGTGCGCCTGGCCAGAGGCGTGGAACTCTTCTTCGGAGCGCAGCTCGCCGCAGTGGGGACAGAAAATATGCAACATGACGGTGTCTCCGGTTAGTGGGCGACGGCGGCGGCGCCGTGTTCGTCGATCAGTGCGCCGTTGTAGAAACGGTCCATGGAGAACGGCGCGGCCAGTGGGTGCATCTCGCCTTTGGCCAGGCTGGCAGCGAAGACGTTGCCCGAACCCGGGGTCGCCTTGAAGCCACCGGTACCCCAACCGCAGTTGAAGAACATGTTCTTGACCGGGGTTTTGGAGATGATCGGGCAGGCGTCCGGCGAGGTGTCGACGATGCCGCCCCATTGGCGGTTCATGCGCACGCGCGAGAGGTTGGGGAACATCTCGACGATCGCTTGCAGGGTGTGCTCGATCACCGGGTACGAACCACGCTGGCCGTAGCCGACCCAACCGTCGATACCGGCGCCGATCACCAGGTCGCCCTTGTCGGACTGGCTGATGTAGCCGTGCACGGCGTTGGACATGATCACGCTGTCGATGATTGGCTTGATCGGCTCGGACACCAGGGCTTGCAGCGGGTGCGATTCCAGCGGCAGGCGGAAGCCGGCCAGTTTGGCCATGTGCCCGGAGTTACCCGCGGTGACCACGCCGACACGCTTGGCGCCGATGAAGCCTTTATTGGTTTCGACACCGATGACCGCGCCGTTTTCCTTGCGGAAACCGATCACTTCGGTCTGCTGGATCAGGTCCACGCCCAGGGCGTCGGCGGCACGGGCGTAACCCCAGGCCACGGCGTCGTGACGGGCAACGCCACCACGGCGCTGAACGGTCGCGCCGAGGATCGGGTAACGGGTGTTCTTCGAGCAGTCCAGGTACGGGATTTCGGCCGCGACCTGGGCGGTGTTCAGCAGTTCGCCATCGACGCCGTTGAGGCGGTTGGCGCTGACGCGGCGCTCGGAGTCACGAATGTCCTGCAAGGTGTGGCACAGGTTGTAGACACCGCGCTGGGAGAACATCACGTTGTAGTTGATGTCCTGGGACAGGCCCTCCCACAGCTTCATGGCGTGCTCGTACAACTGCGCCGATTCGTCCCACAGGTAGTTGGAACGCACGATGGTGGTGTTACGGGCGGTGTTGCCGCCGCCCAGGTAACCCTTCTCAATCACTGCGACGTTGGTGATGCCGTGTTCCTTGGCCAGGTAGTAGGCCGTGGCCAGGCCATGGCCGCCACCGCCAACGATGACCACGTCGTAGACCTTTTTAGGGGTCGGCGTGCGCCACATGCGCTGCCAGTTTTCGTGGTGGCTGAGGGAGTGTTTGAAGAGGCCGAAGCCCGAGTAGCGTTGCATGGTCGTTTACTCCACTCAGCGGTAAACAGGGAAGTCTGCGCACAGCGCCGCGACGTTCTTCGCCACATCGGCTTCGACGTCAGCGTCACCGAGGTTGTCGAGGATGTCGCAAATCCAGCCGGCCAGGGCCACACACTGAGCGACCTTGAAGCCGCGGGTGGTGACGGCCGGGGTGCCGATGCGCAGGCCCGAGGTGACGAACGGCGACTGCGGGTCGTTCGGTACGGCGTTCTTGTTGACGGTGATGTGCGCGCGGCCCAGGGCGGCGTCGGCATCTTTACCGGTGAGGCCCTGACGGATCAGGCTGACCAGGAACAGGTGGTTGTCAGTGCCGCCGGAAACCACGTCGTAGCCGCGGTCGATGAACACTTGGGCCATGGCCTGGGCGTTTTCGATGACTTGTTGCTGGTAGGCCTTGAAGCCTGGCTCCAGCGCTTCCTTGAAGCACACGGCCTTGGCGGCGATGACGTGCATCAGCGGGCCGCCCTGGGCGCCGGGGAACACGGCAGCGTTGAGCTTCTTCTCGATCTCTTCGTTGGACTTGGCCAGGATCAGGCCGCCACGTGGGCCGCGCAGGGTCTTGTGGGTGGTGGTGGTGACCACGTCGGCGAACGGGATCGGGTTCGGGTACAGGCCCGCAGCAACCAGGCCGGCAACGTGGGCCATGTCGACGAACAGCAGCGCACCGACCTTGTCGGCGATGGCACGGAAGCGTGGGAAGTCGAGGGTCTTGGAGTAGGCCGAGAAGCCGGCGACGATCATTTTCGGCTTGTGCTCGACCGCCAGGCGCTCGACTTCGTCGTAGTCGATCAGGCCGGTCTTGGTGTCGATGCCGTATTGAACCGCGTTGTACAGCTTGCCCGAGGACGACACTTTAGCGCCGTGGGTCAGGTGGCCGCCGTGGGCCAGGCTCATGCCCAGGATGGTGTCACCGGCCTGCAGCAGGGCCAGGTACACCGCGCCGTTGGCGGAAGAGCCGGAGTGCGGCTGGACGTTGGCGTAGTCGGCACCGAACAGCTGCTTGGCGCGCTCGATGGCCAGCACCTCGACCTTGTCCACGTGCTCGCAGCCACCGTAGTAGCGCTTGCCTGGGTAGCCTTCGGCGTATTTGTTGGTCAGGCCGCTGCCTTGGGCCTGCATGACGCGCTGGCTGGTGTAGTTCTCCGAGGCGATCAGCTCGATGTGATCTTCCTGGCGCTGTT
This sequence comes from Pseudomonas sp. ITEM 17296, assembly GCF_028895205.1. Classification (NCBI taxonomy): domain Bacteria; kingdom Pseudomonadati; phylum Pseudomonadota; class Gammaproteobacteria; order Pseudomonadales; family Pseudomonadaceae; genus Pseudomonas; species Pseudomonas sp. ITEM 17296. The sequence continues at coordinate 26,645 of NZ_WJRS01000013.1, read as the reverse complement.
CTTCGGCATTCATCGCCGCCAGCAGTGCGTCGTCGTAACCCTGGATCTGGTCTTGCTTGCTGAACATCTTGTTGTCTCCCGGCAGCGATCGTTTCTTGTCTGTAGAGCACTGTGGCCCTTTGTGGCGATGGTATGACTGGCCGGGGTGGGTCAGATGCCTGCGCACGCCTTGCAATGGCGCGTTTACGACATTCGCTGATTTGCTGTTTGTGCCGGCCCTTTCGCGGGTGAACCCGCTCCCACAGGTACGGCGGTGCTTGAAGCCTTTGGGTATCCCTGTGGGAGCGGGTTTACCCGCGAAGAGGCCGGCACGGACAACGGATAAATCGATGGTTGGGCTGCTTGTATAGGCAACTGCTGAATCGATGGTTTAGAGTGCTGTTCTGCGTCGTTCACAGGACCGTGTCATGACAGATAAGAGCCAACAATTCGCCAGCGACAACTATTCCGGCATCTGCCCCGAAGCCTGGGCCGCCATGGCCAAGGCCAACATGGGCCACGAACGCGCCTATGGCGACGACCAGTGGACCGAGCGTGCCGCCGAGTACTTCCGCAACTTGTTCGAAACCGACTGCGAAGTGTTTTTCGCCTTCAACGGCACCGCCGCCAACTCCCTGGCCCTGGCCTCGCTGTGCCAGAGCTACCACAGCGTGATCTGCTCCGAGACCGCCCACGTAGAAACCGACGAATGCGGCGCGCCGGAGTTTTTCTCCAACGGTTCCAAGCTGCTCACCGCGCCCAGCATCAACGGCAAGCTGACGCCTGAGTCGATCCGTGAAGTGGCGTTGAAGCGCCAGGACATCCACTACCCCAAGCCACGTGTGGTAACACTCACCCAAGCCACCGAAGTGGGCACCGTGTACCGCCCAGACGAGCTCAAGGCGATCAGCGCCACCTGCAAGGAACTGGGCCTTAACCTGCACATGGACGGGGCGCGTTTCACCAATGCCTGCGCGTTCCTCGGTTGCAGCCCGGCGGAGCTGACCTGGAAGGCCGGCGTCGATGTGCTGTGTTTTGGCGGTACCAAGAACGGCATGGCGGTGGGCGAGGCGATCCTGTTCTTCAATCGCCAGCTGGCCGAAGACTTCGACTACCGCTGCAAGCAGGCCGGGCAGTTGGCGTCGAAGATGCGCTTCTTGTCTGCGCCCTGGGTCGGGCTGTTGGAAGATGGCGCCTGGCTGCGCCACGGCACGCACGCCAACCACTGCGCGCAGCTGCTGGCGTCGCTGGTGAGCGACCTGCCGGGGGTGGAGCTGATGTTCCCGGTGGAGGCCAACGGGGTGTTTCTGCAAATGCCTGAGCACGCGATTGAAGCGCTGCGGGGCAAGGGCTGGCGGTTCTATACCTTTATTGGCAGTGGCGGGGCGCGGTTCATGTGCTCCTGGGATACTGAAGAAGACCGGGTGCGTGAGCTGGCGGCGGATATCCGCGCGATCATCACTGCCTGATAGATCGCATTCGCGGGGCAAGCCCGCTCCCACAGGTCCTGCACAGTTTCAGCATCTGTGAGGACCCTGTGGGAGCGGGCTTGCCCCGCGAATGCGATGGCAGCAGCTCCAACAATCTAAAGCCTGAACCCACCCATCTGCCGCGCCAAATCATCAGCCAACCCACGCAACGCCTGGCACTCCGCCCGGCACCCCTGCACCTCCGCCGCGGTCTCCCTGGCAAGGTCGGAAATCCCCTGTACCGTCCGGTTGATCTCCTCCGTCACCGCTGACTGCTCTTCAGTCGCTGTCGCCACCTGATGGTTCATGTCGCTGATGTGCTCGACCTTGTCGGTAATCGCCCCCAACGAGGCACCGGTGCGCTGGCTCGATTCAACGCCGCTACCCGTCGCCTGCTGCCCTGCCTGCATCGACGTCACCGCCGAGCCTGCGCCCTGCTTCAAGCGCTGGATCATCTGCTGCACTTCATCGGTAGACAGCTGCGTGCGCCGCGCCAGGGTACGCACCTCATCGGCGACCACGGCAAAGCCACGCCCCATCTCCCCTGCCCGCGCCGCCTCAATCGCAGCGTTCAGCGCCAAGAGGTTGGTTTGTTCGGAAATACTGCGGATCACCGCCAATACTTCATCGATCGAGGCGACTTCGTCGGCCAACTGTGCGACCGCATCCGCCGCCTTGCCGATGTCGCCGGACATGCCTTCAATACCTTGGATCGAGCGCCGCACCACGTCACGCGCCTGCAAGGCTTCGTCGCGCGCCGATTGTGACGCTTCAGCGGCATTGCCGGCATTGCGGGCGATGTCCTGCACGGTCAGGCCCATCTCATGCACGGCGGTGGCGACCATTTCGGTCATTTCCTGCTGGCGACCGGAGCGCTCGGCTGTGTTGTCCACCACCTGGGTCACCTGTTCGACGGCCAGGTGCAGGCGTTCAGTCGTGCGCAGCACCTCGCCGATCAACCCGCGCTGGCTGTCGAGGAAGCGGTTGAAGCCACGGGCCAAGTCACCCAGTTCGTCCTGGCGCGAATCATCCAGGCGGTGGCTGAGGTCTCCCGCGCCGCTGCCGATCTGCACCAGTGCGGCCGTGACGCGGCGGATCGGCCGTACCAAGCCGCGCGCCAGCACCACCACCAGCAGCAACGACAACAGCGCCACGCCACCACCGATCAAGGTGGTGAGCCAGACTGCCTGATGCATCTGCGCGTAGATCTCGGCCTCAGGCACTTCGGCGACCAAGGTCCAGTTCAGGTCGCGCAGTGGCAAGCCTAATGCCAGGTAGCCTTCGCCATCACGCTGGAAGCGGCTGGTACGCAGGCCCTGGTCGCCACTCATCACCGCTTTCGCGGCCTGTGCGTCTAGCTGGTCGACAAGCTGGCGCTTGCCGCTGAAGGCGCTGTCCGGGTGCACCTGGATCAGCCCATCGTTGCGTACCAAAAATACCTTGCCGTGCTCGCCAAAGCTGAAATCGTGGATCAGCTTCGACAACTCGGTCATGCGCAAGCCCATACCCGCCACGCCGACCAGCTTGCCGTCTTTTTCCACGCGATAGTCGATGAACAGCGCCAACTCGCCTGTGGCACCGTCGATGTCGATGTTGATCAGGCGCTCGGCGCCGCTGTCGATGTACCCGTAGAACCACGTGTCCTTCGGGTTAGCCCGGCTGAGTGTGCGGTCCAGCCCCTTCTCATTGTAGTAGTGGCCGGTTTCGGTGGAGGCGAACAGCGTGGTAAAGGCGTTGTTGCGCTGCTTGGCAGCCTCAAGGTATTCAATAAAGCGTGAGGTTTGAGCGGGGTCTTCGCCCTCGGCAAGCCAATCGCGCAGCAGGGTATTGCCGGCTATGTCGGCGGCCGCCACCAGCGGCTGGCCGAGCATGCGCTCGATATCGTTGCGGATTGCTTCGACACTGGCTGGCAGCGCTGTGTCGACCAGGTAGCGTTCGGTCAGGCGGTTGAGCGCCACCGTGAAAATGATCACCACCACCAGGATGCTCGCCAGCAGGGCTGCGCCCATGCTTGCGATCAATTGCCACTGGATACTTTGCCGCCAGATACGCATGCCCGTGCTCCCCGCCAATTATTGTTTTGGGGGAAGTGTATACACTTACGTATCCAGTTATTCCAGTGATCTGGGACATTGTAAGAGCAGCCTTGTGCTGCGAAGAGGCCGGTGACAGCAGCGGAAATCACTGCGTTTTCACCGGCCTCTTCGCAGCACAAGGCTGCTCCTACAAGGGGTCGCGGAGTGCTTTATTGTTCGGCGATAGTCCGAACGATCGCGTCCACCGTGGCGTCGATCTGCGCCTGGGTACGCGCCAGCGTCTGCTGGTGCTCTTTTTGCAGCTCAACCTGCTTGGAACACAGGTTCAGGGCCGCCAGCACCAGCAGCTTGTCACCGATCAGGGTCGGGTACGAACGCTTGGTCTCGGCCAGGGCGGTGTTCAGCATCCGCACCGCCTGGGCCAGGGTTTCTTCCTGGCCTTCGGGCGCCTTGATCGAATAGTCGCTGCCAAGGATCGACACGACATTGACCGGCTGCGCTTGCAGACTCATGCGTTGACGACACCCGCATTGGCGCGGTCAACCAGCGCCTGGATGCGCGCGGCGGTGGCGCCGTTCTTCTCTTCCTGCTCCATCAGCGACAGCTGCAGGGTCTCGTTTTCTTCCTTGGCCTGGGCCAGTTGCTGACCGAGGGCGGTGTTCTGCTCGGTGAGTTGAGCGTTTTTCTGCATCAGGTCGCTGACCAGTTGCTCGATTTGATTCAGGGAGGCTTCCAGCATGGGGTCTATCTCAGGTTGTTGCAAAGGCCGCACACGATAAAGAAAAGCGTGAGTCCTCGCCATTAAATATCGGATTCTTAAGGTTTCTAACCCGCAGATTGACAGGGTAAGCGCCCGCTTGTTCCGACCTGGATCAACCGCCGGTCAGGAAAAGGTTAGCGCGCTCACAATTTTCACCGGTCTCGCTCAAGACTGACCAGTCACGACCGATAGCCAGGCAAGTCATATTTCGTCGCCGTCCCCTGCGACCTCTTCCCCTTGCCTGGATTACGCCCCTCATGTCCCTACGCAACATGAATATCGCCCCGCGCGCGCTGCTCGGCTTCGCGCTGATCGGCCTGTTGATGCTCGGCCTCGGCATCTTCTCGCTGATGCAGATGGGCAACATCCGCCAGGCCGGCGTTGCCATCGAAAGCATCAGCGTGCCTAGCATCAAGACGCTGGACGAACTTACTGCGCTGAACCTGCGCATGCGCACCCTTTCCTATCGCCTGCTGCTCAACCGCGACCCAGAGACGCAGCGCGACACCCTCAACCTGCTGGACCAACGCAACACCCAGATCGACCAGGCGCGCCGTGCCTACGAGCCCATGATTGGCGCACGCGACGAGCAAGCGGCTTACGATCAATACAGCCAACTGCTCAATCAGTACCGCCAGCTGGAGGCGCGCATGCGCAGCCTGAGCCAGGCGGACCGCACCGACGAATTGCGCGACCTGCTCAACCGCGACCTGCTGGCCAACTCCGAGCAGATCAACAAGGTCATGGACACCTTGGTGCGCATCAACACCGACCAGACCCGCGCCACCAATGAAACGGCTGCCAGCCAGTACGCCTCTGCCTTCGCCCTGGTGATTGGCCTGTTGATCGCAGCCACGGTGCTGACCCTGCTGTGCGCCTTCCTGCTGACCCGCAGTATCGTCAAACCGATTGAAGAGGCGCTCAAATGCGCCGAGCAGGTGGCAGACGGCGACCTCACCCACGTCATCCGTGCCGAAGGCACCGACGAAGCCGCGCGCCTGCTACGCGCCATGGGCCGCATGCAGGAGAAACTGCGCGACACCCTGCAATTGATTGCCGGTTCGGCGACCCAACTGGCCTCTGCGGCGGAAGAGCTCAACAGCGTCACCGACGAAAGCGCCCGTGGCTTGCAGCAGCAGAACAACGAAATCGAGCAGGCCGCCACCGCAGTCACCGAGATGACCAGCGCCGTGGAAGAAGTGGCGCGCAATGCGGTCAGCACCTCGGAAGCCTCCGGTGAAGCCAGCCGTTCGGCCGGCGACGGGCGCGACCTGGTACTGGAGACCGTCGGCGCCATCGAGCGCATGAGCGGTGATGTGCAGGCCACTGCCACGCTGATCACTCACCTGGCCGAGCAGTCGCGTGACATCGGCAAAGTGCTGGATGTGATTCGCGGCCTGGCCGACCAGACCAACCTGCTTGCACTCAACGCCGCAATCGAAGCGGCCCGTGCCGGTGAAGCAGGCCGAGGCTTTGCCGTGGTGGCGGATGAAGTGCGGGCATTGGCCCATCGTACCCAGCAGTCGACCAGCGAAATCGAGCGGATGATCGGCAGTATCCAGGGCGGGACCGAAGAGGCGGTGGAGTCGATGCGCACCAGCACCGAACGTGCCGCGTCGACCTTGAATATCGCCCGGGGTGCGGGCATGGCGCTGGATACCATTGCGGGTGCGGTGGCGCAGATCAACGAGCGTAACCTGGTGATTGCCAGCGCGGCGGAAGAGCAGGCCCAGGTGGCCCGCGAGGTGGACCGCAACTTGGTGAATATCAATGACCTGTCGGTGCAGAGCGCGACCGGGGCGCATCAGACCAGTGCGGCGAGTGCCGAGTTGTCACGGTTGGCGGTGGATTTGAATGGGCTGGTAGCGCGCTTCCGTACCTGACCTGCGGCCCCTTTCGCGGGGCAAGCCCGCTCCCACAGGTTATGCGCAAGCCTGAAGTACTCGGTGAACCTGTGGGAGCGGGCTTGCCCCGCGAAAGGGCCGGCACTGCCCTACCTCCAACATCCAGCAACCATTTCCAGTCTCAGGCCACTACCCGCTAACCTAGTGTTTCACCTGAATCTTATTTCAGGGAGCCTCACATGGACCGTGCCCAATCCTACCTACTGCGCCGTGGCCGTTTTTCTCAGCCGGGCGGGATATACCTGCTGACCACGGTCACTCTTGAACGCAAGCGGATCTTCACTCAACTGCAGTTTGCCCGAGGCGTGATCCAGCAACTGAGACAGGCCGAGCTCGATGGGCATTGCCAATCCTTGGCCTGGGTAGTAATGCCTGACCATGTGCATTGGCTGATCGAATTGCGAAGTGGCACGTTGTGCTGCCTGATGCGCAGGTTCAAGTCGCGCAGCAGTCATGCGCTTTATCAGCGGGGTATGCGTCGCGAAAAGATATGGCAGCCGGGCTATCAGGACCGGGCTTTGCGCCGGGAGGAGAGTGTACTGCAAATGGCGAGGTACATCGTTGCCAACCCCATAAGAGCAGGGCTTGTAGACCGTGCTGGCGATTATCCACATTGGGATGCTGTGTGGATCTGATGGCCCCTTCGCGGGGCAAGCCCGCTCCCACAAAATCACCGTAACCCTCAAGCCTGCGGTGAACCTGTGGGAGCGGCCTTGCCGAGGCGTCGGACCGGCCGCGAATGGGCCGCAAAGCGGCCCCAAAATCTGCAGATCAGTAATCGATCCGCACATCCCCTTTCGGCACACTGCAGCACGACAGGATGTACCCCTCGGCCTCGTCTTCCTCGGTAATGCCGCCGTTGTGTTCCATCTCCACCTCGCCACCCAGCTTGAGCACCTTGCATGTCCCGCAAATGCCCATGCCGCAAGCCTTGGGGATCATCAGCCCAACTTTCGCCGCCGCCGCATGCACGGTCTCGCCCGGGGCGATGCGGATGCTCTTCTCACTGCCAATGAACTCCACCAGGTTGAGGTCCGAAACATCCACTTCCGGTGCATCGGCGGCCTGCTCGGCATGCTCCACGGCATCGGCCTTGGCTTCTGCGGGCGTCGCGCCGAACGACTCTTCGTGGTAGTTCTTCATGTCGAAGCCGACGGCTTCTAGCATGCGTTTGACCGCGGTCATGTACGGCGTCGGGCCGCAACAGAACACCGTGCGCTCCATGTAGTCGGGCGCGATCAGTTCCATCAGGCGCTGGTTCAGGTACCCGCGGTAACCCGCCCACGGCTCGCCCAGCCCGTGCTTCTCGCAAATGATGTGCAGGCTGAAGTTGGGGATGCGCGAGGCCATCTGCTCCAGCTCGCGGTGGAAGATGATGTCTTTCGGCGAACGGGCACTGTGCACGAACACCATGTCGACATTGGCGTTGGTGTCGTAGAACCAACGCGCCATCGACATCACCGGGGTAATACCGACACCGCCCGAGAGGTACAGCACCTTGCCCGACGGGAAGTCGATGGCGTTGAACAACCCCACCGGCCCGTGCACGGGCAGTTCGGCGCCTTCGTGCATGGTGTCGTGCAGGTAGTTGGAGACATGCCCGCCCGGCACCCGCTTGACGGTGATCGAGAAGCTGTAAGGCACCGACGGCGAACTGGAGATGGTGTAGGAGCGCATCACCGGCTTGCCTTCGATCTCAAGCTCCAGGGTGACGAACTGCCCTGGCTTGAAGAAGAACATGATCGGTTGGTCGGCCATGAAGCAGAAGGTGCGCACGTCCCAGGTCTCCTGGATGACCTTGACGCAGCGCACGATGTGGCGGCCGTTGGCCCAGGTCTGGGTGGTGACCGGATTGAGGAAGGTATCGGACATGTTCATCTCCAGCAGCCGACTATTGGCCTTTTTATGGCGTCGATAATGCGCAAGCTGAAGGCGACGTACATTCCTGCCTGCGACATCGGCGTACTTATCGCGACCAGCCCCATGCTACAAGGGCTGTGGCGTCGTTATTCAAATCGGCCATGTCGCCCATGGATACGGTTCACGACGCCTTCGGACGCACACTCCACGGCAAAAGAACCTGCTGTTTTTTTAACGACAGCCTTGCGGCACCACAACAATGATTAGCCACCTTTTGCCGGCCGCACGCGGCCCCGAGGACCACACGATGGACGTCACCGCAACCCTGAGCCTGGGCGATCCACTGGAAGCAGCACGCAAGGCCACCGCCGAGATGCTGCAAACCCGCGAGCGCACCTACTCGCTGCCCCAGCCTTTCTACACCGACGAGCGTCTGTTCCAGATCGACATGCAGGAGATCTTCCACAAGGAGTGGCTGATCGCCGGCATGACTTGCGAGATTCCGGCCAAAGGCAACTTCATCACCCTGCAGATCGGCAAGAACCCGATCATCGTCATCCGTGGCGCCGAAGGTAAGGTGCATGCCTTCCACAACGTCTGCCGCCACCGCGGCTCGCGCTTGTGCACCAGCGACAAGGGCAAGGTGGCCAAGCTGGTCTGCCATTACCACCAGTGGACCTACGAGCTGGACGGCCGCCTGCTGTTCGCCGGCACCGAAATGGGCGCCGACTTCGACATGAAGGAATACGGCCTCAAGCCTGTGAACGTGAAGGTCGCGGGGGGTTACATCTTCATCAGCCTGGCAGAAAACCCGCCAGCCATCGACGAGTTCCTGGCCACTTTGGACCATTACATGGAACCGTACGACATGGAGAACACCAAGATCGCGGTGCAGACCCAGTTGCTAGAGAAGGCCAACTGGAAGCTGGTACTGGAAAACAACCGCGAGTGCTACCACTGCAGCGGCTCGCACCCCGAGCTGCTGAAGACCCTGCTTGAATGGGACGACACCAACGACCCGCGTGCCAGCCAGGAATTCAAGGACCACGTGGCCGCCTCTGCCGCTGCCTGGGACGCCGAGAAAATCCCGTACCTGCACAAGAGCCACGGCCTGCGTAACCGCATCGTGCGCATGCCGCTGCTCAAGGGCACCGTGTCGATGACCATGGACGGCAAGCAGGCCTGCCAGAAGCTGATGGGCCGCATCAAGAACCCGGACCTCGGCTCGATGCGCATCCTGCACCTGCCGCACTCGTGGAACCACTGCATGGGCGATCACATGATCGTCTTCACCGTGTGGCCGATCAGCGCCCAGGAGACCTTGGTCACCACCAAGTGGCTGGTGCACAAGGACGCGGTCGAAGGCGTCGACTACGACCCTGCGCAGATGCGCAAGGTGTGGGATGCCACCAACGACCAGGACCGCCGTCTGGCGGAAGAGAACCAGCGCGGGATCAACTCCACGGCGTACCAGCCAGGGCCGTACTCGAAGACTTATGAGTTTGGTGTGGTGAACTTCATCGACTGGTACAGCCAGCGGGTGCTGGAGAACCTGGGGGCGGAGCCAGCGCCGTATTTGAAGGAAGTGCAGGCGCAGTAAGTTGATACAAGCCCGGGTGGCAGCAAATGCGGCTGCCTGGGCGACCGTCGCGACGTTCGCCGCAGAAGGCCAGCGCACGACCACCTGAACGACGTGAGTCTGCATAGGGTGAACAAGCCCCGTTCAAGTGCTCATGCTCAGGCATTGACGATACTCACAACTCGTTATGCTGATTGAACGTCCCCTGCATCCTAACCTCGTTGTTCTTCTCGCCCGCGATCCACCATTTGAATCTCCGATGCATATCACGCGCGGCATTCCCTACTGCACTGGCTACGCTTGCAATCCCGCGTGCCACTGACCGCGCTGCGCCAACAATTAGATCGGCGTTTGTAGACTCATAGACGCCCCGCGCCAGAGCTTGGCCAGGTCTGCGCCCTGCGGCTCTAGACTGATTCACCCAGCGAATCGCTGCCCTAACTTCGTAGACCACAGTTGCCGAACCTACCAACACACCAGACACTAGGTTCGCGGTCGTAGCTTGTTGATTGAACATCGCTGCACGAGAGGGATCCATCATTGCGCGTGCCGTGAAGTAACGTGCGGCCAGCCCAGCACTGCCGCCTAGGGTCAATGCATTTGCTATGGCGCGATCAGTGAAGGCCTGCAAGCGGGTGAAGCCTTGAGCAGGAGGATTGGCATGGCGGTTGGCACTGAAGCTGACTCCCGCACCGATCGTTGCCGCGTTGCCAACCCCGAAGATTGCTTGCACCAACCAGTCCAGCGGACCTCTCCCTGATGGATCACTACGATTGACAGGATCACCGGCGCAATATGCATAGGCATTGAACCCGCCTAGGTCGAACGGGCTCAACTTATCCGGGCTCAGGAAACGCAGCAGGCCAGGACTGTATGACCTGTAGCCGTTGCCGAGTAAGTAGCATCCAGAAGTTGAGTCATGACGTTCGCCTGCGAAGGCGGTGAACGGCCCAGCACCGAGTAGAGCGTACCCATATGGCGTGTAAGCCCTCATTTTCGAGCTTGCGCCTGACCCCATCAAGGCAGATCGCTGCATATCCGTCATCAACAACTGGGCACGGTTCATAGGTCGACTCACGTCTCGACAGGCGTGACGACGACTTTAATACCGGCGGGCACTCTCAGAAACTGTCAAAAATGCCAGGTCAAACTGTTCCAAGGCGCTTCTGCATTTTCCAACACCTTATTCACAGGTTCATCCACAGTGACGCCGTGCAGAAGCTCGCTCTGCCAAGTAAAACTGTGGATAACGCCCAAGAACTTCTCTGTATGGCACTTATGCTCACTTTTTGATCAACCCAGCGTAAGCCCCGAGTTCCGCGCCTTGTAGCGAAGCGCAAACACTTTATCCACACCTTGGCGAACAGATTTCGTGGGTAAAATTCCTGCCCTGAATTGACCTTCCGGCATTCAACGTGGCCACCTAACCGGCCCTGTAGGAGCAGCCTTGTGCTGCGAAGAGGCCGGTGACAGCAGCGAAGATTCACTGTGCATTTACCGGCCTCTTCGCAGCACAAGGCTGCTCCTACAAAGTGCGCGCATGACGCACGGCAGATAACTCAGCGCAGGACCCCTTCCTCCACCAATAGCTTGAGGATTGCCTCGGCGCCTTCTTGCGGCGATACATCCTTGAGCACCTTGCCCCCGCCGCCACTGGCCTTGGCCGTGGCCGCTTTCATCCGGTCGGCGCCGCTCTTGGCCTTGATCACCTTCAATCGCTTGGGCCGTGGGCGGGCCGGTTGCAGCTCTGCCTCGGCCAGCAGGTCGTCTTCGACAATCGCCACGTTACGCGCTGCCAACACACCCCGCCGCGCCGGCCCGAACGCGCTCTGGCGTGGCTTGGGCGCGGCGTTATCCACAGTCGCCAACAACGGCAGGCGCACCTTCAGGCGACGCCGCTGCCCGCGTGGCAGTGCCTGCAGCACCTGGGCGGTGCCATTTTCAATCGACTCCACTTCCGCCAGGCCAACGATCAACGGCCAGCCCAGCTTCTCGGCCAGCAGGAACGGCAACATGCCCGAACCTTCGCCCGTTTCGGCCTGAGTCCCGGTCAGCACCAGCTGGGCGCCAGCGTCGCGCAGGTAGTCGCCAAGCACGCCCAACACATCCGCCCCGGCTGGCTGTTCCAGTACGTCCAGGTGCTCCAGACCCATGCCCAGATAGGCCCGCAGCGCCTCTTCCCGCGGGTCACCGGCATGCACCACCTGCAAGTTATCCCCAGCCAGCTGCAACCCCAGCTCCACCGCGCGGGCATCCTGCTCGGCGCGGCGCGCGCGGCCAGAGCTTGGGTGAGCACCGATGGAAACCAGGCTGATGACTTTCGTACTCATGCTCGTGCCCTTATGCCGCGTCGCGCTGGCCGCCGCTGCGGAAGTTGTCCACAGCTTCGATCAGCGCCTTGAGAATCGCCGAACTGTCGCCAATCACCGACAGGTCAGCCCGTTTGATCATGTCGCAGCCAGGGTCCATGTTGATCGCCACCACCTTGTCGCAGGCGCCGATGCCCTGCAGGTGCTGGATCGCGCCAGAGATACCCACAGCCACGTACACCCGTGCCGTGACCCAGGTACCGGTAGCACCGACCTGGCGGTTGCGCGGCATGAAGCCGTCGTCCACCGCCACCCGCGAGGCGCCTTCGGTGGCGCCGAGGGCCGCAGTTGCCTTGTGGTACAGGTCCCAGTCCTTGACGCCGTTACCGCCCGAAACGATGAACTCGGACTCGGCCATGGCAATGGTGGCCGGGTCCACGGCCACCGAGCCGAGGTCTTCGATACGCGACAGGCTGCGTGCGACACTTGTGGACAACTCTACCGGCAGCGCTTCGTGACGGGTTTCGCTGACCGGCTCCGCACATTCCGCCGCAGCCAGGATCAACCGTGGCACGGCGCGTTGCAGGTCCTGTTGACCCGCGCCGGCGCGGCCGATGCATTGGCCGTCCTTGACCTGCCAAACCCGCGTCGCAGGCCGTTCGCCCAAAGCGGCACCGAAGCGCCGCCCCAGCTCGCCGCCGCCGGTGCGGCTGTCGGGCAGCAGCCAGTGGCGCGGTGTGAACTGGTTATCCACAGCCCGCAACCCCTGCACAAGTTGCTCCGGTGCATAACCCTCGAACGCTTCGCCTTCGATGACCAGCAGGCGGTCGACGCCGGCTGTGGAAAAGTTGCTTTCCTTGTGTTCACCAAAGACCACGGCCAACACTGCGCCGTCGTTGCCGGCCAGGCTATGGGCCAGGCCCAGCAGGTCGCGGTCGTGGCTGCTCAGGCGGCCACCGACCATGTCCGGCACCACGGCAATGTAGAACGCCGGCGCCGGCACCTGGTGCAGCGGCAACTGGACGGCCGCCGCCGCTGTGCGTCGCCCGCCCACACCCGTGCCCTGCTGGGCACCGCTGCGGTCGATACGCTTGATGCCACTGGGGCCGATGAAACCGGCGGCGATGGCATGCGGGTTCTTGCGCATGAGGCCGTTGGGCCCCATCCAGCTGGTTTGTTGCGTCTGCATGGCCGCGTGCAGCGGGTGCAGACGGTTACGGGCGATCCACTCGGCGCGTGGGTCGCGGCGGATGATGTCGCTCATCAGTGCACCTCCGCAGGTTCACGTTTAACCGTTGGCGACTTTGGGGCCGCAGGGGTTTCCTCTTCGATCAGCACATCAGCTACCAACTCGGCGAGGTCCTTGATCTGTGGGCGCGGTTCGACAACGCCCTCGAGCATCGCGGTGCACTGTGGGCAGCCCACTGCAACCAGCTCCGCCTGGGTCTCGCGAATGTCGTCCATGCGCATGTCGGGGATACGTTGCTTGCCCGGGATGTCGGTGATCGGCGCACCGCCGCCACCGCCACAGCAACGGGAACGGAAGCCCGAGCGTTCCATCTCGCGCACTTCGATACCCAACGCCTTGAGCACTTCACGGGGCGCTTCGTATTCACCGTTGTAACGGCCCAGGTAGCACGGGTCGTGGTAGGTAACGCTGCCGCCCTTGTGCTGGCCGAGGTTGAGCTTCTTGGCTGCGATCAGTTCGGCGATGTAGGTGCTGTGGTGCTGCACCTGGTAATCCCCACCCAGCGCGCCGTACTCGTTTTTCAGCACATGGAAACTGTGCGGGTCGCAGGTGACGATGCGCTGGAACGTGTATTTGGCCAAGGTCTGGATATTGCGTTTGGCCAATTGCTGGAAGGTTGCTTCATCACCCAAGCGACGTGCCACGTCACCGCTGTCGCGTTCCTCCAGGCCAAGCACGGCGAAGTCTACGCCCGAGGCCTTGAGCACTTTGACGAACGAGCGCAGGGTGCGCTGGTTGCGCATGTCGAAGGCGCCGTCGCCGACCCAGAACAGCACTTCGGTGGTTTTCACGTCCGACAGCAGTTTCAGGTTGAGGTCGGCCGCCCAGTTCATCCGCCCGCCTGGGGCGAAGCCGCCTGGGTTGTCGGTGGCGATCAGGTTTTCCAGTACTTCCGCGCCTTTGTTCGGGGTCGCGCCTTTTTCAAGGGTAAGGTGGCGGCGCATGTCGACGATGGCATCGACGTGCTCGATCATCATCGGGCATTCCTCGACGCAGGCACGGCAGGTGGTGCACGACCACAGCGTTTCGGCGTCGACCAGGCCGTTGACGATCGGCTGGTGCGGGTGGCCGCCATGTTCGCCGATCGGCTTGCCCGGGTACGGGCTGCCAGCAAACTTGGCGTCGGTGCCACCGGCCAGGCCGATGACCATGTCTTGAATCAGTTTTTTCGGGTTCAGCGGCTGGCCGGCGGCATAGGCCGGGCACATGGCTTCACATTTACCGCACTGCACGCAGGCATCGAACCCGAGCAGCTGGTTCCAGGTGAAGTCCACCGGTTTTTCCACGCCCAGCGGCGCATTCGGGTCTTCCAGGTCCAGCGGCTTGAGGCCGGTGGAGCGGCCGCCACCGAAACGTTCGGCACGGCGGTGCCATGCCAGGTGCAAGGCACCGGCGAAGGCGTGTTTCATCGGGCCGCCCCAGGTCATGCCGAAGAACAGCTCCGACACGCCCCACAGCACACCCAGGCCAAGTACACCGACCATCACCCAGCCACCGGTGTTGGCGGGCAGAATGCCGGCGACCGGCAAGGTGGCGATGAAGAAGCTTGCAGCAAACACCAGCAGGCTTTTCGGCAGGCGCATCCACGGGCCCTTGGACAGGCGCGCAGGTGGGTTAAGGCGGCGTTTGAAGACAAAGATCGCACCGGTGAACATGATCACCGTGGCGACCAGCAGCGCGTAGCCAAGGATCTTGCTCTGCAGGCCGAAGCCGTGCACCAGGATCGCCAAGGCCGCCGACAGCACAAAGCCGCCCGCTGTGGCGACGTGGGTCTTGGACATGTACTTGTCGCGTTCGACCACGTGGTGCAGGTCGACCAGGTAGCGTCGCGGCATGGCCAGCAGGCCGCCGATCAAATTGACCTTGGACGCTCGGCCACGCCGCCACATACGCACTCGGCGCAGGGCGCCGAGCACCGCCAGGCCAAGGGCAGCGAACAGCAGAATGGGTAGAAGGGTGTTCAACATGGGAGACTCCCACAACAGCTGGATTCTTGCGCCGCCTTGAGGACGAGACTGGCCCCTTGTGGGAGCGGGTTTACCCGCGAATGCGTCCGGTCAGGCAACGGCGTTGTCAGAGCTGACGCATTCGCGGGTAAACCCGCTCCCACAGAGGCCGCGCTCAGTGGCGGCGACTGTTAACGATCAGAAATCCTTGCACAGGCGCAAGGCGTCGTAGATCGCCGCATGCACGTTGCGCTGGGCCACGCAGTCGCCGATGCGGTACAGCAGGTAGCCCTCGCCCGGCTGGCTGAGGATCGGCTGCGGCTTGATGGCAAACAGCGCCTCCACATCGATCTGGCCCTTGTTGCGCGAGCCATCCTTCAGCGCGTAGTACAGCTCCTCGTCAGGGCGCACGCCGTTCTCGATCACTACCTGATCGACCACGCGTTCTTCCTTGGCACCGGTGTATTCGTTCTCCAGCACCGCCACCAGCTTGTCGCCTTCGCGGTAGACCTTTTCCAGCATCATGTCGCCGGTCATGATCACTTCTTTGGGGTACATGCTGCGGTAGTAGGTCGGGAAGGTCGTGCCGCCCATGGCCACGCCTGGCTTGATGTCGTCGGTGACGATTTCGACCTGGCTGCCCTTGTCGGCAATGTAGTCCGCCGTCGACATGCCGGTGAACTCGCAGATGGTGTCGTACACCAGCACGTTCTTGCCCGGCGCAACCTTGCCATCGAGCACGTCCCAGCTACTGACCACCAGCCCTTCGGCCGCGCCCCAGTGCTCGTTCTGCTCGACGAACGGATGGCCGCCCACCGCCAGCACGATGACGTCCGGGCGCAGGTCCTGGATCGCGTCCACGCTGGCAGCGGTGCCCAGGCGCAGGTCGACTTTCAGGCGTGCCAGTTCCAGTTGGTACCAGCGGGTGATACCGGCGATCTGGTCGCGCTGCGGTGCCTTGGCGGCGATGGTGATCTGCCCGCCGATCTGGTCTTTCTTCTCGAACAAGGTCACGTCGTGGCCGCGCTCGGCCGCCACGCGGGCGGCTTCCATGCCGGCTGGGCCGGCGCCAACCACCACCACCTTGCGTTTGACACCGGTGGTCTTCTCGATGATGTGCGGCACGCCCATGTATTCACGGGAGGTCGCGGCGTTCTGGATGCACAGTACATCCAGGCCTTGGTACTGGCGGTCGATGCAGTAGTTGGCACCGACGCACTGTTTGATCTGGTCGATCTGGCCCATCTTGATCTTGGCGATCAGGTGCGGGTCAGCCATGTGCGCGCGGGTCATGCCGACCATGTCGACATAGCCGCCTTCGAGGATGCGCGTGGCCTGGTTGGGGTCTTTGATGTTCTGCGCGTGCAGCACCGGGACCTTGACCACTTCCTTGATGCCGGCCGCCAGGTGCAGGAACGGCTCCGGCGGGTAGCTCATGTTCGGGATAACGTTGGCCAGGGTGTTGTGGGTGTCGCAACCCGAGCCCACCACGCCGATGAAGTCGAGCATGCCGGTCGCGTCGTAATAGGCGGCGATCTGCTTCATGTCCTCGTGGCTCAGGCCATCGGGGTGGAATTCGTCGCCGCAGATACGCATGCCCACGCAGAAGTCGTCACCGACCTCGGCGCGCACAGCCTTGAGCACTTCCATGCCGAACTTCATGCGGCCTTCGAACGTACCGCCCCATTCGTCGGTACGCTTGTTGACCCGCGGGCTCCAGAACTGGTCGATCATGTGCTGGTGCACGGCCGACAGTTCGACGCCGTCCAGGCCGCCTTCTTTGGCACGACGCGCAGCCTGCGCGTAGTTGCCGATCACCCGCCAGATCTCTTCCACCTCGATGGTCTTGCAGGTGGCGCGGTGCACGGGTTCACGGATACCCGACGGCGACATCAGGGTCGGCCAGTTGAAGCCGTCCCAACGCGAGCGACGGCCCATGTGGGTAATCTGGATCATGATCTTGGCGCCATGCTTGTGCATGGCGTCGGCCAGGTTCTGGAAGTGCGGAATGATGCGGTCGGTCGACAGGTTGACCGACGCCCACCATTCTTGCGGGCTGTCGATGGCGACCACGGACGAGCCGCCGCAGATCGCCAGGCCGATGCCGCCCTTGGCCTTCTCTTCGTAGTACTTCACATAGCGGTCGGTCGTCATGCCGCCGTCAGTGGCGTAGACCTCGGCGTGCGCGGTGCTGAGCACGCGGTTGCGGATGGTCAGTTTGCCGATCTGGATCGGCTGGAACATTGCTTCGAATGCCATGACGCTATCTCCGGCTTACAACGGCTTTGTAACGAACAGGCCATCTTCGTGGCCTTCTTCCGACCCGCCATAGACCTGCTCGGCCACGGTGCGGATCTTGCTGCCACGGGCAGCGAGAATCTGGTCCATTGCGCCGGCGAACCAGCCGGTGAACATGTAGTCGACCTTGCGGCCAACCTTGCCGTACACGTAGACGAAGGCGGAGTGCTTGAGCTTGACGCTGCAGGTGCCTTTGTCCAGGTCGATGTCCTGGATCTCGAACAGGCCCCAGCCACGCTGGGACAGGCGCTTCATGTAATGCTCGAACACCGCCACGCCTTCCAGGCCATGGCACTCGGCTTCTTTTTCACACCAGTGCCAGGCCGACTTGTAGCCCGCCTTGTAGAGGATCTCGGCATAGGCGTCGGCGCCCAGCACTTCCTCGATACCGATGTGGTTGTTAACGAAGAAATGGCGTGGCACGTACAGCATCGGCAAGGCGTCGCTGGTCCAGACACCGGTCTCACTGTCGACTTCGATTGGCAATTGCGGGGCGATCTTGGCCATGGAAACTCAACTCCATAAAATTTTTTATTGGGATGCCCCGGCGTTGCTGGCAGGGGCTTTCAGGCTTGGAGAGCGGCTTACTCGCCCCAGACATCCTTGAGGACGTTTACCCAGTTCTCGCCCATGATCTTGCGCACCACACGCTCGGAGTGGCCGCGCTTGAGCAAGGTCTCGGTGAGGTTGGGGAACTCGCCAACGGTGCGAATGCCCAGCGGGTTGATGATCTTGCCGAAGTTGGTCAGGCGACGGGCGTAGCCCTTGTCGTGGGTCAGGTATTCGAAGAAGTCCTGCCCGTGACCCTGGGTGAAGTCGGTGCCGATGCCGATGGCGTCTTCACCGACGATGTTCATGGTGTATTCGATGGCTTCGGCGTAGTCGTCGATGGTCGAATCGATGCCCTTGGCCAGGAACGGCGCAAACATGGTCACGCCAACGAAGCCGCCGTGGTCGGCGATGAATTTCAGCTCTTCGTCCGACTTGTTGCGCGGGTGCTCCTTGAGCCCCGACGGCAGGCAGTGGGAGTAGCAGACCGGCTTCTTCGATTCGAGGATGACTTCTTCAGAAGTCTTGGAGCCCACGTGCGACAGGTCGCACATGATGCCAACGCGGTTCATCTCGGCGACGATCTCGCGGCCGAAGCCCGACAGGCCGCCGTCACGCTCGTAGCAGCCGGTGCCGACCAGGTTCTGGGTGTTGTAGCACATCTGCACGATGCCCACGCCCAGCTGCTTGAACACGTCCACGTAGGCGATCTGGTCTTCGAACGCGTGGGCGTTCTGGAAGCCGAAGAGGATGCCGGTCTTGCCCAGTTCTTTCGCCTTGCGGATGTCGGCGGTGGTGCGCACCGGCATGACCAGGTCGCTGTTGTCGCGGATCAGCTTCTGGCTGGAGGCGATCTGGTCGACCGTGGCCTTGAACCCTTCCCAGACCGACACCGTGCAGTTGGCCGCAGTCAGGCCGCCTTTGCGCATGTCTTCGAACAGCTCGCGGTTCCATTTGGCAATGATCAAACCGTCGATGACGATGCTGTCGGCGTGTAATTCGGCTGGGCTCATCAGGCTGTCCCCTTTTATTGAGTTGGGTCACGCCGAACGTTGTGCCGGCGCTTTGGGGCCAGCATATGCCTGTGCCCCGAGGCGCCCCGATGCAAAAACGACAGGGGGTTTGCCGAAAGCGTCAATGCGCGACAACAGGCCCTCTGCGACGCTATCTGGCGATGAGAGGCAGTCTCGATAACGACATTTTGCTCGCTTTCATGAACATTTCGTCAGGGAGCTACCGCGTTGCCTTCGGCTGAGCGAGAATCCCTGCGATTCGTCAGCCTGTTGAGGAGATAAAGGATGAAATCAATGGCATGCCTGGTACTGCTGGCCGTCGTGTCGGGCGCCCAGGCCGGCGAGGAAGAAAGCACCCCGTGCGACAACGTCGAGACCGACCAACAGACGTACGCGTGCGCGGCCTTCAACAAGCAGACGGCCGAGCGGGAGCTGAAGTCGGCTTACGATGACTTGATCCAGCGCATTCGCGACCAGTATGCCGACGAAGCCGACCAGGCCAATGCCTTGGTGGGGCGCATGGAGGCGGCGGAAAAACTCTGGGCCCAGCTGCGCGATGCCGATTGCAAGGTCGAGACCTTTGCCGAGAAGCCTGGGAGCAAGGCGTTCGAGGCGGCGTGGGGCACCTGTGTGGCGCAGCGCAGTGATGACCGGTCGGAGTACCTGCAGTCTATCGGGCAGCAGTAACGAGTATCGGTTCTGTGGGAGCGGCCTTTCGCGACGCAAGGCCGCTCCCACATGAACCTCAAACCGCCCGGGCTAATCTGTCCTCCCGCGGGCACCGCTGATACCGCGCCCGGTAACAGCGGGTAAAGTACGACGCCGACTCAAACCCACACGCGACCCCCACCTCCAGCACACTCATGTCGGTCTGGCGCAACAACTGCCGCGCCTTGTCCAACCGCAGCCGCAGGTAAAACCCGCTGGGCGTGTCGTCCAGGTGCAGCCGAAACAACCGCTCCAGCTGCCGCCGCGTTACCTGCACCGCATCGGCCAGCACTTGGGTATTCAAAGGCTGTTCGGTATTGCGCTCCATCTCGCCAATCACTTTCACCAGCTTCTTGTTGCTGATGCCATAGCGGCTGGCGATCTGCATGCGCTGGTGGTCTTGTCGCGGGCGGATACGCCCGAGCACGAACTGCTCCGACACCTGCACCGCCAGCTCACTGCCGTGGGCTTGCGCAATCAGGTCGAGCATCAGGTCGATCGAGGCGGTGCCGCCCGCGCAGGTGATGCGCCGCCGGTCGATTTCGAACAACTCTTGGGTCGCCTGCAAACCTGGGTAATTTTCCTTAAACGCTTCAAGCGCCTCCCAGTGCACGGTCGCGCGGTGGCCGTCGAGCAAGCCCGCCTCGGCCAGCACCACCGCCCCGGTATCGATGCCACCCAATATCACCCCGTCATGATCGAGACGGCGCAGCGCCTGCTGCAGCGGCGGCCCATAACAGGCCAAAGGCTCGAAGCCTGCGACGATCAGCAAAATGCCCCCCGCCTCGCCCGCGCCCAATGCCGCATCGGCGTTCACCGACATCCCATTGCTGGCCTGCACCGCGCCGCCATCCAGGCTCAGCACCTGCCAGCGATACGACGGGCCCTTGAAGCGGTTGGCCACACGCAGCGGCTCCAGGGCACTGATAAAGCCCATGGCCGAGAAGCCGGGTAACAACAGGAAATGAATGATCTGCGGCATTACATCGCTCCACAGTGAAGGTGGTCGCCAGGGTGCAAGTGTTGGTCGCCAGGGTGCGATTTTCCACCCCGACAGCAGCGTAGCGTGTTCACACGGTCCAGAGAGACCGATCCCCATAACAATATGCACTGCCGATGGAGAGCCACCATGCACAGCTTGATCCGCCGCAGCCTGTTGACCCTTGCCGTGAGCAGCATCGTCTCTACCCCGCTTCTAGCCGCCGAGCCCGCCGCCTGCCAGAACGTGCGCCTGGGCGTGGTCAACTGGACCGACGTCATCGCCACCAGCGCCATGGCCCAGGTACTGCTCGACGGCCTGGGTTACCAGACCAAGCAGACCAGCGCTTCGCAGCAGATCATCTTTGCCGGCATCCGCGACAAACGCCTGGACATGTTCCTGGGTTACTGGAACCCGATCATGACCCAGACCATCACCCCGTTCATCGACGCCAAGCAGGTCAAGGTGCTCGACAAGCCGAGCCTGGAAGACGCCCGGGCGACCCTGGCAGTGCCAAAGTACTTGGCCGACAAGGGGTTGAAGACCTTCGCCGACATTCACAAGTTCGAAAAGGAACTGGGTGGGAAAATCTACGGCATCGAGCCCGGCTCGGGGGCCAATACCCAGATCAAGGCGATGATCGCCAAGAACCAGTTCGGCCTGGGCAAGTTCCAGCTGGTCGAGTCCAGCGAGGCCGGCATGCTCGCCGCGGTCGACCGTGCCGTGCGGCGCAAGGAGGCGGTGGTGTTCTTCGGCTGGGCGCCGCACCCCATGAACGTGAACATCGACATGGCCTACCTGGGCGACAGCCAGGACGCGCTCGGCCCTGACGAAGGCCGCGCCACGGTGTGGACGGTCACCGCGCCGGACTACGCCGAACGCTGCCCCAACGCTCACCGCCTGCTGGCCAACCTGAATTTCAGCGCCGAGGACGAGAGCCGCATGATGCAGCCGCTGCTCGACCACAAGGACGCGCTGGAGTCGGCCCGCCAGTGGCTCAAGGACCACCCCGAGGACAAGGCCCGCTGGCTTGAAGGTGTGACCACCTTCGATGGCAAGCCCGCTGCGGACAACCTCAAGCTTACCGCCAACTGATCCGGCCGCTTCGCGGGTAAACCCGCTCCCACAGGTACAGCGCATGCCAGGGACATCACGTTCCCCTGTGGGAGCGGGTTTACCCGCGAAAAGGCCAGAACCGACATCACAAGGAACCGCTATGAACCACGACGTCATCATCACCTGCGCCCTCACCGGTGCCGGCGACACCGCCTCCAAAAGCCACCTGGTCCCAGTCACCCCCAAGCAGATCGCCGAAGCCGCCGTCGAAGCCGCCAAAGCCGGCGCCACCGTGGTCCACTGCCACGTCCGCGACCCGCAAACCGGCCGCTTCAGCCGCGACGTGAACCTGTACCGCGAAGTCATGGAACGCATCCGCGAAGCCGACGTGGACATCATCGTCAACCTCACCGCCGGCATGGGCGGCGACCTGGAAATCGGCCCAGGCGAAACGCCCCTGGAATTCGGCCCAGGCACCGACCTGATCGGCCCGCTGGAGCGCCTGGCCCACGTCGAAGCGCTGCTGCCGGAAATCTGCACCCTCGACTGCGGCACCCTCAACTTCGGCGACGGCAATTCGATCTACGTCTCCACCCCGGCCCAACTGCGCGCCGGTGCCAAGCGCATCACCGAGCTGGGCGTGAAAGCCGAGCTGGAAATCTTCGACACCGGCCACCTGTGGTTCGCCAAGCAGATGATCAAGGAAGGCCTGCTCGACGACCCGCTGTTCCAGCTGTGCCTGGGCATCCCATGGGGCGCGCCGGCCGACACCACCACCATGAAGGCCATGGTCGACAACCTGCCCGCCAACGTCACCTGGGCCGGCTTCGGCATCGGCCGCATGCAGATGCCCATGGCCGCGCAGGCCGTGCTGCTGGGCGGCAACGTGCGCGTCGGCCTGGAAGACAACCTGTACCTGGACCGTGGCGTGCTGGCCAGCAACGGCCAGCTGGTCGAGCGCGCCGTGGAGATCATCTCCCGCCTCGGCGCCCGCGTGCTGACCCCGGCCGAGGGCCGGGAAAAAATGAACCTCAAACGCCGCTGATCCCACAGGAGACCGCTATGCCTTTCATCACCAAGATCAAGACCTTCGCCGCCCTGGGTAGTGGCGTGATCGGCAGCGGCTGGGTCGCTCGCGCCCTCGCCCACGGCCTGGATGTCGTCGCCTGGGACCCAGCCCCCGGCGCCGAGCAGGCCCTGCGCAAGCGCATCGCCAACGCCTGGCCGGCGCTGGAAAAACAAGGCCTGGCGCCAGGCGCATCGCCGCAACGTTTGACCTTCGTCAGCACCATCGAAGCCTGCGTGCGGGACGCCGACTTCATCCAGGAAAGCGCGCCAGAGCGCCTGGACCTCAAGCTCGACCTGCACGCGAAGATCAGCGCTGCGGCCAAGCCTGATGCGATCATCGGCTCCAGCACCTCGGGCCTGTTGCCCAGTGAATTCTACGAGTCATCCACCCACCCTGAACGTTGCGTGGTTGGCCACCCCTTCAACCCGGTCTACCTGCTGCCGCTGGTCGAAATCGTCGGCGGCAAGCGCACCTCGCCAGAGGCCATCGATGCGGCAAAAACCATCTACACCGCCCTCGGCATGCGCCCGCTGCATGTGCGCAAGGAAGTCCCCGGCTTCATTGCCGACCGCCTGCTCGAAGCGCTGTGGCGCGAGGCGCTGCACTTGGTCAACGACGGCGTGGCGACCACCGGCGAGATCGACGATGCAATCCGCTTTGGTGCCGGCCTGCGCTGGTCGTTCATGGGCACCTTCCTCACCTATACCCTGGCCGGTGGCGATGCCGGCATGCGCCACTTCATGTCGCAATTCGGCCCGGCGCTGAAACTGCCCTGGACCTACTTGCCAGCCCCCGAGTTGACCGACAAGCTGATCGACGATGTTGTGGACGGCACCTCGGACCAACTGGGCGAACGCAGTATTGCGGCGCTGGAGCGCTACCGTGATGACACCCTGCTGGCAGTGCTGGACGCGGTGAAAACCAGCAAGGCCAAGCACGGCATGGCCTTTGGCGATTGAGGAGACTGCAATGCCCGCACTGATCACCTACCGCACCCCGGTCCAGGAGGACTGGGTGGATTACAACGGGCACCTGCGCGATGCCTATTACCTGCTGATTTTCAGCTATGCCACCGATGCATTGATGGAGCGTATCGGCCTGGATGCCGACAGCCGCGGGCAAAGTGGGCATTCCCTGTTCACCTTGGAGGCGCACATCAACTACCTGCACGAAGTGAAGCTGGGTACCGAGGTGTATGTGCAAACGCAGATCATCGGTTTTGATCACAAGCGCTTGCATGTTTATCACAGCTTGCACAGCGAAAATGTTGAGGGGCCTTTGGCAGCCAGTGAACAGATGTTATTGCACGTCTGCTTGAAAGCATCGAAGGCATCTCCATTCGGTGATGTGACCACCGAGTGCATACAACGCCTAACGAAGCTCCAATACGGCATTCCACCACCCGCCTACGTCGGCCGCATCATTGGCCTGTTGCCACGGTAATGCGGGTGGGGCGACGTCCAAACCAGGAACGGCAGCCCCACCTGCTCCCTAATAGGGTAGAGCCATCCATAGAACATCATCCCTCTCAGAGCAATTGCTGAATAGAGGGCTGTCACTTCTTTCATTACCTTCCAGGCAGTTGGAGATACCAAAGAGTGAGAACTTAATCAACCCGTCCTCAAAATTAAAGCTTGAACGCATACCTGAGCATGCACCCATGCCTGCTGCATCACCATTTGCCGTCCATTGAAGGCATGATGAAGTATCGCCTTGCTGGACGCGGATTGTCGTCCACAAACTGTTGTTCCAGTACCAAAAATTACTTTCACTGATACTTCCGCAATCCGCAAAAGTCAGCGCACCACTTGATGTAACCGTCAAGCAGGCTGGAAGCCCTAATTTGACGCGTGCGACATTTGCGACTTTCTTTCCAGTAAAGGGAGGGTAGAAGTTCTCGACCGTTTCTCTGCGTTCATTAATCGCTCTAGCAACATCATGGTTAGCTACCGTACCCAGTGCTTGCCCTTGATAACTCAAGCGTGGATTGGAGAAGAACATTTGCCTAGGGCAGGCCGGACTGCAATCGTAAGCCATCTGTGTGCGGAACCTGAGGGAGCCCGACGCAGGTTTATACTGATATCCATGCGTGTAGGTATTACTTTCACCGTTCCAGCTATGGGACATACCGAAGTTGTGACCGATCTCGTGCGCCAATGAAGAGATGCAATTGATTGCCGAAAACCCTAAATGTTTTTCTGGGCCCGGTTTACCGCCACCACACAGCTCGTTATTAGCCACTAACATCGAGACGAGATCAGCGCGCAGCCGATCCCGCACAACTTTCACCTCCGGCATCCGGTACGTCAGATCATTGAGAAGCGTGACAAAATCTTTGCCGGTCTCATCGTGATTAGCGTCCATAAAACCAGCTAATTCATACGTTATAGCGACCTGGCTATTTTTTGCGATTTGATTGGCATCCCGCAATCCCAGGATCAGCGCGGCACGGTAGTTTGGATTGTTAGCGCGGGCCTGATTGGTAGTGACAAACAGCAACCTGATCGTACTGTGTGCCGATTTCGGCGGTAGATTAGTCTTGACTGCCGATACTTCATTTGCATGCCCCTGTGGACCCTGACTGTCTTCAGGCGGCAACTTCGAACTGTCAACCTTTATTAACGCATGCTGCCTGCCTCCGAGGGATTCCAGTTGATAGCGCTGGTTATCCACGATCAAGTTACCGACCAACTGGGTGCCGTGGCGCACGATCGACAGGTAATAGCGAGGGTCAAAATCGATCTCAGCAGGTGAAGGGTGATTCAGCTTCCACGCTGAACCTTTATAACCCACCCAGCCTTCGTAACCACCGGCCATAGAACTAAAGTCGCGCACGTTGAATTGAGCTGTTTTACCATCGGGCAATGTCACTGCCAAATGCTGAGTGCTGTTGTTGATCAACTCCGCATTGGCGTCAACCAGCGTTATTTCCTCGTTAGCTGGGTTCGCCAACAGAGTCGCCAGATACCCCGTGGCTGTTTTCTGCAGCGTACTGCGATCTGGGGTGGGTTCAAGCGTGAACAATTGCTTAACCGGGCTTGAAGTTCCGCTCTCTGGCGGTGTCGATGACGAGCAAGCTGCTAGCAACGCGCACCCTGCGATGACGAGCCATGCCCTATAGGCAAATATTTTCATAATTCCACTCCACTGGAAGTCCATCGCCTCTAGCAGAGCAGGTAACACGCAGGCTAGTCACCTGGCAGAAATGTCAGGTAGCGGCATGGAAAACAGCGAAGTATGGGCAAAAAATAACCCCGGAAAGCCGTGAGCATCCGGGGCCAAGAGCGAGCAACATCCACTGTGCACGAGCGAGGGTGACCAAACCCTCCGTTGCGGTAGATGGCTTGAGTGTGCGCACTTCAGGGGCGGGTGATTTAGCCGTAAACGACCTGTTCTTAGCCAAAGCAGCCATTGCGACATTCTGCCCTTGCGGGCATGTCGCGGTGGACACAGAATCGGTCGTAAATCACAGCAGCACTCGCTTAGCGATAAAAGGGACAACAGCCATGATGCATGCGGATTTGATTGACCAGGACGACCTCGCCGGCCACCTGCGCGCGCGCGGTTTCGACATCCCCGCCGGGGCCAGCGCCGAGCAGGCCTGCGAGGCGGTAGTGCGTGGGCTGACCGAGCCCAATGCAAAGGCGCTGAAGGGCATGGTCGAGCAGATGTATACCGGCAGCGCGACGATATTGCCGGCGGTGCGCCAGGCGATCGACAAGCAGCTTTTGCCTGCGCTGGCACAGTTCAGCAAGCGCACCTGACTGATTAATCCTGCACCGGCCTCTTCGCGGGTAAACCCGCTCCCACAGGTTCAGCAGAGCCTTCGAAGGCTGTGAGCCCAGGTTCAGCAGAGCCTGCAAAGGCTGTGAGCCCAGGTTC